>NZ_CAWNVW010000012.1:0-6106 GCF_963878025.1 Vibrio sp. 11986-1-5
TAAAGCAGCCAATCAGACTTTATCGAGTAACAGACAATGTGGAGCGGTAGTTCAGTTGGTTAGAATACCGGCCTGTCACGCCGGGGGTCGCGGGTTCGAGTCCCGTCCGCTCCGCCACTGATAAAGAGTCCCTAGCAGCAATGCTGGGGATTTTTTATGGAATTAAGTTAGGGTGGCATTATTTCTTTTCTAGCCATCTGCTAGATATTGCAATACAGAATTAGCGTAAAAAAGCCGATAGTGAATCACTATCGGCTTTTTTTGCTCTTTTCTTTAAAGAATCTGTTTTAATACTCGGTCCGCTTTGACACGGGTAATTCTTTTCATTAGTCGCTGCACCACATCAGGGTAACTATCGAGCTTCTCAATTTGTTTGTAGGTACAGATTAATTGCGTATGTTGTAAAATGTTATCCATCTCTTTACTAAACTTATCAACGAGATGCCCGTGTTTATCTTGGATAAGTAACGCGTTCTCTAAATCGAGTTTCCATGCTCTTGGATTAAGATTATTGCCAGTGATTAGCATATAACGTTTATCTATCCAAATTCCCTTTAAATGGAAACTGTTGTCGCCATCTTTCCATAAATGAATGGATAGTTTTCGACTAGCAATATTAGCTTCATTAATTTTTGCAAAGCGGCGCAGATTGAGTTCATAGAGATAAGGTAAACCGCCAATGGTTTTAAAATCTTGCGAAGGTGCAATATAAAAATCATTTGCCGTTTTATCCCCAACAATAATATGAACGGTGACTCCTCGTTTAATCGCTTTTTTTACTTCTTTAGCGACAGATGGGGGAAAATTAAAATAAGGTGTACAGATGTAGATTTCTTGTTTTGCCTGAGCCAATAAATCAATGATGGTCTGATTAAGATGGTTTCGGCGTTTACCAATCCCAACCAGTGGGGTGACACCGACTTGATCAGCATTGAGTGTTTGTGCAGAAAAATCATAGTTCGCTTCAGCAAGCGTTGCACGAAACTGGCGAATATCGGTTTTGATCTCTTTTGTTTTGGGCCTATCTGTGCAAGATAATTCATTCACGGCCGGATGAGCCAATAATGTATGTTGAATGAAGTTAACCATAGTGTCAGCGAGAAGTTGATTATCTAAGGTATGATAGCGATCAAAGCGGTAACGTTCTTGATAGTGCAGGTAAACGTTATTAATACTCGCTCCGCTATAGATCACTTGGTCATCGATGATAAAGCCTTTGAGATGAAGCACGCCAAAGACTTCTCTTCCGCGAACCGGAATGCCATGTACAGGGATAGCATGTTGATAACGCTGTTTAAAGTCACAATACAGTGTTGCATTCCCTGCAGAGGCCTCAGCACCGATTAACCCGCGCTGAGCTCGATGCCAATCGACACAAATGTGAATATCTAATCCTGGATTACGCTGTTTAGCGTTATAAAGCTCAGTGAGTATTTCTCGTCCGGCATCGTCGTTTTCTAGGTATAAAGCCACTATATAGATGCGTTTACTGGCTAGACGAATAGACTCAATAAGATGAGTACGAAACTCTTGAGCTGACAGCAATACATCAAACTTATTAGGATCTTGCGCAATAGTGGGCAGTTGTTCGACTGTATTTCTACGAGCAATCATAGTGATGCTTTACCTTACGTATGTGCAAAATTGCGAGCAGGGTATATTACCAAAATAACGTGAATGATAGCTAGAAAAGAGCTCTATTCTTAACATAAGTCATCTTTATACATCATCGGAATAAGAGATTTACCACTCGCTTGGTAGCGCGTAAGCAGTGTTCGCAATTCTGCAGGAAGCTGGTCTGGACGCTGAGTATAAAAATTACCAAGTGTATAAAAGGATGTCAGATGCGAGTAAGCAAAACAATAGTCATTGTGTTTCAGTATGTTTTTTTTGCAGTAGAGCAATAATGCTTGCCCAATCCCTTTTGAACGCTCATCACTCACCACGGCCATACCAGTCAATAATCGATAATCAGCAATTGAGCGAAAACGAACAACGGCTTTGATATGGTGGTTTTCATAAGCCGCGATGATCAGCTCATCACTTTTCGGTTTAGCTGATGGATAGTGCTGTTTATAAAAACGTTTAATCAGGGGTAGCTTTAGCGTCTCTACGTGCTCAAAGTGAAGAATTGGTATTTGCATCTGTCTTATCAAAGTATCTGTTGTAGAATAGCATGAGTTTTATTTAGGCAAAGAGTCTCATGCAACTACATCATAATGCAAATCTTAAGTCTTATCATACTTTCGGTCTTGATCAGACTTGCCAATATTTAGCGGTAATTGAATCTGTCGATGATCTGATTGTACTGCATCAATCTGATGAGTGGGCTGATCGGCCGAAATTGATGTTAGGTAAGGGAAGCAATGTGTTATTTACCGAGCCTTACCAAGGCTTGGTGATGGTCAATCGCCTGTTAGGTATTGAGCATAGACAAGATGCTGACTTTCACTACTTACATGTTGCCGGCGGAGAAGATTGGCCAAGTTTAGTCGAATGGTCTATTCGGCAAGGTTTACCAGGATTAGAAAACTTAGCCTTGATCCCTGGCTGTGCTGGTTCTGCACCTATTCAAAATATTGGTGCTTATGGCATAGAATTTAAGGCGGTTTGTCATTATGTCGATTACTTGTGCTTAGAGAGTTTCACTATTAAAAGATTAAGCGTTTCTGACTGTCAATTCGGTTATCGTGACTCTATTTTCAAACAAGATTTATGTGGTAAAGCGCTTGTAGTTGCAGTAGGACTGCGCCTAAGTAAGGATTGGAGACCTCTTTTGTCTTACGGACCATTGCAAGCTTTGCCATCGACTTGTACGGCGGAGGATATCTATCACACCGTTTGTCAGGTGAGAAAAGATAAATTGCCTGATCCTACGGTAGTTGGTAATGCGGGTAGTTTTTTTAAAAATCCAGTGATTGATCAAACCTCGTTTGAGACTTTAAAAAAGCAGTATCCAAATCTGGTGGCTTACCCGACCGAACAAGGCGTTAAATTAGCCGCTGGTTGGCTTATTGAACAAGCCGGATTAAAGGGATATACCTTGGGGGGAGCGCAGGTGCACCCCAAACAAGCCTTAGTCATCATCAATAAGAATCGTGCTACCGCAGAAGATATTATTACTTTAGCAAAGCAAATATGTAAGACAGTGCATGATCAGTTTAATGTTAATCTTGAGCACGAAGTTCGTTTTATTGGTGCCGCTGAAGAAACTGACTTACGGGCGTTAAGTTAATTGAGAAAAAACAATGAAAGTTCATAGTGTTAAATTACGCTTATTAAAGATGCTCTCTGATGGACACTTTCACTCTGGTGAGTCATTAGGGGAGCAGTTTGGTATGTCTCGAGCTGCCATCAGTAAGCATATCCAAGGCATTCAACAGTGGGGGATGGATATTCATCGCGTGCAAGGTAAAGGATACCAGCTTGCTCGGCCATTGATGATGTTGGATGAAGATTACATTCGTTCTCAAGTAACTAACCCCGTTGAATTGCATCCTATTATTGATTCAACTAACCAATATTTATTAGACAATTCGAGCCTGATGCACTCTGGTACGGTTTGTCTTGCTGAATATCAAGATAAAGGGCGAGGCCGTCGTGGTCGGCATTGGGTATCGCCGTTTGGCGCTAATCTCTATTTCTCAATGTATTGGCGTTTAGACGCTGGTATGGCTGCTGCGATGGGCTTGAGCCTTGTTGTTGGGGTCGCGATAGTCGAAGCCCTTGAAGATATGGGGCTGACAGGGATTAAATTAAAATGGCCGAATGATCTTTATTATCAAGATCGTAAACTCGCGGGAATTTTGGTTGAAATGTCGGGTCAAGCTGGCGGAGCGGCTCACTTAGTGATTGGTATCGGCATGAATCTCATTATGCAAGATAAAAATCTGTCCATCGATCAGCCTTGGACGAGTTTGTCACATGTCACTGGTCAGGAGGATATTGATCGTAACCAACTGGTAATTAAGCTTATACAAGCTTTAAATCGGTCATTAGAAAATTATGAGCAGCACGGTATGCAAGAATTTGTTGAACGCTGGAATCGCTTGGACAATTTTTTAGGCCGTCGAGTTCATTTGCTGATCGGACCGAATAAAATTACCGGAATAGAGCGAGGTATTGATCCGAATGGGGCAGTTTTACTTGAAACTTCTGACGGAATAAAAAGTTATCTCGGTGGTGAGATTTCTTTACGAAAAGGTGACGACGAGTAAATAGTAGTCTTTAAATAGTTGGCTAATAGTGAATAGGTTCTAGTGTAATCATTTGATATTATAGTAGAAAATGACTTCCCTTCGTTGCGCTGCACAAGGTCGAGTCATTTTCAATTTCAGTTGAGTGATCGTATCGATAAATTTATTTTCGTAACAGCACTTCTTCGACATTATGGCAAAGCCCTTTCCTTAAAATTAATTGAGCCCGTTCTTTGGTGGGTAAAATATTTTCTTGAAGGTTTTTACCATTGATAGAATTCCAGATATGTTGTGCTTTGGCTTTGGCTTCTTGTTCAGTCAATTGCGTGTAATGATTGAAGTATGATTCTGGTTTTTTAAAAGCCCCATGACGAAATTTCATAAAACGATCAACGTACCATTTTTCAATTAATTCGGCATCGGCATCCACATAAATAGAAAAGTCTAAAAAATCAGAGATAAATACCCGATGTGGATCATGAGGGTAATCCATCCCGCTTTGTAAAACGTTTAACCCTTCAATAATTAAGACATCTGGACGATCAACCACTTTCTGTTCGGAGGTGATGTCATAAGTCAAATGTGAGTAGATAGGTGCAATAACATGAGGTTGTCCTGCTTTTACATCAGAAACAAACTGCACTAGGCGTCGAATATCGTATGATTCTGGAAAGCCTTTCTTATGCATAATGTTGCGTTCGTGCAAGATTCTATTAGGGTAGAGAAAGCCATCAGTGGTGATTAACTCAACTTTAGGATGGTTCTCCCAACGAGAGAGTAATGCTCTCAATAAGCGCGCGGTTGTACTTTTACCGACCGCTACGCTACCAGCGATACCAATGATAAATGGAGGTGCTTTCTCTGCATGGCCTAAAAATTGGTTAAGAACGGTATTACGACTTTGTCTAGCGGCCACATACAAATTCAATAACCTTGCTAGAGGGAGATAAATTTCTACCGCTTCTTTCATCGTTAGACTTTCATTAATACCTTGTAATTCTTGTAGATCATGTTCTGACAGAGTCATAGTGACTGAGTTACGTAACTCAGCCCATTGGTGACGAGCAAAAGATAAATAGGGGCTCATAAAAGGTTCAGTCATAGTGTTAGAAGAAGCAGGCAACATACAATATGCGACTAAGATTGCAAATCAGAAACACACTAGAATTGGCGATTAAGCAAAAAAATGAATAAAAAAACAACGAATAGACCTAAAGCGAATAAAATTTGTTTTTTTTTATCGATTAGGCTTGCAAGCATTAAGATCATTCAATAGAATGCGCCCCACTTATGCCGACTTAGCTCAGTAGGTAGAGCAACTGACTTGTAATCAGTAGGTCACCAGTTCGATTCCGGTAGTCGGCACCATCTTCCTTAGTAAGAAGATGAAAATTTGGAGGGGTTCCCGAGTGGCCAAAGGGAGCAGACTGTAAATCTGCCGGCTCCGCCTTCGATGGTTCGAATCCGTCCCCCTCCACCATATTGTAAAGGAAATAGCTCACAGAGTTACGTGTTGCGGGCATCGTATAATGGCTATTACCTCAGCCTTCCAAGCTGATGATGCGGGTTCGATTCCCGCTGCCCGCTCCACTCATTTTAGAGTGCTGATATAGCTCAGGTGGTAGAGCGCATCCTTGGTAAGGATGAGGTCGGCAGTTCGAGTCTGCCTATCAGCACCAGCTCTAAGCAAAGATTTCCATTTACTGTATAATTATTACCGAACTTTTTTGGTTGCGTGGTCATAAACAAAGCCACATACATCCGTACCTAGAGGGACAACTCATGTCTAAAGCAAAATTTGAACGTACGAAACCGCACGTAAACGTTGGTACTATCGGCCACGTTGACCACGGTAAAACCACTCTAACAGCAGCTATCTGTACTGTACTTGCAAAAGTATACGGCGGTGA
>NZ_CAWNVW010000013.1:0-3211 GCF_963878025.1 Vibrio sp. 11986-1-5
GGACGGTTTTGTACATGGCAATGATGTCTGCAATGCAATGTAACCCTGTTTTTAAACAGCACTATCAAAAGTTATTAGTCGCTGGCAAACCTAAAAAAGTAGCGATCATTGCTTGCGTCAGAAAGATAGTAGTTATCCTAAATTCTATGCTCAGAGACGGCTGCATGTGGGATGCAAACAGCGCCACAAATTAACTCTTGACGCCATAGTCTCTTGTTATAACTCAAATGAGTTGATATCAACATTGTTTTATATTAAAAAGCACGCCAAATATCTATGAGTTGTTAAAAATGAACAAAAAAAACAAACATATCCTTTTAGTTGCCCTGGGCATTATATCTGTCGCTCTAATCATTGCTTTAGTGCCTTACACCTACAAGTTCCACATGACTAAATTGAGCTCAGACCCATCTGATTGGGGGGCTTTTGGATCATATTTAGGAGGGGTAATTGGAGCTGTTTTCGCCTCACTGTCTTTCGTTGGTTTATTAGTAACGGTTATCAATCAGAAACAAGAGCTGAAAGACAATGCTAAAGCACAAGAGCTACAAAGATTTGAGGACACCTTCTATTCTCTTTTGTCTATGCATAACACTTCCCTATCGGAGCTCAAAACTAGATATGAAAACAACAACCACTTTTTACACAACTTAAACACTGCTTTGGATCCAAAAAACTCTCCTAAGGAAGCTTTAGAAGAAGCACAAGATGAAATCCTTAACGACATTGAGCTTTCACAGTATTTCCGAATTCTCTATCAGGTACTTAAGTTTGTGTGCAAAAGTAACACACATAATCAAAACAGAAAGTTTTCTCTATGCTATATCAACAGTAAAGAAACGCTTACCGATGACGAAAAAATGTACGCAAGTTTAGTGCGCAGTTTTGTCCCTGTATCATTCTTGCCCGTACTTGCGATTAACTGTATACCTAGCTATTCGGGCTTAAACAATTTACCACTTTTCCATGCTTTGATAGAAAGATACGAATTCTTAGAGCATTTAAGAGCGGATAAGCTTCCTGATAACTTGAGGACTTGGGCTATTTTAGACGGATACTCATATTCCTTCGGGAAAAATACATACACCGAAGAAAAGTGCAAGAATATCGTACAGCATTTCCAGCCTCAGTATGACGAATACTTAACTGAAGGAAGTTATTTGCACACTTATAACGAGAAATCCTTATTAGAAAAGACAAAGTAAGAGGACGATTGCTCTCTCACTGCCATTTATCTATTGAGTTATAACGCCGCGTTAAGGGGTGAGCAACGTAACTGCCAACTCACCGCATTGCACTAAAAACCAATAAAATCAATGCATAACGAAAATGCTGCGCGTTGCGAATCCCTCTTGAACGCCTTGTTATAGCGCTTTTCCATTTACTAACGACCAATGGTGAGGCATTAATTCACGGAGAGTCTTAAACACCAACTCATTCTTTTCGGTTGAAATTGCTGCTCTAACATCGCCACCCCAATGAACCAAACGTTCTTGGCAAATACCACACGGAGATAGAACCAAAAACTCTCCATGTTCATCTTCACGGCATATGCATAACGAATGCGTTACCACTTCATTTAATTTATGAGCTTCCAAATAAGCACCGACTTCCATACAAAGTGACAATGCATCATTTTTCACGTCTGGAGCAACACTAGTTAGAATTTTTCCCGATTGGGTTCGCACTGCTGCCGCACCGCCCCACCCCGTCGGATATCGTTTCTCTATTAATTGTGCTGCTGCGTCATAAAGATCTTTTTCTATACTTTCCATTTCATCGATTCCGAATATTCGAGTGCGCTATAACGCCCGGTTAAGGGGCAGACAACGCTACTACCAACTTAACGCATAACACCGTAACCACAAAAACCAACGCATAATAAAAATGCCACGCGTTGGCTGTCCCTCTTGAACCGTTTGTTATGCTTAAACTTCAAACACTTAGGTTTAAGTAACCATTAGAATAACTCTGACTTTCAAACCAACCCAAGCACCAAAACTCGTTAACCTGATCGAAACCATGATTTGAACAAAAACTGAGTTAAATTCACTTCGCTCAAGATAACAAAGTGCCCTTTCAATGAAAATCTGACCAACCAAGCTCACAGCAAATTGGCGTAAAACTCGAATGAGGCAACAACGCTGAACCACAAGCGCCAGCCAAATTGCCTTTTCATTAGGCAGCGCAAAACAATAGCAAATTGCCGATGCGCTTTTGGCCGATAAGCCAAGGAACCAAATCACTCAAAGCGACTTTGAGAAAAAGAAACTCAACACGAACCGGCTCGAAACTAAAATGAGGCAAGCACTCGGAATTCACAGCATCAATTTACATGAAACCGCGACAGCATTATTCAATTGCCGACAAACACGAACGAATGGCCGAAGGAACAAAGAAAAGGCCACAACCGATTGATTTTGTGAGATTAAGCATAACGCCCGCCTAAGGGGCTGGCAACGCATAACACTAAACTCAAACACAACAACCGAAACCACCGCGGCTCAATGGGACTGGAAACGCCACGCGTTGACAGTCCCTCTTGAGGCGTTTGTTAGTTTCGTAGCCCATTGTTTAACAATGATTTTTAACACCTTTACTTGAAAAGTATTTTACGCAAATGCATCGAACATGCACACGTCCAACGCCAAAAGATGTGAAGTTACCTGTCAAATATCAAAACGATCAAGGTTAAGTTGGCCACGGTTAAGAGTCCGCGACAAAGAAAGCAAGCTCACAGCGATAATGCTGCCTTTTGTGAAACCAAATTTGCCGTGTTGAATATCCGACAATATTGAAGCATCGAGGCTTGTGGGTTTTCAGCGACTTTGAAATAGCTGAACTTTCAACACTTTCTACCAAATCAGCATCAGGAAAAACTCAAAAGCCAAATAGTGCGACTTGAACGCTTAAGGCTGATTTTTCAGGGCATTGAATCTGAGCTTTTGATGATTTTTTCTAGATAGAAACTAACGCCGCGTTAAGGGGCAGCCAACGCTACTACCAACTTTCCGCATAATACCGTAACCATAAAAATCAACGCATAATAAAAATGCCACGCGTTGGCTGTCCCTCTTGAACGCCTTGTATGGATAATAACTAACGAATAAGGGTAAAGTGAGACCCAGACTTTAGCTGCAACTAAAGTTCTCTATCTGATAGTTCGATTGAATTGTGGCTCCTCTATCGAGAGACCGATAACAAGAGCGAA
>NZ_CAWNVW010000014.1:0-3110 GCF_963878025.1 Vibrio sp. 11986-1-5
CAAAACCCCTTCGGTGTTGTATGGTTAAGCCTCACGGGCAATTAGTACAGGTTAGCTCAACGCCTCACAGCGCTTACACACCCTGCCTATCAACGTTCTAGTCTCGAACAACCCTTTAGGACACTTATAGTGCCAGGGAGAACTCATCTCAGGGCTCGCTTCGCGCTTAGATGCTTTCAGCGCTTATCAATTCCGAACTTAGCTACCGGGCAATGCCACTGGCGTGACAACCCGAACACCAGAGGTTCGTCCACTCCGGTCCTCTCGTACTAGGAGCAGCCCCCTTCAATTCTCCAACGCCCACGGCAGATAGGGACCGAACTGTCTCACGACGTTCTAAACCCAGCTCGCGTACCACTTTAAATGGCGAACAGCCATACCCTTGGGACCGACTTCAGCCCCAGGATGTGATGAGCCGACATCGAGGTGCCAAACACCGCCGTCGATATGAACTCTTGGGCGGTATCAGCCTGTTATCCCCGGAGTACCTTTTATCCGTTGAGCGATGGCCCTTCCATTCAGAACCACCGGATCACTATGACCTGCTTTCGCACCTGCTCGAACCGTCATTCTCGCAGTTAAGCGGGC
This sequence comes from Vibrio sp. 11986-1-5, assembly GCF_963878025.1. Taxonomy (NCBI): domain Bacteria; kingdom Pseudomonadati; phylum Pseudomonadota; class Gammaproteobacteria; order Vibrionales; family Vibrionaceae; genus Vibrio; species Vibrio sp. 11986-1-5. The sequence continues at coordinate 589 of NZ_CAWNVW010000014.1, forward strand.
TTATGCCATTGCACTAACCTCACGATGTCCAACCGTGATTAGCCCACCTTCGTGCTCCTCCGTTACTCTTTGGGAGGAGACCGCCCCAGTCAAACTACCCACCAGGCACTGTCCGCAACCCCGATTAGGGGCCAACGTTAGAACATCAAAACTACAAGGGTGGTATTTCAAGGTCGACTCCACGCAAACTAGCGTCTGCGCTTCAAAGTCTCCCACCTATCCTACACATGTAGGTTCAATGTTCAGTGCCAAGCTGTAGTAAAGGTTCACGGGGTCTTTCCGTCTAGCCGCGGGTACACTGCATCTTCACAGCGATTTCAATTTCACTGAGTCTCGGGTGGAGACAGCGTGGCCATCATTACGCCATTCGTGCAGGTCGGAACTTACCCGACAAGGAATTTCGCTACCTTAGGACCGTTATAGTTACGGCCGCCGTTTACCGGGGCTTCGATCAAGAGCTTCGACTTGCGTCTAACCCCATCAATTAACCTTCCGGCACCGGGCAGGCGTCACACCGTATACGTCATCTTGCGATTTTGCACAGTGCTGTGTTTTTAATAAACAGTTGCAGCCACCTGGTATCTGCGACTCTCAATAGCTCCATCCGCAAGGGACTTCACCGTCAAGAGCGTACCTTCTCCCGAAGTTACGGTACCATTTTGCCTAGTTCCTTCACCCGAGTTCTCTCAAGCGCCTTGGTATTCTCTACCCGACCACCTGTGTCGGTTTGGGGTACGATTTCTTATGAACTGAAGCTTAGAGGCTTTTCCTGGAAGCAGGGCATCAATGACTTCACTGCCGTAGCAGCTCGACGTCGTGTCTCAGCCTAACAAGAAACCGGATTTACCTAGTCTCTTAGCCTACGCACTTGAACCAGGACAACCGTCGCCTGGCCCACCTAGCCTTCTCCGTCCCCCCATCGCATTCATAAGAAGTACGGGAATATTAACCCGTTTCCCATCGACTACGCCTTTCGGCCTCGCCTTAGGGGTCGACTTACCCTGCCCCGATTAACGTTGGACAGGAACCCTTGGTCTTCCGGCGGGGAGGTTTTTCACCCCCCTTGTCGTTACTCATGTCAGCATTCGCACTTCTGATACCTCCAGCAAACCTTACGATTCACCTTCAACGGCTTACAGAACGCTCCCCTACCCAATACGATAAATCGCATTGCCGCAGCTTCGGTGTATTGCTTAGCCCCGTTACATCTTCCGCGCAGGCCGACTCGACTAGTGAGCTATTACGCTTTCTTTAAATGATGGCTGCTTCTAAGCCAACATCCTAGCTGTCTAAGCCTTCCCACATCGTTTCCCACTTAGCAATACTTTGGGACCTTAGCTGGCGGTCTGGGTTGTTTCCCTCTTCACGACGGACGTTAGCACCCGCCGTGTGTCTCCCGGATAGTACTTACTGGTATTCGGAGTTTGCAAAGGGTTGGTAAGTCGGGATGACCCCCTAGCCTTAACAGTGCTCTACCCCCAGTAGTATTCGTCCGAGGCGCTACCTAAATAGCTTTCGGGGAGAACCAGCTATCTCCGAGTTTGATTGGCCTTTCACCCCTAGCCACAAGTCATCCGCTAATTTTTCAACATTAGTCGGTTCGGTCCTCCAGTTGATGTTACTCAACCTTCAACCTGCCCATGGCTAGATCACCCGGTTTCGGGTCTATATCCAGAGACTGAACGCCCAGTTAAGACTCGGTTTCCCTACGGCTCCCCTATTTGGTTAACCTTGCCACTGAATATAAGTCGCTGACCCATTATACAAAAGGTACGCAGTCACAGGACAAAGCCTGCTCCTACTGCTTGTACGTACACGGTTTCAGGTTCTATTTCACTCCCCTCACAGGGGTTCTTTTCGCCTTTCCCTCACGGTACTGGTTCACTATCGGTCAATCAGGAGTATTTAGCCTTGGAGGATGGTCCCCCCATATTCAGACAGGATAACACGTGTCCCGCCCTACTCGATTTCACTTTACTGGCGTTAACGGCTACGGGGCTATCACCCGGTATCGCGTGCCTTTCCAGAGCACTTCGCCTGACACCAATAAAGCTTAAGGGCTAATCCAATTTCGCTCGCCGCTACTTTCGGAATCTCGGTTGATTTCTTCTCCTCGGGGTACTTAGATGTTTCAGTTCCCCCGGTTTGCCTCGCTGCGCTATGTATTCACGCAGCGATAAGTGCTTATGCACTTGGGTTTCCCCATTCGGAAATCGTAGACTCAAGTGGCTGTTACTGCCTCATCTACGCTTATCGCAAGTTACTACGTCCTTCATCGCCTCTGACTGCCTAGGCATCCACCGTGTACGCTTAGTCACTTAACCATACAACCCGAAGGAGTTTCGGATTGTTGTTTAAACAACCTAAGTTGTCTCGCGTTTTATTTTCATGAGTGCGAGACAGATTTTGCCGGACTCAATTTTTGAAAAGCATCCGAAGATGTTTTTCACCAAGCACACTTGAATGTGTATTTTTGGTCTTTATCAAAAGATAAAGATTGAGAACTTTACAAGTAACTTATC
>NZ_CAWNVW010000015.1:0-2339 GCF_963878025.1 Vibrio sp. 11986-1-5
GCTCGAGCCATTTTTCGGCGTTCATCAATCGGGATGCGATCAGAAAGGCGCTGAGCGTGGCGGTCCAGTTGTTTTAATTCGATTTGATACCACTCATCGAGTTGTTGCTCAATGTGCTCTGTCGGCAACTGCTGTGTGATTAACTGGGTGGATAGTGTTTCTACAACAGGGTGAGCCAAAGAGGATGCACTCACGGTGGTGGCGAGGATCAATAAGGTACGGTGAAGGTTCATGATTATCTCCTAAATAATGATGGTCGTAAAACCAAAACAGGGAGAGAGCTGAGCTCTCCCCCTGACACTGATAACGCTGGATCAGCGGCTTGTGCATTCCGAATAACGAGCATGAGTCTGCCTACTCCGCCATGGGTTGGAGTTAACAAGTGGACCCATGACGTGACTCGTGATTGGTATGCCAAAGCTCTGGCCTGACTTGGGGCACTTATCACCCAAAGTAAGGAGTGGAAACAGCGCTATGGTATTCAAGGTTGCGACATCAGATGCCGGATGAATACGATAGGGCGGGTAAAGAGGGAAAAGGAGCCAAGCTGTCGAGGTGAATATCGCTCATTGCGTGGCTTGGGTAAGTAAATTCAAAGGTACTGACAGAGACCTCCTCAATATCGTTTAGGGGGATGGCATAGCGGGTGTGCTGGTACTCATAAATCAAATAAAACTGCTCCTGTTCACACCTCAATCCGAGAGGCCAACAATACGGCAAAGTGTGCGGTGAGAGCTGCAATTTGATTTCTCGCTGATAATGCAGAGCAAAGCAGAGTCGCTCAAACAGAGCCATTTTGCTTTCCTCAATCAACGGACGACAGGGACGAATGTCCACTTTAGCGGTTGGAGAATTGCGACGAGAGAAAGGAGCAAACGCACCTTCAATCACCGGATGATAAGCCGTAGGAAATGCAGCTTTTAACCCCGATAGTGCCGTTTCCAGTAAGATGGCTTCTCGTGGTCCTAAGGTAAGGCGAGTGCCTAATCGCTTGCTATAACCATACGGTTTATCTCGTGTGTCTTTCTCGACATCAAGAAATTTCACTACCAATTCTAAGTTACGTTGAACGGTGCGAATGTCTCGATGGATCCCCACTTCCGCTAACTGTTGATGGAGCTGGCCAGCGGTGACTTTACGACCAAACGGAATGCGATGGTATAACTCAAGGACAATCAGCAGTTGGTCGATGCTGGTGGTCTTATTCGGGGCCATTGCCTCACTCCATGGCAGAAAACAGACACAATCAATGACGGCCATCTTAGTCAGAGGTGCGACGTCAGATGCCCGTTCATTGGCGTGGATGAATGTCTCGCCATCGATGGCCTCGTTTAATCAGCTCCGCCACCGTGAGCCAACGGCGTAGGCTCCATGTAGGGGAGCGTTGAACCCAAGCGAGTAGGGCTTCATCACTCAATGCGTCAATATCACGCTGGATGCGTTGGCATTGACGTTGCAGTTGCCGACTGCCAATCAAGGCCACCGTCAGCAAAAATCGCGCTAATGCGCTGTGCGATGTGGGGGGCGGTGACGACATAGGGCCTCCTTAAAATACAATGATGACAATATTTTTTTACGTCTTTGCCTTATCTAATGAACCCAGCAGATTGGCTGATATTTTGATAAGGAAAAAACAGATGAGCACACAACAAACCCACACCATTTACATCGGCATATCGAGTACACAAGAGCAGAGCGCATTGGCATTGGTTATCTATGATGAGGACGGTCTAAAAGTTCGAGATTACGTTATTGACCTCGATAAACCGGTCAACAATACCGAGCTGGAAATGATCGCACTGATAGAGGGGTTAGAGTACGCCTTGGATGATGATGAGATAGTCATGCGCAGTGATTTTTGTGTGCGTGGTTTTAATGAGTGGTTGGACAATTGGAAGCGCAAAGGTTGGCGTAAAGCCGACAATAAGCCCGTCGCCTATCGTGACTATTGGCAGATGGTCGATAAACTGCGCTCAGCCAAATACATCAAGGTACGTCGAGCAGAGCGATGCTGCCCGCAAATCGATGAAGCTTATGCGTTAGCCAAGCCAATACATCACTAACGTTAAGATGAAAGCATGATAAGTCCTTTATTTATAAGGGTTTATCGCTCTGCGGCTGTCGAGCTCTCAACGTAAAGTGATATCATCAAATACCCCCATCTCTACGTAAGCGAGAAAGTTATGTTCCTCCCACAGTTGATAGAATGATTGTGCTTCATGACTGCCCTTGATGGGGTGCCATCCTTGATAAGCCGCGAAGAACTCTCCACGTTGAAAGTCAAAATCTAAGCAACGTTCAAGCTCAGGGTAGGGATGACCAAAGTAAGCAAACTCGGT
>NZ_CAWNVW010000016.1:0-1654 GCF_963878025.1 Vibrio sp. 11986-1-5
TAATAGCTTTGAATTACTTATGGTAGTTTAAAGTCAGTATTCATTGAGCCACAAAAAACTTAAATTGAAGAGTTTGATCATGGCTCAGATTGAACGCTGGCGGCAGGCCTAACACATGCAAGTCGAGCGGTAACAGGAAGGAAGCTTGCTTTCTTTGCTGACGAGCGGCGGACGGGTGAGTAATGCCTGGGAAATTGCCCTGATGTGGGGGATAACCATTGGAAACGATGGCTAATACCGCATGATGCCTACGGGCCAAAGAGGGGGACCTTCGGGCCTCTCGCGTCAGGATATGCCCAGGTGGGATTAGCTAGTTGGTGAGGTAATGGCTCACCAAGGCGACGATCCCTAGCTGGTCTGAGAGGATGATCAGCCACACTGGAACTGAGACACGGTCCAGACTCCTACGGGAGGCAGCAGTGGGGAATATTGCACAATGGGCGCAAGCCTGATGCAGCCATGCCGCGTGTATGAAGAAGGCCTTCGGGTTGTAAAGTACTTTCAGTGGTGAGGAAGGGGGTGTGGTTAATAGCCATATTCTTTGACGTTAGCCACAGAAGAAGCACCGGCTAACTCCGTGCCAGCAGCCGCGGTAATACGGAGGGTGCGAGCGTTAATCGGAATTACTGGGCGTAAAGCGCATGCAGGTGGTTTGTTAAGTCAGATGTGAAAGCCCGGGGCTCAACCTCGGAGTTGCATTTGAAACTGGCAGGCTAGAGTACTGTAGAGGGGGGTAGAATTTCAGGTGTAGCGGTGAAATGCGTAGAGATCTGAAGGAATACCGGTGGCGAAGGCGGCCCCCTGGACAGATACTGACACTCAGATGCGAAAGCGTGGGGAGCAAACAGGATTAGATACCCTGGTAGTCCACGCTGTAAACGATGTCTACTTGGAGGTTGTGGCCTTGAGCCGTGGCTTTCGGAGCTAACGCGTTAAGTAGACCGCCTGGGGAGTACGGTCGCAAGATTAAAACTCAAATGAATTGACGGGGGCCCGCACAAGCGGTGGAGCATGTGGTTTAATTCGATGCAACGCGAAGAACCTTACCTACTCTTGACATCCAGAGAATCCTGCGGAGACGCGGGAGTGCCTTCGGGAGCTCTGAGACAGGTGCTGCATGGCTGTCGTCAGCTCGTGTTGTGAAATGTTGGGTTAAGTCCCGCAACGAGCGCAACCCTTATCCTTGTTTGCCAGCACGTAATGGTGGGAACTCCAGGGAGACTGCCGGTGATAAACCGGAGGAAGGTGGGGACGACGTCAAGTCATCATGGCCCTTACGAGTAGGGCTACACACGTGCTACAATGGCGCATACAGAGGGCGGCGAGCTAGCGATAGTGAGCGAATCCCAAAAAGTGCGTCGTAGTCCGGATTGGAGTCTGCAACTCGACTCCATGAAGTCGGAATCGCTAGTAATCGTGGATCAGAATGCCACGGTGAATACGTTCCCGGGCCTTGTACACACCGCCCGTCACACCATGGGAGTGGGCTGCAAAAGAAGCAGGTAGTTTAACCTTCGGGAGGACGCTTGCCACTTTGTGGTTCATGACTGGGGTGAAGTCGTAACAAGGTAGCGCTAGGGGAACCTGGCGCTGGATCACCTCCTTACGTAAAGATTGTGCATTGATGAGTGTTCACACAGATTGATTTGGTTTA
>NZ_CAWNVW010000017.1:0-1341 GCF_963878025.1 Vibrio sp. 11986-1-5
CTGAGGGATCCCCTCATAATTTCCCCAAAGCGCAACCGTACCTGAATAGATTTTGAGCAAGTATGGTTGCAGCTACGAGCAAGTCTTTCCTCGTTATTGCGTAGCCAGAATGCCGCAGAACTTCCATACCTAAGCGCACTGTTGAGAGTACATTTCGATTACTGACAGTGTTCGCTTGAAAGTGTTTATCCCAACCTTGTTTCTGTGCATGTACGCCAACAAGCCAAAATGTCAGTTGAAGCATTAGGGCGATTAGTAGCATGATATCAAAGCGCTCTGGGTTGCTAGTTCGGCTATGGCGGAGTCCTAGACCGTATGCTGGGCTTTTCAAGTCTCGGAAGGTTTCTTCTATCTGCATACGCTTTGAGTAGATCCTAACGAGTTGCTTGGGTGTTCGGATTTCAACGGGCAAGTTAGTCGCTAAAACCCATGGTTCTTTTGTCGAAGCGGAGTAGATTTTAGGTGATGGATGATGACAATTAGTCCGTGTCGAACGCTGATTTTTTCGGCCTTTAGGACGTGATTTATACAGTGCAATTTGACATGAAATTGGGTTGCTCTTAGTCAACCTCTTATAGCCTAAAGTCTTTGAGCGACTTGAGGATATGCTATGTAAGTTGCTGATAGGTTGCCAGTTTTCCGCACCTAAATCTGCATCTAAATCTGCATATTGCACTTTCCCTCTGACTCGACTTAACCAGTACCAACCTAGCTTTTCAACGGATTTATACCATGGCACTTTAAAGCCTGCATCAGTAACAATGAGCGGTGTCGTATCACTCGGCAGAATGCTTGCTAGGTCGGCTAAGAATTGGTCATGAGCTTTCTTTGAACATTGCTCTGAAAGCGGAAACGCTTTCTCATAAAGAGTAACAGAACGACCGTGTAGTGCGACTGAAGCTCGCAATACCATAAGCCGTTTTTGCTCACGAATATCAGACCAGTCCACAAGAACAATGGGCATCGAATTGCCCGAACAGATAAAGCTCGCATGCCAACGGTATACAGCGAGTCGCTCTTTGTGTAAGTGACGATTACCTAATAATCGGTCGATTCGTTTGATGTTATGTTTTGTTCTCGCTTTGGTTGGCAGGTTACGACCAAGCTCGGTAAGAGTGAGCGTTTTACTCTCAAGTAATGCGCGGCAAGCCAACGTTAAACTGTTGAGTCGTTTTAAGTGTAATTCAGGGCAGAATTGGTAAAGAGAGTCGTGTAAAATATCGAGTTCGCACATCTTGTTGTCTGGTTATTGATTTTTGGCGAAACCATTTGATCATACGACAAGATGTGTATCTACCTTAACTTGATGATTTTTATCAAAATCATTAGGGGATTCCTCAG
>NZ_CAWNVW010000018.1:0-1262 GCF_963878025.1 Vibrio sp. 11986-1-5
TACACCAGCCCCTCTTCCGCCGCTAAGCGATGCAGAAAAGCCAAGTCGGTTTCTCGATACTGAACACAGAACTCACGTTGGGCACAGTCACGCTGCAAGGAAAAGGCGTAATCGGTAATGCCCATCTCTTCTAATAACGTGGCGATGATGTCGGGAGCCGTCTGGCGCTGAAAGATGCGACTGTTATGGCGCAGCGATAAACGCTCTAAAGCGGGCACCAGCGTTAATCCATAAAAGGTATGGCGATGCCCAATGTTGCCTTGGCTAAATTGACGGACAATACCATGTACCCGCTGCACGAGTAGGCCATCACGCCACATTTCTAACTGCGCTGTTTTATCAACAAGGTCTAGCGCGGTTAAGTCTGAGCGACGGCTGGCAAGCTGGATGTGGTAACGAAAACCATAACAATGCTGACCATCCTGCTGGCTGTCCGACAGCGATTCGACACCTTGATATTTATGCACCATCAAGACATCGTCTGCCAACCCATCCACTTTTAGCCGAAAACGTAACCTTGCCATTGCTCTTTCCTTCCATCTACATCATCAATGTCGAAAAACCTTAAGCACAACACCGCCACCACTCGGTATTGTGCTTAAGGTTTTTTAAACAGGGCGCTCACCCCAAGGATATGAAATACGGATGAGCGCCCCACATTACTTAGCGTGATTACGCTTCAACTGGCTTACGCCAATCGTCAGAGCCTGACGTGCCTGCGTTCACATGATCCCATAGGATCTTGCGGTAAGACATAGAAACCGTCACGTTTTGAGTGAAATCAGAATTCGTTGGATCTTGGCAGTGCGGCATCTCACAACGAATATCAACAATAGAAGCACTTTCTAGTTTGGTGGTAAAGAAGTTCTCTTGTTTGCCTTCGATAGAGGTGCGGTACCATTTAAGCTCGACCGACTTCATCTTCTCACCAGATGCCAATGCGTTGTACAGAAGAGGAACCGCTTTGTTCAGTGCTACCGTAAATTTGAATGGTTTGTGGACACGTTGACCTGAAGGCTGGCCTGATTGTGGGTCAGTCGGTACCGTCACCACGTGGTCAAATTGTTGAACCAGCATTTGGTCTTCATGACCTTCAACAAATGCATCACCGATAGAATCCGTAGACAGAGCACCCGCTGTGATAAGACCCTGAGTTTCGCCTTCGATAGAGATATAACATGGAGTTGGCATTGCAAATTCCTTATTGTGTGAATAAACGCGACGCACATCGTCGCAATATGCAACACCAACAAAGCAAGGAG
>NZ_CAWNVW010000019.1:0-1247 GCF_963878025.1 Vibrio sp. 11986-1-5
GTACCACTCGATAACTCACAGTCAAATCCATCCGCTACTTTTAATGCAACGTATTCTACCTAATCGTTGAGAGTTGCAGGATTTATAACCATATGTTCAATCGACCAATTGCAAATATTGTGATTTTCACCCAAGGAAGTTGGAGCAATTGATTGCAGAACAATCATTAACTTAACCATGCTATTAGTTAAACTGATTGTTCCAAACGGTGCTGCTGTATCTGACGCTAACAATTCTACTATGGCACGGTCTCAAACATCAGAATGTTGTTTACCTTGATAACCTCGGCGTCGTTATCCGAAAGCAAGCGCATGACTTTACTTAGCCTGCGCTTGCTTGTGGATGTGATCATGGTGTGACTAAAAAGATTCTTGGTTGTCTCGCATACTCAGACGCGATTCCATCCATTCCTCAATTTCACTTTCTACCCAAGCCACCGCTCGTCCACCGAGTGGCACACTCTTAGGAAAGTCGGTTTCATCAGCCATGAATTTGTAGATAGTTGAACGACCTAACCCGGTCAGTAACATCACTTCTTTTAGTCGTAAAAATCTCATGGGAATGATCTCCAATGTCTATACCCATGGGAAAAGCCCGTGATGTAAAAAATAATGTGCGACGCCGTATTCAAATAATAATCAGATATATGTCATCTCAGTGAACCTCAAAGTGATGTACCAAGGAGACTGAAATGACCAAATCGAAAAAATACCAACAGCAGCAGCGTTACCAAGAAAATGAAGTGCTAGAGCACGCCGCTCAAATTCTGGCTAATCGTTATTTACGAACCGATGCTTTTTGTCATCCTGAAGCCACTAAAGAGTTCCTGCGCTTTAAATTAGGCGGGTTAGAGCGGGAAGTGTTTGCGGTGATGCTGCTGGATAATCAACATCGTTTGATTGAGTTTAATGAGTTATTTCAAGGTACGGTGGATGCGGCCAGCGTCTACCCTCGTGAAGTGGTCAAAGCCGCCTTGGCCTGTAATGCCGCCGCCGTGATATTCGCTCATAATCATCCATCCGGTCAGCCTGAGCCTTCAGAGGCTGACAAGCGCATTACACAACGTTTAAAAGACGCCTTAGCGTTAGTTGATATTCGGGTATTGGATCATATTGTGGTCGGTGAAGGTTGTGTCTCTTTTGCTGAAAGGGGACTGTTATGACCGTCCAACAGACCATCACTACGAGTGTCGAAACGACATTAGCCGCGCCACTGACTCAAGTGCTACGCCGCTTTACTATCCCCGA
>NZ_CAWNVW010000020.1:0-1185 GCF_963878025.1 Vibrio sp. 11986-1-5
TGTCTAAAGCAAAATTTGAACGTACGAAACCGCACGTAAACGTTGGTACTATCGGCCACGTTGACCACGGTAAAACCACTCTAACAGCAGCTATCTGTACTGTACTTGCAAAAGTATACGGCGGTGAAGCGAAAGACTTCGCGTCAATCGACAATGCTCCAGAAGAGCGTGAGCGCGGTATTACTATTTCTACTTCACACGTAGAATACCAAACTCCATCACGCCACTACGCACACGTAGACTGCCCAGGACACGCTGACTATGTTAAAAACATGATCACTGGTGCTGCGCAAATGGACGGTGGTATCCTAGTTGTTGCTGCGACAGATGGCCCAATGCCACAAACTCGTGAGCACATCCTACTAGGCCGTCAGGTTGGTATCCCTTACATCGTTGTATTCATGAACAAATGTGACATGGTAGACGATGAAGAGTTGCTAGAGCTTGTAGAGATGGAAGTTCGTGAACTTCTTTCTGAGTACGATTTCCCAGGCGACGACCTACCAGTAATTCAAGGTTCAGCACTAGGTGCATTGAACGGTGAAGAGCAGTGGGAAGCGAAGATTGTAGAACTAGCAGAAGCGCTAGATTCATACATTCCAGAGCCTGAGCGTGCAGTAGACCAAGCATTCCTAATGCCAATCGAAGACGTATTCTCAATTCAAGGTCGTGGTACAGTAGTAACAGGTCGTATCGAGCGTGGTATTCTACGTGTAGGTGACGAAGTTGCCATCGTTGGTATCAAAGATACAACGACGACTACTTGTACAGGTGTAGAGATGTTCCGTAAGCTGCTTGACGAAGGTCGTGCAGGTGAGAACGTAGGTGCACTACTACGTGGTACTAAGCGTGATGACGTAGAACGTGGTCAAGTACTAGCGAAGCCTGGTTCAATCACTCCACACACGAAGTTTGAATCAGAAGTTTACGTATTGTCAAAAGATGAAGGTGGCCGTCATACTCCATTCTTCAAAGGCTACCGTCCACAGTTCTACTTCCGTACAACGGACGTAACTGGTGACATTTCTCTACCAGAAGGCGTAGAGATGGTAATGCCAGGCGACAACATCAAGATGGTTGTAGAGCTAATTGCACCAATCGCGATGGATGAAGGTCTACGTTTCGCTATCCGTGAAGGTGGCCGTACAGTAGGCGCTGGTGTTGTAGCTAAAGTTATCGCTTAAT
>NZ_CAWNVW010000021.1:0-1161 GCF_963878025.1 Vibrio sp. 11986-1-5
TTCGCTCTTGTTATCGGTCTCTCGATAGAGGAGCCACAATTCAATCGAACTATCAGATAGAGAACTTTAGTTGCAGCTAAAGTCTGGGTCTCACTTTACCCTTATTCGTTAGTTATTATCCATACAAACGGTTCAAGAGGGACAGCCAACGCGTGGCATTTTTATTATGCGTTGGTTTTGGTGGTTTTGGTGGTTTCGGTGTTATGCGGAAACTTGGTAGTGGCGTTGTCTGCCCCTTAACCGGGCGTTAGCCGACTTCTAGCACCTTACTCATCAGTAAGTGTATACTTAGCCGAGTTTTACTTACATTGAAGAATATCACTATGACAGCATTAACAGATAACATGTGGAATATGAAACCCAATATACCGTTGGCCAAACAACTTGCCAAAAGAGATGTACCGGCTTTGGTTTATGATGCTGTTAACCTCGAAGGTGTTGCAATGACTTTACCTGAGGTGCAAACCATTCTAGATGGGATCACTGTAGGTGGTCATCGAATTAGTGATCAAAATATGGCAATGAACCAAGCTCGAGCATGGGAGTTTATTTTTGGCTTGGTTGATCAAGGTGAGTTCCAATTTAATAAAGAAACCGCCTTAAAAATCCACAATATCGCAGGCAAAGAAGAAGCGTTAGAGTGGGGTAAATTTCGCTCTGGTTACGTTTCTATCACGGGTTCAGAGTATGAGCCTCCGGCTCCAGATGAGTTGGACGAAAAATGGCTTGAAGTTGAGAGTCAGGTGAATAGCGAATCTGATGTTTACGATCAAGCAATTACTGCATTTTTACAAATGGCACGCGCTCAATTTTTTTGGGATGTTAACAAACGTACAGGTCGGTTCATGATGAACGGTATTTTGTTAGCTAACGGTTTCCCTATCATTAATGTGCAAGCTAAGCGTCAACAAGAGTTTAATACGCTCATGCTCGACTTCTATTCTTCTAATGATATGACAGCAATGAATAAGTTTTTACGTAGCTGTTTGGATGAAAAAATCATTCGTAATTTCAAGCTAGATCTGAAAATCGGCTAACAAGAGACTATGGCGTCAAGAGTTAATTTGTGGCGCTGTTTGCATCCCACATGCAGCCGTCTCTGAGCATAGAATTTAGGATAACTAGCATCTTTCTGACGCAAGCAATGATCGCTACTTTTTT
>NZ_CAWNVW010000022.1:0-453965 GCF_963878025.1 Vibrio sp. 11986-1-5
ATGGAAGTTCTGCGGCATTCTGGCTACGCAATAACGAGGAAAGACTTGCTCGTAGCTGCAACCATACTTGCTCAAAATCTATTCAGGTACGGTTGCGCTTTGGGGAAATTATGAGGGGATCCCTCAGTACGAAACCGTCTTTATGGCTAATGATTGTGATGTTGATGTTGCCACAAATTGTTGAAACTATTTATAGCCCAGCTTTAGGGTCCATAGCTCAATACTTCTCTGTTAGCTATTCCCAAGCTGCACAAACACTATCCGTTTACTTCTTAGCTTTTGCCATGGGTGTTTTAGTTTGGGGTATTTTGGCGGACAAATTTGGTAGACGCCCAACGATGATGGCTGGGTTATTTACATACAGCTGTGCAGCTTTGGTCGCGATTCAAGCGGAAAGTTTTACCGTGCTTATGATTGCACGAGCACTCAGCGCATTTGGAATAGCGGTTGGCTCAGTGGTTACACAGACAATGCTTCGTGATGCATTTAGTGGTGAAGAACTAGGCAAGGTCTTTAGTTTAATGGGAATGGGTATTTCGATCAGCCCAGTCTTAGGCATGCTGTTAGGTGGTCAACTTACAGCAATGGGTGGTCATCATTATGTGTTTTTCGCACTATTTATTATCGCTTTGCTGTTGTTTTTCTATAATTTGTTCAAGCTTCCTGAAACTCAAACTAAAAAGCAACCACTACAACTTGGCTATTTAAGTATTAGCATGTTTAAAGACCGACACATATGGCTGTCAGTAATATTAGTTGCGCTTTATAACATTGCTTTATTTTCTTATTACCAACTCGGCGCATTTATTTTCTCTGACTTAGGTTTGAATTCTGAACAATTCGGCTACAGTGGGATTGTCTTGGGATTTGGTACGTTGCTTGGCAGTTATGCAAACAAATCCCTCCTTGCCAAAAAAGTGTCGCAAAGGACTTTATTGTGGTTAGCGGCGCTGTTATTAGCGATAGGAGCTAGCGGTGTTTTTAGTATGCTAAATTCAATCGGGTTTGTTCTACCTATGATGTTGGTGGTGATGTCTTTTGGTATTGCGATTCCCAATGTACTGAGTTTAGCTTTGGTTGATTATAAACAACAAATGGGTAGTGCTGGCGCATTATTGGGACTGATGTATTACTTATTGATTGGTGGTGGATTAGCTTTAGCTGGTATCGTTCAGCATTTAGGTTTGGTATTAGTGATATGCAGTATAGCGACAATCTGTGCGACGTTCTTACGTTCACATCAATAACAAAATCAGGAGGAGTAACTCTGATTTTCTCCTCTTGACTTCTCTAGCTGAAATCCCCTAATCCGATTGCCTCATTTCTTTAGGAGAGTACGCCCACATGAATAACTGAGCCTGTTATCCATTTTTTCATTTACTTTTGGATCGACAGGGTTAGTCGGCGTAGCCACAGTTGGATGCGATCCTTATCGGCGACGATTTTACAGCAACTGCTGCGTCAAAATATGGGCTTTGAAGGCGTTATTATTTCAGACAGCACGAAGATGGGTGAATACTACTGAATACGGTCTAGCATGGTGAGTAACGGATATCTTCCAATCGTCCCTTTACCGATTAACGAATAAACAAAAGCCCGATGTTGAACATCGGGCTTTGTCGTTTTCGGAATCGACTGTCATCGGAAGGAGTTACCTCGGTTTAATCTCCGAGAGGCTGTCTTTCTAAACCGCCACGATAAGAGTCGAGGGCAACCTTGAGTCGGCGCAGTTTATCGCGAGAGCGTCGCTTATGATTAACGGCTAATGACATCGAAAGCACGTCAACCAAAGCCAACATCGCGTAACGACAAGCGGATGGCTTGTAGATGAAATCTGTCTCTTGGTGCTCGATAGGCAGAACCAAATCGGCTTGCTCGGTCAAAGGCGTGTCTTTCGGAGTAATCACAATGACTTTTACGCCGTACTGCTTTGCTAATTGCGCGGTTTCAATGATCGCAGGGGTATAGCCTGTGGCTGAGATCATCACTAACACATCGTTTGTGTCTGCAGTCGCCGCAATCATGCGCGATAACAAACCATCATTATAGGCCACAACAGGATAACCCAAACGGAACAAACGATGCTGCATCTCCTGTGCCGCAATGGTCGAGCCGCCACCCATACCAATACAGATCACTTGTCTTGCGTTGTGTAGCCAGTTCACGGCAGTGTCGATATCTTCTTCAACGATCAAACGGTGGTTTACGTCAAGTGATTGCTTGATCGACTCATAGATACCTTGGTAGCCACTTTGATCGGGAGGCTCAAGGATGAATCGTTGTCCAACCGTTAAAGTTTGTGCCAATTTGATCTTCATATCTCGCACGTTTTTACAGCCAATAGCTTTGGCAAAACGGGTGATGGTGGCTTCACTCACTTCTGCGCTTTCTGCCAGTTCAGTAATGCTGGCATTGGCGGCAGTTTGAATGTCGTCTAGGATCAACTTAGCGACCTTCTTTTCGGCATCGCGCAGCGCACTGAAACGCTCAGTGATTTGCGAAATAATATCGATTTCTAAACTCAAGCTGTGTTCCTATCTTTTACATGGAGGCGATTGTGCCGCCTCTACAGGTTTGGCATGAAGTATAGCGAAAAGCTTCACTAAGCTCATCATCAGAAACATGTTTTCACCCAATGAGTGACTTGATACTCATCATCACAAACTGCCACGGCACGCCACTTATCAAATGTTAAACATGGATGAGAGGTAGAGAAGGCAATTATATCACCCACTTGAAGGTCGCTATTTGCGTCTACTTCGATGAAGGCGTGCTGATCCATCACTGCGGTAGTTACCGCACTTTCAATCGAGATTGGCTCACCATCGCGGTATGCGCGTTCAGGGGTTGGTAATCCGGCATCAAATGCAACATCACGTTTACCGAAGCCAGCAACTAGCTTAGTTGGCTCAGGGCGAGAAATGACATAAGCCCAAAGCTCTAGAGCCGATTCCAAATCACCGCCTAAATCACACGCAGCCCCTTGGTTGTTTTCAGCTCGCTGCATGACTTTATTTTGTGCGTCTAGGTAAATGCCTGTGTCATGAATCGCGTAGCAACCTGGGCGAATGATGGCGTCAAAATCTTCTAGGTTGGCGAAGCATTCGGAAACCACGTCATACCAAGCGGAGCCTGCACCAGTAACCAGAGGTTTGGACTCAATCAACTTTTTGCTTTGTAGCTGAGCTGCGATTTCTAATGTGGTGTTGAGGAAGTCACGAATGTCCTGTTCAGCATTGTCACCATGAATGACGCCTTCGTAGACCTCGATACCTTTAAGCGTAAGGTGAGGTTGCTGGTGGATGAGAGTAGCGAGCTCAACCACATCTTGCTGGTGTCGGCATCCACAGCGACCGCCTTCGACACCAAACTCAATCAGTACATTAAGCGGCAATTGATGTTCAGAGAACGCACGTTCTAGCGCTTTGATGTTTCGGCTTGAATCCACACAGCAATAGAAGTTGATCCCATGGGATTTAATCAAGTTGGCGATGATGGTCATATTCGCGCGCCCCACTAGTTGGTTCGCCATGATGATATTTTTCGCTCCGCCGAGAGCCGCAATCTCTGCCTGAGCCGGCGTTGCTACGGTAATGCCCCAAGCGCCGTTTTCTAATTGCTGCTGAAAGAAAGCAGGCGTCATGGTGGTTTTACCGTGCGGTGACAGCTTCACTTTGTGTTGATTGGCGAAACGCTGCATCCAATCGAGGTTGTTCTTTAATGAAGAAGATTTGATTACTGCAGCGGGCAGGGTGATCTCTTCATGGATCAAACTGTGTAATCCTGCCGAATTGCCCGCAACAGGTTGAGCCTTTTCTCCGTAACCTGGCGTGGTAACAAACTCATTATGATAGTTTTTATCACACTTTTGGCGATTGTCTTTCATGGCGCACCTACTTCTAACACGGTTTAACTGATTGATATTAAGTGTTTGTTGCTAACCACCATAAACAACATGTTAAAAAGTATCAAACAAGTTTTAGTGTTTTGTGTGTTTCTTCACTGTTTAAATTTCAAGAATTATTAAGATGGAATCATGTTAACTACGGACGAAGAGAGTGAAGTATGCTGTTCGACACCATTATCAAAAGCGTAGAGGTATTTGACGGTACAGGTGCAGCACCATTCATGGCTGATGTTGCAATTCGTCAAGATCGTATTGAGCAAGTGGGTCAGCTAGACGAGCTTTCTGCAAAGAAGGTGATCAACGGCCAAGGTCTTGCGTTGGCTCCGGGATTTATTGATGTGCACACGCACGATGACATCAATGTGATTCGTTCCCCTGATTGCTTAGCAAAGATTAGCCAAGGCGTGACGACGGTAATCGTAGGCAATTGCGGAATTAGCGCAAGCCCTACAGTACTCAGTGGTACTCCGCCAGACCCAATGAATTTATTGGGCAAGCAGGAAGATTTCAAATACCCAACTTTTGCGGAATATGCGAAGGCGGTACAAGCGGCTAGCCCTGCGGTTAATGTCGCGGCGTTAGTCGGTCACACGACATTACGTAACAATGTGATGGACGATTTACTGCGCACGGCAACCGATGAAGAAATCGACCAAATGCGCCAAACATTGACGCAAGCGATGGAAGAAGGCGCATTGGGTTTAAGCTCGGGTCTTGCTTATGCGAGTGCCAAGCAGGCGAACGCGGACGAAGTCATGCGTCTAGCGGAAATTCTCGGTCATCACGGTGGTATCTACACCACACACATGCGCACCGAGTTTGAAGAAATCATCAGCGCAATGGAAGAAGCCTTTGAAACAGGGCAGTACGCCAAAGTGCCAGTGGTGATTTCTCATCTTAAATGTGCAGGTGCAGGCAACTGGGGACGTACGGTAGAAGTACTGGATTTGATGGACAAGGTTTCTGAGCATCAAGACGTGTCTTGCGATTGCTACCCATATTCCGCTAGCTCTTCGACACTGGATTTAAAACAGGTTACGGATGAAATTGATATCTTCATTACCTGGTCTGAAAGCAAACCAGAGCACGCTGGCAAGATGCTGAAAGACATTGCTGACGAGATGCACCTGCCTCTTATGGAAGCGGCAAAAGCGTTGCAACCTGCGGGCGCGGTTTATCACTGCATGGTTGAAAGCGACGTTAAACGCGTACTTAAGTATAAGTTGACCATGGTGGGCTCAGATGGATTACCAAACGACCCGCATCCACATCCACGTTTGTGGGGCACATTCCCGAAAGTCTTGGGGCATTACTGTCGTGATGAGCAGCTTTTCCCATTGGCAGAAGCGATTCATAAGATGACGGGTATGTCTGCCACACGTTACCAATTAAAAGATCGTGGAGAAATAAGAGCAGGCGCTTACGCAGATTTGGTTTTATTTAACCCAAATACAATTAAAGATACTGCAACGTACGAAAATCCAATTTCCGTCGCGCAAGGTATTGAATCTGTATTTGTAAATGGTGAGCTATCTTATTTAAAAGATAAAGTCACCGACAATAGAAATGGTGTATTTATTTATAGAAATAACACCCATCAATAATTTATAAAATTAATTAATTTTATAAATTAAGCATTATCACTGGAGAATATTATGTCAATTAAACGTTATGGTGTAGAAGGTGGCATAGGTACTGGCGGTCAACATTTACCATTTGCACGTGCAACAGAAGCGGGTGGCTTCTTATATGTATCAGGTCAAACACCAATGATTAACGGCGAAGTGGTAGAAGGCGGCATCGTTGACCAGTCTCGCTTAGCGATTCAAAACTGCGTCGATATTATGGAAGAAGCAGGCTACAAGCTAGCTGACGTGGTACACGTAAAAGTGGTACTCACAGATTCTCGTTATTTCCAATCGTTTAACAAAGTATTCAGAGAGTTCTTCGGTGATCACCCACCTGCACGTATTTGCATGGTGTGTGATCTCGTGGTGGACGTGAAAGTTGAGGTCGATGTGACTTGCTATCGCGAAGATCGCCGATAGAAATCACACTTTACCTAATTAAATAAAATAGAGTGCCGGAAATAATTACTTTCCTGTTATTACCCTTTTGGCACTCTCACTCCCTACATAAATATAATTTCATAAAGCAGTAGTGCGTAATATATTTAGCGAAAGCTATAAAAATAAAATTAGATAATATATGGAATAAAATCTAATACTTGCTGCTGGAATTATATCAATCTGAAAGATGGATTTTATATAAGAGGTGTTCAATGAACAGTACACTATTTCTTACCGGCTTCGGTGCGTATGTCTTATTTTTAATTTGGTTAGGGTGGTTTGTTTCTCGTAACCAAAAATCAGGTGAAGACTTTCTACTCGGTGGTCGAAGCTTACCTCTGTTTCTCGTATTAGGTACCACGATAGCAACCATGGTTGGCACGGGCTCAAGTATGGGCGCGGTCGGCTTTGGTTACTCAAACGGTTGGGCTGGTGCGCTTTACGGCATTGGCGGTGCAATTGGTATTTTACTATTGGCGCTGTGGTTTGCACCGGTTCGTAAACTTAACTTCATGACGATGAGTGAAGAGCTTGCCTACTACGTGGGTGCAAACCGCATCGTAAAGAACGTGGTTGGTCTGCTTATCTTTATCGCTTGTATTGGCTGGCTGGGCGCACACATCCTTGGGGGTGGTATGTATTTAGCGTGGATTGCCGATATTGAGCTCAGCACTGCGAAGATGATTATCGCAGCAGCGTTTACCATTTATGTTGTGATTGGCGGTTACACTGCCGTAGTTTGGACGGATACCATTCAAGCCATCATCTTGTTTGTCGGCTTCATTCTAATGGCGGTACTGTCTGTGCAGCACATAGGTGGTTTAGACAACCTTTATTCTGCTATGGACCCAGAAGCAGTTAGCTTCCTTGCGATTGATAAGCTTGGTTTAATTCCTGCGGTTTCTCTTGCTGTCGTGATTGGTGTGGGTGTACTTGCAACGCCTTCATTCCGCCAACGTATTTACTCAGGTAAAGATGTATCAACCATCCGTCGTTCATTCGTGGCATCTGGTGTACTGTACTTGTTCTTCTCAATCATCCCAGCAGTCATTGGCATGGCGGCGCATGCGATGAACCCTGAACTGAACAACGCTAACTTTGCTTTTCCGTATATCGCAGCAACGATATTGCCAGCAGGCGTCGGTCTTATTGTTCTGATTGCGGGCTTATCGGCAACCATGTCGAGTGCAAGTTCAGATGCGATTGCGGGCGTATCTATCTTACTGCGTGATGTTTACGTCATGTTCACAGGTCGCGTTCCAAACAAAGAATCCATGTTGAATTACTCTCGCTTGGCTTTGATTGTAGTGATCGGTTGTGCATTGCTGTTCGCACTAACCTCGAACGACATCATCAGCTACATCACTAAGATGATCTCGACAGTCATGTCTGGTATGTTTGTCTGCGGTATGTTGGGTCGCTTCTGGAAGCGTTACAACTGGCAAGGTGCATTGGCAACATTGGCAGGCGCATCGATCGCTTCATTTGCAGTAATGATGAGCCCAGACCTGACCACTTTTTGGGGCAACCCAGTGATTCCATCTTGCTTATTTGCCCTAACCGCAGGTGTGGTAGTAAGCCTAGTGACTCCAGCTAACCAAGTTTCACCAGAAATAGCGAAAGCAATCCTTGATGATGAGCGTGCTCTGATGGAAATGGAATTGTCTGATAAAGGTCTTCTGGAACAAGATGCTTCTCTACAAAACTGCACAACTGCGGCAAATCAAAATGCTTAACAGAAGAGAGTTTCCGGCTCGATCGGAAACTCGTTCATAAGCGCCTAGCAAACGGGTGGCTCCCCCCGAGCCACCATGCTAAATCTATCCAAATTAGGTGAACGATGACGGATTCATCCCATATTAAAATTGCTTTCTTTGGCGAATGCATGATTGAACTGAGCGGCGCCCCAATTCGCAAAGGCTTTGGGGGCGACACGCTCAATACTGCGCTTTACCTCTCTCGCCTGACTAGTCAGCAACCAGTCCGAGTGTCTTACGCGACCGGTCTTGGGGAAGACGTGCTTTCTCAAGAGCTTCTGGAAAACTGGCAACAAGAAGGCATTGCAACTGATCTTGTCGAGATCTTCCCAGCTCAGTTGCCGGGGTTGTATATGGTGCAGACAGATCAAGAAGGCGAGCGCAGCTTTCTTTATTGGCGTGACAGCGCAGCTGTTAAAAGCTACTTCTCTACCTCTTCGCTCAATAAATTAGAGTCTGCGATTACGAACCAAGAACTGGATTACCTCTACCTAAGTGGCATCAGCATTGCGATTTTAAATCACGATAGCAAGGTAAGGCTTAAAAAGGCGTTAAGTCTGTTCTCACAAGGTGGAGGCAAAATTATCTTTGATAATAATTTCCGTCCTCAACTTTGGTCTGCAGAAGAGGCGAAACATTGGTACAGCGAAATTCTGCCTTTAGTCGACATTGCACTTATCACAGAAGACGATGATCTCTTAGTATGGGGGGAAGAAGAAAGTGCCGAGCAGCGCTGCCTTCGTTTTGGCTGCCCAGAAATCGTGATCAAACGTGGTTGCGAACCATGCAAACTGGTTTGGTCGCAAGGTGATGACAAACAAAACCTCAGGCATCAAAACGTAGAAAAGCAAAGCGCTTACGTAGTTGCCGAGAAGGTTGAGAAAGTGATCGACACCTGTGCCGCTGGCGATTCCTTTGCCGCTGGTTATCTAGCTGGGCGACTGACCGGACAAAGCTGTGAGCAGTCTGCTCAACTCGGTCACGCACTAGCCGCAACCGTTATTCAATATCCTGGCGCGATCATTCCAAACGACGCCATGACTCATCTCATTCGATAACTTCCGAGAACGTATTATGTCCCAGGCAATGATTAAACAACTTCAGCAATTCAAAGTTATTCCAGTTATTCAAATCAACAAGGTTGAGCACGCGATCCCATTGGCAAAAGTACTAGTAGAAAACGGTCTGCCAGTCGCAGAAGTGACGTTTCGAACAGAAGCGGCAGCCGATGCGATTAAAGCCATGCGTGACGCTTATCCGCAAATGTGCATCGGTGCTGGTACGGTACTGACGCCAGAGCAAATTACCCAAGCGAAAGACGCGGGTGCAGAGTTTATTGTCGCGCCGGGGTTGAATCCAAATACGGTACGTCGCTGTCAAGAAATCAACATGCCAATCATACCGGGCGTGAACAGTCCAAGTCAGGTTGAACAAGCACTTGAGCTAGGTTTGACCTTCCTCAAATTCTTTCCTGCGGAAGCGAGCGGCGGTATTGCGATGGTGAAATCGCTACTGGCACCTTATGTCGATGTGAGTTTGATGCCGACGGGCGGTATTGGCAAAAATAATGTCAATGATTACTTAGCCATCGACCGTGTGGTTTGTTGCGGTGGTACTTGGATGGTTGCACCGAGCTTAATTGAAAACGAACAGTGGGACGAGGTTGGTAAGCTGGTTCGTGAAGCGGTGGAGCTGGTCGCATAACTCAAACAAAGTGTTTTGACCGAGTCACATGCTTCTTTGAAACAGAGTGACTCGGGTTGAATAACAACGATAGGATGGCGCGGATGAATAAAGGAACATTAGTACTACTCATTTTAGGCTTAATCACAATTCCAACGGCAGCGATGGCGATGACTCCCAACACCGATCTTAACCTAATGCCTTACCCACAAAATGTAGAGCTGGGGCAGGGGAAAATCTCACTGGATAAATCCTTCAGTATTTACATCAAAGGCTACGATTCACCGCGGGTGCAGTTCAACATAAAGCGCACCATGGAGCGTTTATATCGCCAAACTGGCTTACCAATGTTGAACTGGCATGCCGAGTCGGAAAAAGACGCAACCTTGGTGATTGATATTCGCAATGCGCCGAAGTCAGAGGTGCAAGACATTAACAGTGATGAATCGTATCAACTGGAATCGCGCAATGGTCAGATCATCATTCGCTCCGAACGCCCTTACGGTGCTTTCCATGGTTTAGAAACCTTTTTGCAGTTAGTGACTACGGATGCGACAGGGTACTTTGTTCCTGTAGTGTCGATTCAAGATGAGCCGCGTTTTCCTTGGCGTGGTGTTTCTTACGACACTTCCCGTCACTTTATTGAACTCGATGTGATCCTTCGCCAACTCGATGCGATGGCATCAGCAAAAATGAATGTCTTCCATTGGCATATGTGGGATGATCAAGCGATCCGTATCCAACTCGATAATTACCAAAAACTGTGGCAAGACACTGCAGATGGTGATTACTATACCAAAGATGAAATCCGCTATGTGGTGAATTATGCGCGTAACCTTGGCATTCGAGTTATCCCCGAAATCTCTTTGCCAGGACATGCTTCGGCAGTGGCGCACGCATACCCTGAATTGATGTCTGGTATGGGCGAGCAATCTTATCCGCACCAACGTGGCTGGGGTGTGTTTGAACCGTTAATGGACCCTACCAATCCCGAACTTTACAAGATGCTGGCGAGCGTGTTTGACGAAGTGGTCGAGCTCTTTCCAGATGAGTATTTCCATATCGGCGGTGATGAGCCTAATTACCAACAGTGGAAAGACAACCCTAAGATTCAGCAATTTATCAAAGACAATAACTTAGATGGTGAGCGTGGTCTGCAATCGTATTTGAACACTAAGGTTGAACAAATGCTGGAAGCACGTGGCAAGAAGATGACAGGTTGGGATGAAATCTGGCACAAAGATCTTCCCACTTCGATTGTGATTCAAAGCTGGCAAGGGCACGACAGTATTGGTCGAGCAGCAAAAGAGGGCTACCAAGGTATTCTCTCAACAGGTTATTACCTAGACCAGCCGCAACCAACCAGCTATCACTACCGCAATCACCCAATACCGAAAGGAATTACGGTAGATGACCAACTATATCAAGATGAGAAATTCGCGACTTATGATTGGGTGAAACCGCGCAACAAAGGTGGTCCGCGTACAGGTAATCTAACCATTATTAAAGCGACAGACGGCAGCTACCGTGCGTTTACTGATTACAACGGTAAGTCTCGCGAAGAGGTGTTCATCATTGAGTACGTACCGGGTGTGAAATTTAGAGGCCACTTCGATAACTTTATGTCTTATACCGAGTTCAATTATGACTTTGCGGATGGCAAGTTGAAAGATAGTAGTTACCAGTTGATTGGCAATGTTCGTTGGCCTACGACTGGAGAATTAGTGGCGAGCAGTGACATGGAAGGCAGTGTAATTCCCGAGCCTAATGGCGGTTATCCGGCAGAACTGACCGAGAAAGAACAGCAGCTAATCTTGGGGGGAGAAATCACCATTTGGGGAGAGAACCTCGATTCAATGACCATCGAGCAACGTTTATGGCCGAGAAGCTACGCCATTGCTGAGCGTCTATGGTCGAGTCAAGACCTGACCGATGAACGCAGTATGTACAGGCGCATGAAGGTAATCGATACATGGTCTGAAATTTCCCTTGGCTTGCGTCATCATGCCGATGCCAATATGATGTTGAAACGTCTTGCCAATGGTGCGGACGAAACACCGCTACAAACGTTAGCGAAGTACATTGAGCCAGCTCAATACTACGCTCGTCACTGGGAGAAGTGGATCTCTACACCAAACGAAGGCGATTTATACAACCAGTACGAACGATTAAACCGCTTTGCGGACGTACTGCCAGTAGAAAGCCTAGCAGTGTACGAGATGCAAGATTTGGTCGTGGCTTATGCTCAAGGTGATATAACTGCGTTGGATGCGTTAGCGATGCATTATCAAAACATTAGTTTAGCGGCGCAGCAAGCCAAACCTATTTTCGCGGCAAATGTGGCGTCGGTAGAAACAGTGCCAGTTGCAGAAGCTGCCATTAAAGTTGCCGATTTAGGTTTAACCTTGATTAAACTTGCTAAACAGGGCAGTGGTATTGGCCAATCTGATGTTGAAGCGTATCAACGTATCATCAATGAAAATGCGATTATTTTTGATGAAACTATTGTCGCTATTGTCATACCAACTGAGCAGTTGCTTCACACTTTAACCGATTGATAACTAAAAGAGATTGCCGTCTGGTATCACAGGCGGAATCTTATCGGTTTAGCATTATTATATCTCCGAAAGGTTTTCTCATGACATTAAATGGTCACTTACATTTTTATGTGGGCACCTATACTGATTCACCAAGTCAAAGTCATGGTATCGCGTGTGTCTCTCTCGATTCGACTACTGGCTTACTGACAATCAATCACGACCTCGTGCCAGACGCGATGAGAACGACACGCAATCCGTCTTATCTTACGGTTACCGAACATGGCTTATACACCTTTAATGAAGTAGAACGTTTGGAAGGTGCAGAGCTGATTTTTGCTGAAAATACAGACAGCTATGCATTGCCAATTGAAGGCGACTATCCTTGCTATATCGACATCAAAGCCCCGCTACTTGCTGTGGCCAACTACGGTTCCGGCAATGTAAGTGTTTATCACATTGATGAGTATGGTAAGCCGTTGAAATCTATTGCAGAATTATATGTGGAAGGCAGTGGCCCCAATATTGCTCGTCAAGCCTCGTCTCATGCGCATCAAGCAACGTTTCTTAATCACACCAAGCAACTTGCTGTGGTCGATTTAGGTACAGATAGTGTCCATTTTTATGACTTTGAAAATGATGGTGAGGCATGCAACTTTTCACTCACACAAAGCGTCGCTATGCCTGCTGGGTCAGGTCCTCGTCATTTGGTTTTCAACCGTGAAGAGTCTATTGCGTACGTGGTGTGTGAATTGTCCGAAACGCTGGTGGTACTTTGCAAGCACGACGAGCAATGGAATCTGACTCAGCAGGTTAAGCTGCTAGCCGATGAGGAAAACAAAGAAGCGGCGTCTGCGATTCGTCTCTCTGCGGATGAGCGTTTTGTCTATGTCTCATGCCGTGGGCAAAACGTGATCAGTACATTTGATGTAACGAGTAATATCCCAGTTCAAATTGCGATGTCCGATTGTGGCGGTAAGTTTCCAAGAGATTTTGTTTTATCCCGTGACGGGCAGTGGATGCTCGTTGCTAATCAACATTCGAATAATGTCGCTAGCTTTCATAGGAATCCGGAAACTGGCGCTATCACTCCAACCGGATACTCGTGTGATGTTGGTGCACCTGTGTGTTTGGTTGAGAAACAATAATTAAGAGAAATAACATGACAATTCATCGTATTAATCCATGCAAACGTTGGTCTGATGTTACGGTATTCAACGGCATTGCCAATTTTGTTGAGGTGGCAGAAGCCGATACCACTGCGGATATGAAAGGGCAAGTACAACAGATTTTCGACCAAGCTGAGCAAATGTTAGCCAGTGTTGGCAGTGATAAGTCGCGCATTCTATCTGTGACGATTTACGTGACGGATTTTGCTAACTTCGATGCGCTAAACGAAGTATGGGATGCATGGTTCCCTGAAGGCTGCGCACCAAGCCGTGCTTGCGTCAAAGTTGAATTGGCGAATCCTGAGCTCTTAGTAGAAATGGCGTTCGTCGCTGCAGCAGGTGAGAAGTACCAATAACCACTCATTGTTAGCTCTTGCCGGGATAATAAAATGCCATTTATATTGAACAGAGTGGCATTTTTGTGATGTCTCTTTGGGCTTTTGGTTAGTTAGTGCGATCTAGTCTAATCGAGTGATTTCTTAAAGCGCAAAGAAGCGACGCCTAAGCTCACCACGGTGAAACCAAGCACAAGATTGATGATAGCTTTGCTAAGCTAACCCCTTTTTTCTCCTCTTGACTTCTCTAGCTGAAATCCCCTAATCTGGTTACCTCATTTCTTTAGGAGAGTACGCCCACATGAATAACTGAGCCTGTTATCCATTTTTCATTTATTTTTGGATCGACAGGGTTAGTCGGCGTAGCTCACTTTCCGATCATTCTTTGCCTCATTATTACCCGCATAGCTCTTCAATCAGGGTGTGTTGGCTATGAATCTTATTTTCGTTACAGCTTAGCGGCGGCGATTGTCCCTGACTTACAGGAGGCAAATCATGCCAGTTTTACAGGCTGATAATATCAGCTATCAATTTGCTAATGGCGATAGACTGTTCGAGTCATTGTCATTGGCTATCAAAAGTCAGCGTATCGGTTTAGTTGGCCGTAATGGTGTAGGTAAATCGATATTAGCGGCGATATTAAGCGGGGACCTACCACCATCGAGTGGTACGATAACTCGAACGAAGTCGATGGCTATTTATCGTCAGCAACCTTCGCTCTTATTGGCTAGCGGCCTGTCTATTGCTCAGTTTTTAGGTAAAGCCGATGTCCTTGAGGCGCTAAAACACGTTGAGTCCGGTGATTGCTCAGAGCATTGGTTCGATGTGATTGGCGAGCAGTGGGATTTGCCGCAGCAAATGACTCAGCAATTAAACGCCATGGGGTTACCGGCTGATCCTCACTTTGCTTGCGCACAGCTGAGCGGTGGACAATTGGCGCGATTGCAGCTTTGGCAACTATTGAGTAGTCCGCTTGAATTATTGATCCTTGATGAGCCTTCTAACCATCTTGATTTGGCGGCCAAGCAGTGGTTGCTTGAGGCGATGAGGGCTTTCAGGGGGGCTATTTTGCTGATTAGCCATGATCGTTTACTGTTGCGAGAGATGGAGGAGATTTGGGCGTTATCTAGCCTTGGCCTACAAGTTTTTGGCGGGAATTATGAAGTGTACGCCGAGCAAAAACGTCACGAGTTGCAGGCGCTAGATCGCCAGCTTTCCAATCTTGATAAGCAGCAACGGCAATTAGTGATACAAGCGCAGCGAAATCGTGAAAAAGCACAGCAAAGAGCAGCGCAAGGGAACAAATTACGTAAAACGGGCAGTCAGGCGACAAGCTTATTGGATTTTCAGCAAGATAGAGCCACCGCGTGCAGTGCCAATCGCACTAAAAATGAGCAGCGGCGTCAAATTCATTTAGAGACTAAACAACAAGTATTAAAGGCGAGGAAAGAGTCCATTCGCCCGCAAAAACTCTATTTGGCAGATACCGTTAATCGAGTGCGGTATGCCGTTGCCTTGTTCGATGCAGTATTGGTTTTCGGCCGCAATGAACCCATCAGCTGGCAAGTGAGAGCGGATGAAAAAATTCACCTTACCGGCGCTAATGGCAGTGGTAAATCAACCTTGTTGAAAACCTTACTCGGTCAACTTTCGCTTAAGCAAGGCTCGCTGCAACGGAGCGCACCAATGTATTATCTTGACCAACATTTCGCGGTGATTGTGCCACAATTGTCAATGCTCGATAACCTGCTAGAGCAGTGTGATGGTATGAAAGCGAAGGACGCCAGAACATTGCTCGCGGGTATTGGCTTTCGTCGTGAGTGTGTCTTTCGTCTTGGCGGGAGTTTAAGCGGCGGTGAGAAGATGAAATTAGCCATGTTGATTGCCAGCCATCAACCGCAGCAGCCCTTACTGCTACTTGATGAACCAGATAACCATCTCGATTTGGATTCTAAAATCACCCTAGCGCAAGCTTTATATGATTATCGTGGCGGATTTATTCTCGTCAGTCATGATGATGATTTCGCTACAGAGTCGGGTGTGAATAGACAAATTGGGCTGTGATGAGTCAAGGTTGATTTTTATAACAGTGGATGCCTAAGAAAGATAAGGAGTGATTTCAAATCACTCCTTTTGTATTTAGAGCATGATAATCAGGTAATTACTGCATCCACATCCGAGCGGAACGTGCCGGGATTGATAACATGTGGTAACGGCTATTCACAATAAACTCGTCATCGCTTAATACATCTTGATAAGGACGATACCAATTGAATTCATGTTGATAGGTATCGATGGTGATGGGCTTTGCTTCACCACATTTATTAATGCCGACCACCCCTTGTTTGCCACGCTTGAATACCAGTAAGCATGGGTCGCTATGTATCATGGTCATCGATTGGCCTTGCATTGCGTTATGAAAACGTAACATTTGCAGCATAGTTGGTTGATTCCAAACGTTCGCCCAGCGACCATTATCTCTATCTTCGTTCGCCGCGAGGGCATCGCTGTAAATCAGCGGCGTGCCACCGTCTTTGCCTAGGATATAGGCATAAGCGAGCTGTTCATCTTGCGGATCGAGGATCTGATAACGAAAGCCATCGTTAGTTGGAATGTCATGGGTGATAGTAAAGGTAATCGCCCGCGCATTATCCAATGCTTGTCCATAAGCGTGTGGATCATGCAATAAGGTCATGGAACCCTGATAGGAAAAAGCGGCCCGAATGGAGGCAAACAGCGGGAAGTCATAAGCGGCATGATTAGTGTTATTTAAATAAGGGGCTAGAAACGCATCATAAGTTGCATCGCCTAGGCCACCACTGGTGATCACTTCGCCAAAAACATGCATATCGGCAATAATATCAGGAGTAAACACTTGATCGATGTGGTATTGACTCATGTGTTTCACTGCGTCGATACGGAAGCCGCTGATGCCAATTTGCTTTAGTGCGCGCAAGTAAGCTCTTTGCTGTTCAAGGACCCAATCGTTGGCTGCTAAATCCGGTAAGCCGCGATCTCCCGGGCCACCGCATAAACGCCAATATTGCACATGGCCGGGGTTGCTCCAATCGGTAATACACCCTTCAGGATGAAAATCATACGCTGAGAATAGATTTTGGGTTAAATCACCAAACAGAGTTTGCTGTTGGTAGTAGCTCGCTTGATTGGCGTAGTCGGTTAATATTTCACTGCCGGGGTAGTTGAGGTCGCTGCGCTTCCAAGTTTCGTTCGCCATGTGATTGAGCACCACATCGGCATAAACACCAACACCATGGCTACGTAGAGCGTTAACCATGGCTTTAAAATCAGTTTTGTTACCGATCGGTGAGTCAATCACTCGCAGATCTTGAGGTTGATAGCGAGCCCACCATTCATAGCCACTGGATTTCATTGCTGGTGAAACCAGCACGTTTTTATAACCCGCTGCGGCAATGTGTTCTGCGTTGGCTGTCACATCACTATATTTCCAGTTAAAAGCATGCAAGATGGCGTCAGCTTGCGCGCTGGTGGTAAAACCGGCGCTGATCAGCGCAGCGTAAGCGATAAGGTACGATGTTCTCATATGATACTTCTCTTATTGTTATTGAATTGAGTCGCATCATATAAATGGTATTGTCATTGTGAATGATTTGATTGTTAATCATTGATCAATTTCAAACAGTGTAGACTGAAAAATTGAAAACTTGTGGCACAGCTGAAAATTTGTACGATGGCTGTTTTGACTTTGCTATGACTACAAACGGTGATTTTTATCACTCTTTGGGTGATGGAATAGGGCTAGGCATGCGGGCGATGATTATGCCGGGCGTTAAGATTGGTGAAGGTGCCATTGTGGCGGCTAATAGCGTTGTAACCAAAGATGTTGCCCCTTACAGTATCGTTGCTGGCTCTCCTGCTCAGTTGGTCAAATATCGTTTTCAAGCGAACGTGATTAACGAGCTGCTGGCGTTGAAAGTGTACAATTGGCCAGAAGAGAAATGCATGGCGCTCAAACCTTACCTGTGCGTATCGAATATGGCTAAACTTAAGCAAGCTGTTACTCGTTATGAAGCAGGGTAGTAGCACCATTCCACAATAATAATCTTGTAATATAATAAAGTTGGCGATGAAATACAGAAAATTGAAATTGTATATTCGTCAACATTGATCAAATAAGACATGAGTATTGACTTTAAGTAATGTTTAGCAAAGGCAATATACGGTTCGCCGTTTTCGGCCAATTCTAAATCTGTGATTCCTCTTTTTCTAAGGATTGGTAGACTGCACTTGGTTTATTAGATTCTTATCTTAGTAGTTATCGATAAATCGAACCATTTCACTATGTACACATCCCCTCCCATTTTATAAACATTTCTTGCACAATATTAACTTGTGCACTACAGTTTTTCGTGTTGCACGTAAACTGGTTTCATATGTGTTGTATGTGTGACTAACTAAAAATCACTATGGCTTTATTTAATACGAACCATAGTAACCAAAACCGTTCTTAATTAGGAAGATCTATTATGCTCGATATTGATACGATAACGAATGCTTGGGGTAAATGGCAATCTGCGCAGTATGGTACAACGTGTTGGTTTACCGAAAGCACACAGTATGATCGTAATAAAGATACAAGGGACTATAAGCAATATCAGACCAATGTGACACCGCCTCAAGATTTGGATTATTCGAGTGCGGTGCAAAAAGATGGAGGTGCAGCTCTTTTGGGTAAGTATGATGTTGAAAATGGAACGAGTCAGGTAATAGAGCACGTAGTCAATTTACAACAAGGTCTGCAAGATACGTTTACATGGAATATTACGGAAAGTGTAAAAGTGGGGGTATCAGTTAAGGTTGAAGCGGGTATTCCATTTATTGGTGGCGCTTCATCTACTTACAGTACTGAAGTCTCGTTGTCTTCTATGCAAGGACAAACAACAACAAAAAGTTCTAATTATGGGGCTTCAACTAAGGTCCCTATTTCACCGCATACGCATGGCTGGGGGCAAATTGATCTCGCTTTTACTGATCTGGTTAGTTCTTGGGTTGGTAATGTAAAACTAGAAGGGTATGTGGCTATTTGGTTCAATGATAAAGTTGCTCTAAATAATAATGGTGATTATCATTGGCTGTGGTTTATTCCTATTCAAAGCGTCTTTAATGACTGTATTCGCAATAATATTATCGATACTCGAGGTTATATAGTACAAGGTAATGGAGTTATTGCACAGGCGAGCGGCAGTTTTCATAGCAGCATGGGGTTAAATATGAGGACGATTGCTCATGAGGAGCCTTTGAATTCACGACAACAAGGAAATGTTACTCAGATCCTTATTTCGGAGATTGATAGTGAATACCAGCCTATTCCGGCTAAAGTTGGATAAGATACTCTTTGACTAACTTCTGTGTTTGACCAGTATTCCATCAATACCGATACTGGTCTTTTTTATTTCTATTCATTAATTATGCATGATGAAAGTGGGCTATAGGATAAAATTGGTATAGTTTTTGTTTCAGACATAGCTCTTGGTACTCCACTTTTTAGCGTAGCCAGTCAGTTTACCGTTTTTTCAATCATTATTGGGATGGTATTTTTTATCAAAACGCGGATAATCTTGCTGGATAACAAACAAAGAAGAAATAACTCATGACTAATTTTCAATATTATTTTCATCCACTCCCTTGTTTTAACTGTAAAAAAACTACAG
Source organism: Vibrio sp. 11986-1-5 (assembly GCF_963878025.1). Taxonomy (NCBI): domain Bacteria; kingdom Pseudomonadati; phylum Pseudomonadota; class Gammaproteobacteria; order Vibrionales; family Vibrionaceae; genus Vibrio; species Vibrio sp. 11986-1-5. The sequence goes on from NZ_CAWNVW010000022.1 coordinate 19,148, forward strand.
TGAGTACTGATTTGGGTTGGTTAACCACGACGATGAAAGAGGATGTGTTAGCACAAGTGGCGACAATCACGGCGCAAGACAGCATCGAACCGGATCTTTCGGTTAAGGTGACGTGTACGAAAGACGAGGCGCGAGATTACTTATTGCTTAATTTTTACGGTTATTCTGAACAAGAGCTTGCTGAGCAAGTTGAAGTTGAAGCTGAAGATGAGCAAGAAGTGGCGGATGAGATCGCAGAGCTATTGGCTGATGGTAGTGACTCGATTGTATTTGAACACGAAATCGCCCTACAAAGTTGTACTAATTGCGATATTGATGGTGAGTAAAATTCAGCGCTAATTAGCGTAATACCTTCTTGATTTAAAGCGTGAGCAGAATGAAAATTACTCGCGCTTTTTGTTTCTGGTGCAACTCATCTGTGAAGTCAATGAGCATAGAAGCAAAGTAAATAAATTTGATAATTAATTAAATCTATTCCTTTCTAATTTTAACAAGCCCGCTTTGCGCTCTATGCCTCCCGCATAACCCGTTAGTTTGCCATTTTTACCAATGACTCTGTGGCAAGGGACGATAATGGAAAGTGGATTTTTTCCGTTGGCCAATCCTACTGCTCTGACCGCTTTTGGGTTACCGATGGCTTCTGCCAACTGTTGATAGCTCCATGTCTCGCCATAAGGTATTTTCCCAAGTGCTTGCCAAACCGATTGCTGGAATGGCGTTCCTTTGGCGGCGAGAGGCAAATAGAATGCGGTGCGCTGGCCAGTAAAATATTCTTCTAGCTGTTGTATGGTGTCGATAAGTAGCGGGCAGTGTGCGGATTCGATACCTAATTCTGTTGGCATGGTAGTTTCGGTGGCAAACCAAGCGCCCAATAATCCTTGTGGAGAAGCCTGTAGTGTCATGATCCCAAAAGGACTTTGGTAATGGGTAAAAGTATTCATGATAGTGGCGGTTCCTATGCGCTGTTCAGTCTCAAGGATAGTGTATTCATTACCCACAAACATACTAGTTATTTCTACCTTTAACGTCTTTCTGTTGAAGAGGGCACAAGTGAGAATGAGCACGCCTTTCTTTCTCACAAGTCAAAAAAATCCTTCATGGTTCATCACACTGTTCTATGCTGATAGTAATAATAAAAACAATACGGCTTAATTTATTTTCGTTGATAAAAACCAAGGGGCAGTGTTATGACTATCGACAATACTATGAAGCTCGTATTTGCTGTGATTAGTGCGGGTATTATTATTAGTGTATTAACCGTATTGCAGCTCAATGGACTCATGCACCAAGTTGAGCGTATGGCGCAAGTTCGCTATCAATCTTATCAAGCTGCAGACGAACTTCGCCAAAGCTCGGATGACTTAACCCGTTTAGGACGAACTTATGTCGTCACGGGTGATGAAAAGTACGAAAAAATGTATATGGATATTTTAGATATTCGTAACGGAAAGAAACCCCGCCCAGAGAATTACCACACCATTTATTGGGATCTTGTTTTACAACATGGCCAAAAACCAAAACCTGATGGTAAGACAATCTCGCTTAATCAAATGATGAGTGACTTAGGCTTTACTGAACAAGAGTTTCGCTTACTGAGGGAAGCTCAAGCTAATTCTGATGCCTTAGTCAACATGGAAGTCAAAGCCATGAACGCGGTAAAAGGACTGTTTGCTGATGCAAGTGGCAATTACACGGTGAGAAGAGCGCCGGATCGTAATATGGCTATCGAGTTATTGCACAGTAATCAATACCATCAAGAGAAAGCTAAAATCATGGCTCCCATTGATAAGTTTTTTACTGAACTGGAGAATCGTACCAGTCAACAGATGAATGAGGCCGCACAGAAAGTAAAAAGTACGGTGTTGATCGGTAATATCTCACTAGTGATTGTCTTTGTGATTGCCATTCTTGGTTACTTCATTGTCAATCGTAAGGTGGTGAAACCAATAGACAGCATGGCAACGCTACTACAAAAAGTCGATACCGATTCAGATTTAACCCTGCGAGTGGACGATAAAAGTAATAATGAATTAGGGATTATCGGTTCAACCATCAACAAAGTCTTGGTTAGCTATTCTTCGACCATTACCAAAATTAACCAAGTTAATCATACTATCTCTGCTATCTCAGATACGATTCGTGATGTGACTGAGCAAAATGCAAAAGTAGCCAATCAACAAAGTCAAGAACTTGAAATGGCGGCTACTGCTATGGAAGAGATGACCTCCGCGCTCTCTACTGTTGCCGAAAGTACCACCATGGCCGAGCAGTACGCCGGTAGCGCAGAAAAAGAAGCCAGTACCAGTAAGCAGGTGTTTAATAAAACGACTCATGAGTTTGGTGAGTTGGAAAGCGAATTTACCAAAACGTCAGAGGTTATTCAGCAATTAGCGAATGAATCGAATAATGTCGGCAATGTCCTTGATGTGATTAAGGCTATCGCCGAGCAAACCAACTTACTGGCATTAAATGCGGCGATTGAGGCGGCTCGAGCTGGTGAACAAGGGCGAGGATTTGCGGTGGTTGCCGATGAAGTTCGCTCTCTTGCGCAACGAACTCAACAGTCAACGGGAGAAATTGAAACCATGATTTCTGCGCTGCAAGAAAAAGCAGAGCAGTCAACCAAAACCATTCGTTCCAGTGCCGATAAAATGCAATCGACACGTGGCAATATGGCAACGGCTAACGAAGCATTAGGCACCATACAAAACTCAGCCATTGAAATCCATAAGCTTAATACCTCTATCGCCTCAGCAACGGAAGAGCAATTAACAGTGAGCGATGAGATATCGAGTAATCTCAGTAATATTAAATCGCTGTCTTCGGATATGAATATTGCTATTAACCAACTAGGTCCTGTTGTTACCGATTTGCAGCGTAATGTCGATGATTTAAATGCGGCGATTAAACACATTCGAACTTAATAACTAGATAGATACGCCTATTAATAATCTTGACCCTCATAAGAGGGTCGATTTATAAACAGATAGAGAGTGTTCCATTTGCTTTTTAAGCATTAGTGAGCTTTATTAAGCTCGATGATATTAAAGAGTGCTGTATTTATTTTTTCCGGTCTCTTCACCGTTGAATAACAACAAATAGATAAAGGAATTAGCTATGTCAGAACAACAAAAATTCCGTTTAGTCACGAGAAGTGACTTTGATGGTTTGGTGTGCGCCGTCTTGCTCAAACAGCTTGATTTGATCGAGGAAATTAAGTTTGTACACCCGAAAGATATGCAAGATGGATTGATAGAGATTACCGAGCACGATATTGTTACCAATTTACCTTATGTCAAAGAAGCACATATGGTATTTGACCATCATTTATCAGAAACCATTCGTAATCAAGGTTCTCGCCCCAATCATGTTATCGACCCGAATGCACCGTCTGCCGCGCGAGTTGTATGGGATCATTATGGGGGGGAATCGGTATTTCCGGAGCGATGGATAGAGATGATGGCGGCGGTTGATAAAGGAGATTCGGCCCAATTTACTCGCGATGAAGTGCTCGATTCCCAAGGTTGGAACTTATTAAATTTCTTGATGGATGCTCGCACTGGGCTCGGCCGATTCAAAGAGTTTCGAGTATCCAACTATAACTTAATGATGAATTTGATTGAGAATTGTCGTACCCAAAGCATTGAACAAATTTTGGCACTGCCTGATGTACAGGAGCGGGTAGATCTTTATCGCGAGCATGAAATCAAATTTAAAGAACAGATTCAGCGCTGTGGAAAAGTCTATCGTAATCTTGTTTTATTGGATTTAACTAATGAAGAAGTGATTTATGCTGGTAATCGATTCATTATTTATGCGCTCTTTCCTCACTGTAATATCTCGATTCACAAAATGTGGGGTTTTCAACAGCAGAATATTGTTTTTGCCACTGGTAAATCAATTTTTGATCGTAGTTCCAAAACCAATGTTGGTGCGTTAATGCTCAAATATGGTGGCGGCGGTCATCATGCCGCTGGAACCTGTCAAATTCCCTTATCTGAGGCAGACCGTGTACAAGAAGAATTGATTAAACAAATTAATTTAGACGGTTAGATTTGTCTCTGGAAAATAACAAACAGGGTACTCAGTACCCTGTTCATATTCTCAATATTAGAAATTAACAGCCATTGCGAGATAACCAGTTATAGGCAGCTCTCGCTTGAACTATCCCCCAACCGTAAAAATTATCTCTACCTGCGGCACCACGATCGAGAGCCGTTTGACTGAGTGACTGACGGATTCGCTCTGGTCGACATTGTGGAAAGTGACTCCAAACCAGCGCTGCGACACCTGCAACGTGAGGTGAAGCCATTGAGGTTCCGCTATAGCTTAAGTAGCCGCCATTATTACCGGTTGATAGTACCCCAACTCCTGGTGCCGAGAGTTCAACTTGTGAATTGAACTGTGAGAAGTTAGCCACATTACCACTTGAGTTAACCGCCGCAACTGAGACCACTGCATCATAAGACGCCGGGTATGAGAAGCCGCTGTTTCCTGAGTTACCTGCTGCTGCAACTAAGAGCATCCCTTGTTGGTAAAAGTTACGCATTGCGTTTTGTTCGGTTACGCTGCCTTGGCTACCACCTAAACTCATATTTACCACATGACTGCCTGCACTTTGACAAGATTGGATAGCTTGAATCAAATCCGAAGCGCGAGTCCAGACACCGGAATCGTTAAAGATTTTTACGTTGTGTAGGCCGACTAAGCCAGACGGTAGCACCCCAACAACTCCGACATTATTATCCAGTGCGACAATTGTCCCTGCAACGTGAGTTCCATGGCCATTGCCATCAGTGAACCATGAACCATGGCCAGAGAAAGTGCTGCCTGTGACTCCAGCGCTCGGTAGATCAACATGGTTGCGAAGATATCCCGAGTCGATGACGCAAACTTTACGATTAGCCGCATAAACGTCAGAGAGTTGATCGGCTTGTACCATACGGATTCCGTATGGGGTCTGTTGTGCGTAAGGCTCAATCTCAGCATCGAATAAATAGCGTATTGGGTCGACTTCGATCATCGCCACATCAGGATTATCGAGCAGTTGTTTGGCTTGAGTTGGCGTCATTTCAACCACAGAAGTATGTAATGACTCGAGGTGATTGATGACCGTTACTTGCTGAGTACTTAATATATCGGCGGCTTTTTGCAGAGAGAAATCTGTTTCTGTTAAGCCGTTTTGACTCATCCGCATTGGTCCGCTGGTTGCCCCAGGCACGTAGGTAACAAAATAGCGTTGTTCTGTTTGATGATTTTCAACAGCAACAGAGGGGGTAAAACTCGGTACTTCTTGATCCTTAAGCTGAGATGCTATTGCCAGTGAGATTGAAGTTGGCAACAATAACCCAGCCAGTACTGTACGTTTGACATTTTTCTTAAACATTTTTTTATCCTTGTAAAATGTTAGTGGCAAATACCACTCATCAAGGATCATTACAACGGCAGCCATTCGCCAGTTTTATAGTTTATTAATAAAGCTATTATTAGCTGGGTGAATGTGTTTGTTTTTATTTACTGAATTGTTATCTAGTGGTTAATTTAATGATATTGATAGACTATTAAGTAAAAAAAACTGTACGTTTTTTAGTCTGCTTGATTTACAGCATGGCGATTTATAATGATTATTTATCCATTATAAATCGCATAAATATCTATCAAGCGGCAGAAAAAAACCGAAAGCAAAGCTTTCGGTTTTAGGGAAAAGAAATACTGAAATTAACGAGTAGGATAAATGGTTAAAGGCTCTAACGTGACCAGTGCGTTATTGGTTGCCCCTGGATGATCAATATAAGGCTTATCTTGCTGAATAGTATAAAAAACATCAACAAAATCATCATCGTTAGTCAGCAATCCGCTGGGGATGGCATCGATAATTTTACCTGTGATATTGGCAATCACTGAATACCCTTGAGCTTCAAGATCAGGAATTGACTGTAGCACTTTTTCTGCGGCTTCAACCAACAGCTTAGCCAGTTCTTTATAATCGGTACCACTGTCTTGCTCCATTAATACGATATCAACCGCTCCCCAACGATAGCGCGCCCAATGGATCATTACTTGGTTAGGATAGTAATCTATCTTGTCATAATCCAAATAAGGCATGTCAACCACATCAATCGTCGGTTTATCACGACTAGGATCAACCCCTGTTACCAAAGCATAAATTTCAGCTTTACCCAAAATCCAAGGCTCTTTGTCATCTTCAAGGCGGATTTTTTTCAATACCGTGGTTGAGAGAGGTTGCACATCTGATTTATTCGCCACACTAAGGTTACGCGCTTGCGATGTCGATAGGAGGTCGTCAGATTGACTGATGGGTTGTTGTCCCAATTTTTGCAGTTCCTGACGCATAGCTTGTAAGCCTGCCTGTAGTGATTTTGCGCTGTTATTATCGACAACAAATACAGGAAAGCTTGGTAATTGATAGACGTCCAACTGGTGGATATTGCCATAAATGTCGAACGCTTCAATAAACTGCCAGGTTTGCTCATTACCTTTGGGTTCAAAGGCGAATAATGGCAGTTGGCCTTGTTGCAGATCTTTGAGCATGGTGCCGTCGGCTAAGCGAAGCTCTAATAACTCATCGGTAAACGCTTCGATACCTTGTAATGTACGAATCGTTTCATCCGCTTGTTTAACACGAGCACTTAATGTTGGACTTTGATCGTCACTCACTAAATCGGCAATCGAAACACTTAAATTATGGTTATTCAGTGTGCTCTGTAGTGAGCTTGAATATAAATTATAATGTTGACTTAAATAGTAGGCGATATCGCGTTTTTCATTACTTATAGCATCAGCGCGCTGTTGAGCGCGTAAAGCACTATCATCTTCGGATTTACAACCTAGCAGGGCGAGGGCCAGTCCGGCAATTAGGATTATTTTTTTTATCATAAGAAGCTCTTTATGGCAGCAAATAAAACGGGGGTATTCGCGGTGAATTTAACATAATGATTGATTCCGTCAATCATATTGGCTAGGCAAATATTGAACGAAGATCAAGCATTAGACTTTTAACTCTAAAATGTCGATTGAAATCAAGTCACTAACCTGAAAAATATTCATGTAGCATGTGAAGCTTATTCACTATGATCTTGCTCACAGTATGCTTCAATGCTTGAACCAATAAAGCAGTATGGATACAAGAATATGAGCACATTTACCCTTCTTGATGGCGGTATGGGCCGGGAATTAAAACGCATAGGCGCGCCGTTTTCACAGCCGTTATGGAGCGCCCAAGCACTGATTGAATCGCCAGATCACGTCCGTTTAGCTCATCAGAGTTTTATTGATGCCGGTGCCGAGATCATTACCGTCAATAGTTATGCCTGTGTGCCCTTTCATTTAGGCGAAGCACTGTATCGCAGTGATGGCGCAAGATTGGCCCGTTTAGCGGCGAAAATTGCTGCTGAGGTTGCACAGCAAGCGTCACATGCCGTACAGGTAGCAGGCTCAATTCCGCCAGCAATGGGCAGCTATCGCCCCGATCTGTTTCAAGCGCAACCAGCGCAAGCGATCACCCAAACCCTGTATGCGGCGCAAGATCCTTACGTGGATATCTGGATTGCCGAAACCATTTCCAGCTTAGAAGAGTTGAGCATGATTCAGCAGGTATTAGGGCAATCAAGTAAGCCTTGTTATTACTCGTTTACTTTGCAAGATGATGGCGATGTGGCGCTGCTGCGTTCTGGAGAGTCGGTATCGGATGCGGCTCAGCAAGTTGCTGCGGCAGGAGGGGCAGGGATGTTATTCAACTGTTCAGTACCTGAAGTGATGGCGGATGCTATTTCGCAAGCGAAAAATGCGTTGAATGGAGATAAAACCGGTATCGAGATCGGGGTGTATGCCAATAGCTTTGCGCCGATTAAAGCGCAACATGCGGCTAATCAAACCGTTCAGGCGATGCGTGAGTTCAGCGCGCAAGATTACCTTGAGTTTGCCAAGCAGTGGTATGAACTAGGCGCAACCGTGATTGGTGGCTGCTGCGGTATTACCCCAACCCATATTCGTGCTTTACAGGATTGGAGGCAGGCGCTTGAAAAATCTTAACTATGGCTTGGCTTTCCCAGCGATTATTTTGGTATTGGTATTACTGACCGTTTCAGCCCTTTATCCTGCCAACTCACAAGCCATGGCCGGACAAGCGATGGCGTGGGTCAGTCACTGGTTTGGCTGGTTGGTGCAACTAGCCAGTTTGGCGTTAGTCGGCTTTTTACTTTGGCTCGCCTTTTCCAAACATGGTCAAATCCGTCTGGGTGATGAACAAACCGAATACAGCAATTTTTCTTATGGTGGGATGATATTCACCGCTGGAGTTGGTGCATCATTGATTTACTGGGCGATTGGTGAGCCGATGTATTACCTACAATCGCCGCCGTTATTTGCTGAGGCGAATAGTTACCCAGCCGCCGCGTGGGCTGTGACCTATTCGATTTTCCATTGGGGGATCACTGGCTGGGCCATTTACTGTTTCCCCGCGATTCCTTTTGCCTATGCTTTTTATGTGCAGAAAAGGCGCACTTTAAAAGTGTCGAGTCTATGTTCATCCGTGGTCGGCAATCATCCGCTGGTCAGCAAAAGTATTGATCTGTTGTCGATTTTTGGCACGCTGGCTGCTTTTGCTAGCTCATTGGCGTTAACCGTGACGCTGGTGAGTACTGGGGTTGCCGATTTATTGGCGATCAATAACAGTCTTGCTCTACAAGGGATCATTATTGCGTTGTTTGTTAGCTCATTAGTCGCAGTGATGTTAGTCGGCTTTAATCAAGGCATTAATCAAATTTCAAATTGGACAGTGACCTTGGCGATTGTGTTTGCGCTGTTTGTTCTGCTGGTCACTCAGCCTGCTTTTATCATTAATAATTTTACTGATTCATTAGGCGTGATGCTAGATAGCTTTTTTAGAATGTCTTTGTGGACCGATCCGGTTCAGCAAAGTGGCTTTGCTGAAGGTTGGACGCAATACTACTGGTTTTGGTATTACGCGTATTTGATCATGATGGGGCTCTTTATCACCCGCATTTCACGTGGCCGTACTATTCAAGAGGTGATCCTTTATACCCTTTCGATGGGCGCTTTAGGCTGCGCATTCTTCATCTCTATTTTCGGTGGTTATGCGGTATGGGCGCAAATGCTAGGTGGCTTACCCGTTCAAGCTTGGATGGCGGAAGGGGGATTAACCTACGCTGTGGTCGCTTTGATCAAAACTTTACCCGGCGGTGGCTGGATCCTCGCTTTGTTTTTAATCATCCAATTTTTCTTAATGTTGACCACCATGTCGAGCGCCAGTGTCGCTACGGCGATGTTAACCACCAATCAACTTGAACTGAATGGCGATCCTGATAATCGAGTGAAGCTACTTTGGGCGGCGGCCATTGGTTTGATCAGTCTCAGTGTATTTTTAGCAGGCGGCGGTATAGAGACCATTAAATCACTGTGTGTGGTTGCCGGTCTGCCGATGATGTTTATCTATGCCATTATGTTGAAAGGCTTTTTACATACGTTAGGCATTTTACCCAGCCAAAGTGAAGCAGAAACGGTAACCGAGTGCCAGATTGTACTTAGTAAAGCGGAGTAACTGAACCCAAGCAAGCCGGAATTAACAACTGGCTTGCTTGGTACTGGCTAGCTTAAAATCATCGCGCTTTTGGCCTCAAGCGTGATGAGCATTTCTCCATGTCGATACTCATAATGTTGTGCGCTTAGCGCATTGCTAAACTCCCCACTGGTTAACCCCAACTGCCAGAGGGGCAAACATACGTCACGGGCATGACCAAGATTAATCGCAACCAGAACGCTTTGCTCCGCATAGCAGCGTGCAAAGACAAAACTGCTCTCATCTTGATACAGCAGTTGAAAATCGCCTATCTGCAAAGCGACATATTGTTTTCGTAGCGCAATCAGTCGTTGAAAGAAAGCAAAATAAGGTGATGTTGTCACTTGCTGCCAAGGCATACCACGACGGTTGTCGGGGTCATGGCTGCCTCTTAATCCAACCTCCGTCCCATAATAAATACAAGGCGTACCCACATAGGTGAAAAGTAGAGTGCTGGCGATATGAAATAACGGTTGATCGCCATCGATCAGCTCCATAAATCGTGCGGTATCATGGCTATCTAATTGATTGAGTTGCGCTAACTGATTCGCCCACGGGATTTTGGCTCTGGCTTCTGCTAGCCAATCGAGAAACTGCGCTACTTGGATATCGATAGGGTGAAAAGCAATATCTAAATGCGTGAGCAAGGCCCGTAAAGGATGCGCAAAACCATAATAATTCATCGCGCCATCTTCTTGATCGCCTTGTAGCCATTGAGTCGCTTCAAAAAAATGTTCACCCAATACATAGCAATCCGGGTTGATCTGTTTTGCCGCATCACGAAAGGCTTGCACGTAATGAGCATTATTTTTGGCACCTTCACCTTCACCGAGCATATGGATAACATCAAAGCGCCAGCCATCAATTTGATACGGAGGCTTTAGCCAATGTTTAATTACCGCTTGATCAGATTGATAAATAGCCGCTCTGACGTCAGGATGCTGAAAGTTCAACACCGGTAAGCTAGCGACTCCTTTCCAACCGATATATTCTTGAGTGTCGCCTTGGAAAAAATAGTAATCACGATAAGCGGATTGGACCGATTGATAAGCGCCTACTTCTTGATGCCAACCCTGTAAATTAAACCACGGATGCTCGGTAGAAGTATGGTTAAAAACCGCGTCGAGCACAATTTTCATCCCTCGCTGATGAAGATTATCACACAGCTGCGCAAAGTGTTGATTGGTACCTAAATGTGGGTCGACATGATAGTAATCCATGCAATCGTATTTATGATTACTAGGGGCATGAAAGATCGGGTTGAGGTACAGCGCAGTAACGCCAAGATCTTGTAAGTAATCAAGCTTTTCTTCTACCCCATATAGGTCGCCGCCATAAAATTCACAGCCGCCATTGCCTTGATGATTATCAACGGGCTCCCCCCATGCTTTAGCAATCACCGGTTTGCTGCCGCCACTGACACAGTATTCTCCGCTTTTGACGCTGATTTCCGGTTTGCCATTAGCAAAGCGATCCGGAAAAATCTGATAAAAAACCTGTCGACTAACCCAAGATGGCGGCTGATGTTGTGCATTGTACTTGAAGTGGTACTCACGGCTCGGGATTCGCGCGGAGACAGATTTCGCATCTAGCCACCACTGACCTTGTTCAGAGAGTACCTTAAAAACATAGTGAGTCACCGCGCGATCTTGATTTAGCGGGATAGTTGCTTGCCAATAAGTGAGCCGTTCATGAGTGGTTATATTGACCATCTCGACTAAATGTTCTTCATTATCAGGCTCATGACGCACGAGAATTTGGCGGCATGGAAATGAGCGTTCAATAGCTATGGTTAAGGTTAATGAATCTTGGTGGCGAGTAACCCATGATTCAGTTTGGCCGTGAAAAAGAAACGGGGCGCGCATATTATACTCCTTCATCATCGTACAATTTCCCTGCTGTTTTTCTCAGCAGGGAGCAGATCAGCAACTGGCTTACAAAGCTAAGTGTTCAGGGTCAATTTCAATAAAATGCGTGGAAAGCGGCTGAAAATTTATCTCGACATAACTGCGCTGCTTCGTTACCACCAGTGTGAGTGGTTGCTGATTGAGATGATCGATTAAGGCATATTCTCCCTCGCTCAATTGCCAATGTTTAATCAGCTCTTGGGGTAAATGCAGTGGCACGGTTTTACTTGCCGTGGTGCTAAAGTTAGCCGCAATAATCAATTTTTGCTCAGGGCAAGAGCGGGCAAAGGCAAACAGCGTATGTTGTTGCTCTGCAAAATGTGGCCAATTTTCAGCGTATAAATCGTGATAATCGCCCATCAGCGCAGGACTGCTTTTCGCTAAGTTGAGTAGCTGGCAGTAAAATTGACGTAGCTGGCGCTGCTTATCACTTAATTGCCCACCATCAAATCGACCGTGATTCAGCCATTTTTGATGCTCAGGTACGCCAATATAGTCAAAAATAGAGGTGCGTGACGGCTGACCAAATCCAGCATGTTCCGCCCCTGGTTCTCCCACCTCTTGACCAAAATAAATCAAGGTCGGCGCACTGGATAAACAGGTAGAGATCAGCATCGCTGGTCGCCCTTGTTCAGCATCACCAGCAAAGTCAGCCGAGGCAATGCGTTGTTCATCGTGATTTTCTAAAAAATGCAACATATGATGTTCAATATCACGCATTTGATGCTCAATACTGCCAATGATCGCGGTTGATGCTTTGCCCTGCATGATGGCTTTTAACCCATCGTATAAATCGACTTTATCGTACAAATAATCCATTTTGCCTAACTGAATATAATCACGGTAAAGCTCAGGTTGATAGATTTCGGCCATTAAAAAGGTATTAGGTTTAACGTGCTTGATCGCTGAGTTCATAAAACTCCAAAACTCAATCGGTACCATCTCCGCCATGTCATAACGAAACCCATCAACCCCTTGTTCTAACCAGTAGAGCGCAATATCACGAAACTTAAGCCACGAGTTCGGCACTGACTGCTGCTGCCAAAAAGTAAAATGCGCTTGATGAGAAAGCCAGCGATAAGATTCTGGCAGTTCGGCGAAGTCTTTCTCTCCACTAGGGGTAACGCCGTAATTAATCTTTACCGTTTCATACCAATCGTCCACATCCGGTTTGGCCTGCCGCGAGCCATTGCCGGTCCATTTGGCTGGAAACTCTTGATAAGGCTCAGCCAGGAGCGGATGATTTTCACCCCCTAATGGTGCTAAGTGATCGGGCAGATCGGGCATTTGAAACGCCTGATTGGGTAGGTAATAAAAATTATTGTCTCTGGCATACTCAAGTTGAGTATTATCACTTTGTCCGAAGTCTTCGACGCCGGGAGGATTGTTTAATCCTTGATAGTGTCGCGCCACATGGTTCGGAACAATATCAATAATGACTTTTAAGCCAGCCTGATGTGAGCGGTTAATTAAGGCCAAAAACTCTTGGTTACGTTGCGCGGGGTTATCGGCCAAATCGGGATTGACTGAGTAATAATCTTTCACCGCGTAAGGCGAACCTGCGCGTCCTTTGACTACGCTTGGGTGATCATCACTGATGCCAAACTGGCGGTAGTCGGCCACTAAAGCATGATGATGAACACCGGTATACCAAATATGCGTTGTCCCTAATTGAGCAATTTCTTGCAAGGCTTTAAGCGTAAAATCATTAAACTTACCCACTCCGTTTTGCGCTTTTGTGCCCCAGGGGATGTTGGCGGTTTGCGTATTACCAAATAGACGAGTAAAGACTTGATAAACGTTTATTTTTGAAGAGGAATATTCTGGATGCATCGTCTAAAACCTAACTGCTATCAATAAGAAACCGCTTTAGGGTAGACAATGGTTAGATAATGCAACTCATCCCTTACTCAGCAATTTAGGGCGTAGATCGAAGGGAGAGTGAAAAAGTGTGAGCTAGGTTAAGCTATACGAATGAACGGAATGGTTGTTGCTATGGCCTGCTGGTGATTATAGCAAGCCACAGAAATCGAGAATTAAACCCCAGCGCGTTTCAGTAGCCCGGCCATCAGTGGCGAGCTGGATTTCACTTGTTTAGATTTGTTTTGTAAGCTTTTCACTAGCTGTGGCTGATTGATGTTTTTGGCAATATAAGCCATCGCTTGATAAAACCCAGCAGCAGAGTTGATTTTGGCTTTATCGTTGAGTGGTGCCAGCAGTTGAACCATAGCCGTGCCACTCATGCCATTCTCGATAGCGTGTTGCTGAACGACATCCAACAAATGATCCAAATCGGCCAGCGCTTCGGTGCTTTCTATCCCTTGTTTTTGCATTTCTTTGCGGTTGCGTTTGCGAATTTGTTTAATCACAAAGGCAGGCTGATTGATCTTTTTAAAGCCAAAATAACCAGCGGCCACGACAAGAACTAGCCCACCGACCACATAACCCCAGATAGAGCCAGAAGAAGATTCCACCATAGGTTGAATGGCATCAATACTGGTTGCGATATCAGACATACATATTCCTTACTTTAGAGAAAACTTAACCGCTAGGAGAGCGGATCAAGTGTGAAAAGACCATCATTGACTGACCTGCAAGGTGTTGCTTTGCGTTTTATCAACAATAGTGCAAAAGGCAGTCTCGGTTATATCATTTAATCGGCGCAATGTGATCGTTTTACGCTGAAAATTAAGCGGACAGTGACGACTCACGCACGATTAACTGGCCAAGATAAGTATGATGCAATGAGGTCACTGGCTGCTTATTAGCAAGCATCACCGCGCATTGTGTGGCAGCCTGAGTTAACTCGACAATCGGCAGCGCTACGGTTGATAAACTTGGAATGCCGTAGGCCGCTGCAGGTTCATTATCAATACCAACAACGGCAATATCCCGTGGTACGTGCAGGCGGTGCTCATGTAAAGCGCGAATGGCGCCAATCGCCATATCATCATTACAGGCAAAAATCGCACTAAAGTGGACACCTCGAGTGAGTAGCTGCTGGGTAGCATGGTAGCCCGAGTTAAGGCTATTATCGCCTTCGGCGATCAAATCAGGCTTGGGGTCAATATCAGATTGCGCGAGCTGCTGCTGATAAGCGGCGAAGCGGAGCTGTCCTGTTTCACTGTTGAGCGGTGAAGTAATACAAGCAATCGCTCGATGGTTAAGGGTTAATAAGTGCTGCATAGCAAGGGTCGCTAATTGAGTTTGATCTAAGCCAAAGCTTGCTATTGTTGAAGTAGAAAAGTGTCGATTTAATACCACGAGCGGTATGGCATGCGTTTGTTGCCACTGACTTAGCTCGCTTTCCGTTAAATGGCGGCTATAGATCATAATCGTGTCACAGCGTTGATTCGCCAATGTTTGCAGCGCTTCTCGCTCACCTTGAGCACTATTTTTACCATTCACTACCAGCAATTTTTTGCCCGCTTGCTGAGCCCCTTGTTCGGCATGATGCAGAATGCTACCAAAATAGCTGCTTTGAAAATGCGGTAAGCTTAAACCAATCGCATGAGAGGTATTGGTGGCCAGCGCTTGCGCCAAGGTATTGGGTTGATAACCGAGTTGTTGCATGGTAGCAAGAACCGCTTGGCGGGTAGATTCTTTTACTTGGCCATTGCCGTTCAGCACTCGTGATACGGTTGCTTTAGAAACTCCGGCGGCTTTGCATACATCATTAATGGTGGCCATGACAACGATTACTCCTAACTGATCCAGCCCTTTGTCACTTGAGCGTGCAAAGGGCTGGTGAGTGTATACCCTTCCGACTTGAAGCTGCAGGGGTGTTGGCTACGTTCGTTCGCCCCAATCACATAGTCTATTTATGCTCATGGGGACTTACTCACTTGCCGCCTACCTGCAACTCCAAGTTGTTTGGGTATAGATGTAATTAAATAATTTGTCCGTTACTGGCAATCACTTGCTGATACCAGTAAAAGCTTTTCTTCTTCGAGCGCGCCATGGTTCCCGTACCGTCATCGTGCTTATCGACATAGATGAAACCATAACGTTTCTTGTATTCACCAGTGGTAAACGACACGCAATCAATACAGCCCCAAGGCGTGTAGCCCATCACGTCAACACCATCGTAGTTAATGGCGGTAGCCACCGCTTTGATGTGCTCGCTGAGATAGTTAATTCGATAATCATCATTAATTGAACCATCCGCTTGTACTTCATCAATCGCGCCAAGGCCATTTTCGACAATAAAAATCGGCTTTTGGTAACGCTCATACAGTTCAGATAGGGCAACACGTAAACCGTCGGGATCGATTTGCCAACCCCAATCAGAAGCAGGTAGATATGGATTGAGACGGCTATTTTCAAATAAGGAGGTGGTTTGTCCTTCCTCTTTCTGGGTTGAGACAATATTGGTCATGTAGTAGCTGATCGCGAGGTAATCAGCGCAGCCTTCACGTAAAATTTGCTCATCCCCAGGGGCAATATCGATTTGGATATTTTTACGTTGCCATTCTTTAATCAGATAACTTGGGTAGTAGCCACGCACTTGAACATCACTAAATAGATACTTTTCGCGCATGAGCTCTTGTGCGAGTAATACGTCTTCTGGACGACAAGTGGCAGGGTAGAGAGGCATGATGTGGATCATGCTACCGATTTTAAAATCAGGGTTTATTTGATGGCCTAATTTGACCACTTGTGCACTGGCAACAAATTGATGGTGCAGCACTTGATACATCATCTGTTCAGGGTTTGGGTAATCGGTGTAGATCATCCCTGAGTTACAATATCCCCAAATCGGCAGCTTCCAGTTACGCTGATTATTGATTTCATTAAAAGTGATCCAGTATTTAACTTTGTGTTGATAGCGTTCCATCACGGTCTGGCTAAATTTCACAAAAAAGTCGATCACTTGGCGATT
The DNA here is from genome assembly GCF_963878025.1 of Vibrio sp. 11986-1-5. NCBI lineage: Bacteria > Pseudomonadati > Pseudomonadota > Gammaproteobacteria > Vibrionales > Vibrionaceae > Vibrio > Vibrio sp. 11986-1-5. Next base: position 35,535 of record NZ_CAWNVW010000022.1, read on the forward strand.
CGCCCAACTGCCATACTGTTTCACTAAGTGATTCGGCATTTCGAAATGCGAGAGGGTGATGACGGGTTCAATGCCGTATTTCAATAGCTCATCAAACAGATCATCATAAAATTGCAGCCCAGCTTCGTTAGGTGTGGCTTCATCGCCGTTCGGAAAAATTCGTGTCCAAGCAATCGATGTGCGAAAGCATTTAAAGCCCATCTCAGCAAATAGCGCGATATCCTCTTTATAACGTCCATAAAAATCAATCGCTTCATGGTTAGGATAAAACTGATCGGATTCTACGCTATCGGTGATCACTCGAGGTACTTCATGAGCCCCTTTAGTAAGCACATCAACCACACTCACGCCTTTACCGTCTTTGTTCCAGCCACCTTCTACTTGGTGAGCCGCTACTGCGCCGCCCCAGAGAAAATCTTTCGGAAAACTGTACTGTGTCATAGGTTACCCCTTAATAATTTTACCAGAAATAGGCTTAATCTTTGGCTAGTCTAGATCGTTTTTTACTTAATTGGAACCGGTTTCTGTAACCGGTTCCAATTTTTTATTATCGATACCATTTTTGCTGTGAAGCGCATAGAAATGATGTACTGGCCCATGGCCTTTACCTACGTGCAACTGGTCAGCATGTAAGATGGCTTGCGAGATATAATGTTTTGCTCGCGTTACGGCTTGCTCAAGGCTTAAGCCTTGCGCGAGGTAAGAAGCAAGCGCCGCCGAAAGGGTACAACCTGTACCATGAGTATTGCTGGTGTGGATTCTTCGCCCTGAAAAACACGTTACCCGCGAGCCGCAGATCAGCCAATCGTGACTATTTGCTGATGCCGTAAAGTGGCCTCCTTTAAGCAGTACCGCTTGGCTTGGCAAAGTCTGTAATGCTGCGATGATCTCATCAAGTTGCTGGTCGTGTTTTGGTATCGGACAGCCAGTTAATACCGCAGCTTCAGGTAAGTTAGGCGTGATAACCGTGGCTAGTGGTAATAACTGCTGCTTTAAGTCGTTGACGGCTTGATCGGCAAGTAATGCATCACCGCTTGTGGCGACCATCACAGGATCAATCACAATAATATTGGGTTGATAGTGACGGAGTTTTTCAGCGACGATATGGATAATTTGGCTGTCAGCCAGCATACCAATTTTTACCGCTGCCACGGTAAAGTCACTAAAAATCGCATCCAGTTGATTGGCAATGTGTTCAATGGCAATCGGTAAAATTGCTGTTACCCCAAGGGTATTTTGTGAGGTGATGGCGGTGATAGCGCTGCAAGCATAGCTACCAGTGGCGGAAATGGCCTTGATATCGGCTTGGATCCCTGCACCGCCGCCGCTATCTGAGCCAGCAATGGTTAATACGATTGGGATGGGTGAAAGAGCAGATAAAGTGTTGGTCATGACAGGCTCCTACAGATGACGCATAGGAACTGACCAATGGGACCAAAATGGTCAATGTCACCTAAGAGCAATCGAGTGTGCGCCCCGTTGTCTTTGTAAGTAACATCGTTATTGGTGTTAATAGTTCCCTACGTCAGTGCTAACTGAATCAGGTTCAACGGGTCTCGCGATGCGATCTCAGCCTTAAGGCTCCCCGACTATATGGGTGCAAATTTGCTTACTTAATGTTGCTGTCTATCTGCCACATTAAGTAGTGTGTAAGTGTTAACGGGTGTTATATACCCTTCCTACTTGAAGCAGCAGCGGTGTTGGCTACGTTCGTTCACCCCAATCACATAGTTTGCCTATGCTCATGGGGATTCGCTCACTTGCCGCCTACCTGCAACTTCAAGTTGTTTGGTTATAGCAAGCATTAAAATAACAATCAATCCAATCAGTCCCTGCGGGATAAATAAAAATGCCCACTCAAAGAGTGGGCAAAGCGTAAGATTAACTGTTCTCTATTTGTCGCTTGGGTATTTCAAGCGTCTTAATCTTTTTTGCAGTTAAGGGGGATACCTTACGCGTTAGCGCGAGCACCTATCCCCTTGCTACTTGAAGCTGCAGCGGTGTTGACTACGTTCGTTCACCCCAATCACATAGTTTGCCTATGCTCATGGGGATGAACTCACTTGTCGCCTACCTGCAACTCCAAGTTGTTTGGGGAGAGTTTTGTTTTTTCACGCATACCGAGCAACAAGGTGAGAGCAAATGACGCAACAAAGGCGATGACCATACCGACCACGTAGTAGCCAATTTTATCAGGACTGATGGAGATAATCCCCGGTAAACCCGCTGCGCCTAAAGCGTGTGCTTTTACGGTAAATAAAGTAATAAAGGCACTGGCGATAGCGGCTCCACAAATCGCTGCGATAAACGGATAACGCAGTTTTAAATTAACCCCGAACATCGCTGGTTCAGTAATACCTAATAACGCGGTGACGCCAGAGGGGACCGCTATCCCTTTCATTTTAGTCTCTTTGGTGGTTAATCCTACGGCTAAAGCAGCAGCACCTTGCGCCACATTAGACATGGCTGCGATAGGGAAAATAAACGTACCACCGGTGATAGCGATATCAGCAAGCAACTGAGTTTCAATGGCAATAAAGCTATGGTGCATGCCTGTGATTACAAATGGTGCATAGACGAAGCCAAATAATGCGCCACCGATAAAGCCCGCTGATTCATACATCCAGTTTAAGCCATCGCCTAACAGGAATCCGACATCACGAGTTAAAGGACCGACGACAGTAAAGGTCAGAAAACCAGTGATAAAAATGGCTAGCATTGGCGTTAATAGGTTATCAAGTACCGAAGGGATGATTTTTCTTAACCCATTTTCTACTTTAGCCAGAATAAAGGTAGCGACTAAGACGGGCAATACCGAGCCCTGATAGCCGACTTTTTGGATTTCTAAGCCTAAAATATTCCAAGTAGGAATATCACCAGTTAATGAAGCGCTACCAAATCCCCAGCCATTGAGAAGATCAGGGTGAACCATGAGCATGCCTAAAGCTGCACCAAGGAAAGGATTACCGCCAAATTTACGTGAGGCAGAAAAAGCCAATAAAACCGGTAAATAAACAAAAGGGGCGTTGGCGAAGGTATTGATCATACTCGCTAAATCAGCAAGCCCAGGATTGGCATCAATCAATGATTGCCCTTCAATAAATAAACCTTGTGCCGTTAATAGGTTATAAAGACCCATTAATAAACCGCCCGCGACAATCGCTGGGATGATGGGAACGAAAATATCCGATAAGCCTTTCACTGCACGTTGGACAATATTCTGCTTTTGTGCACCAGCTGAAGCCACATCATTGGTGGACATCTCAGCAAGGCCCGTCAACTTGGCCATTTCAGCATAAACTTGGTTAACAATGCCTGAACCGAAAATAATTTGGTACTGACCTGCGACTTTAAATCGACCTTTTACACCATCGAGATCTTCAATGGCTTTTTCGTCAATCAGTGATTCATCATTGATCGCTAAGCGAAGTCGAGTGGCACAGTGTGCGAGTGCTTGAATGTTGGCTTTGCCACCCAACAGCTCAATAAGTTGTTTTGCTATGACTGGATAGTTCATAACTCACCCCGGTTATTGTGAATAATAGGTATCCCTTACGACTTGAAGCGACGGCGATGTTATTTGTCTGTAATTTCAAGTTGTTTGGGTAGTGCGTAGTTTCAATCGTTATGTTTTATTTATTGGGAACGTTTGCAAGTGTAATGATCATCAACAATTGGCTAGAGGTCAAAAGGAAATCAATAAATCTGTGAATAGGATCGCCAAAATCTACCGTGATAATGAATAAAACAAAGGCAGAATCACGTAATAAAAGCGATAATAGCGCAGTGATTTTGCAATCAATCCCAATGTAATGATGGAATAAGAAAAAATGGCAAGTTTGCATGATGTAGCTCGTTTGGCTGGGGTATCCAAATCGACCGTGTCAAGAGTGATGAATGACGAGTACGGTGTAAAAGAATCTACAAAAATCAAGGTGTTAAAAGCTGTTGCTGAATGTGGTTATATGGTCAATCAGGTCGCTAAAGATCTTAAATCACAAAAGACCAATTTAATTGGCGTGATTGTGCCTCGAGTTTCTTCTCATGCTACCGCGCAAGGTGTTGATGGTTTGACCGCCATTTTTGAACAAGCAGGCAAGCATGTGTTGCTGGCTAACACTCATCAAATTCATGCTAAAGAATTAGAATATATACAAATTTTTAATCAGAAGCGGGTAGAGGGAATCATCTTCTATGCGACTCACCTTGATCAAAGCTTAGTTCAAGCTATTCAGCAATCGGTGGTTCCGGTCGTTTTAGTGGGTCAGGATGGCTCTTTATACAATATTCCGAGTGTCGTGCATGATGATTTACGTGTTGGCTTTGAAGCTGGTAACCGATTAGTTGCCGCTGGGTGTCAGCATATTGGCTTTATTGGTGTGCAAAGTGATGATGTGGCGGTAGATGTCCTTCGTTCGCAAGGGCTTGAGCAGTCATTAGCCCTTCATCAACGTCAGTTATTGTTTCATGCACGAGGCGATTTTTCGATTGAGTCTGGCTATCGGTTAGCTCAGCAGCAACTAAAAGATTTCCCACAACTTGATGGGCTATTTTGTGCAACTGATCGTTTAGCGATTGGAGCCATTAAGGCTTTGCAAGATGATGGGCGTATTGTTGGCCAACAGGTGAAAATACTGGGGGTTGGTAATGATGAATTGGCGTATGTCAGTACTCCAAGTCTATCTACCTTTAATTATGCTTTTGATAAAGCAGGAGAAAATGCCGCGAAGATGCTGCTTGATCGCATTGCTGGACAAGGTTTAGAAATGAGTAAAGTGGTGCTGACGTTCCAAAACGTTGAGCGTGAGACTTGTTAAATGGCGATTATATTCGATCGCGCTATACCCTTCCGACTTGAAGCTTCAGGGGTGTTGGCTACGTTCGTTCGCCCTAATCACATAGTCTATCTATGCTCATGGGGATTATGAGAGCCATCCGTGGCTCTCACCACAGGCCAGCCTACGGCTGTTCAAATTTGTTCCAGACAAATTTGTCACTCACTTGCCGCCTACCTGCAACTCCAAGTTGTTTGGGTATATACCTCACATTGATAATTTATAATGCCAGCGATCTAAGGTAAAAACTTGCTTTAAGCCTTTATCTCTTATATTTTGAGAACGTTCCCGAATAAGGTTAGGAAAGGCAATGAATCTTGATACTCTGATTGAACTCGCTGGCGGAATCACCAATATTACCCGTATTTTAGCTCCTCAAGGTTGGGTCACGGTTGCGGTAGATAATCGACAACTCGTCAAACAGCCGCTGCCTACCACTGTTGTACTAGAAGAAGTATTAGGAGAGTGGCAACTTTCTACTACCAATCAAATGGATCCAGCGGTTATTTCTGAGCAAGAGTTCGTGGTTGTTGGACGCTCTATTGCAGAGCGCCAGCTTAAGCGTGCTCAAGCTTGCTCCTTGGCGACAGCAAGTCACTATCGTCCGCAGTGGCACATTTCACCCCCGCAAGGTTTACTTAATGATCCCAATGGCTTTGTTTATCATCAGGGTGAATATTATTTGTTTTATCAGTGGCACCCGCTTGCTTGTCTGCATAAAGACAAGTATTGGGTGCTACTTAAAAGCCAAGATCTTATCAACTGGCGTTGGCATTCGGTTGCTTTAACGCCATCTGACTGGTTTGACAGTCACGGTGTATTTTCAGGTCATGCAGTCAGTGATGGTGACAATTTGTGGCTGTTTTATACCGGAAATACTCGATTAGGACAGGATAGACAGCGGCAGACCATGCAGTGTATTGCCAAAGCTGACTCTGAAGGTGGTTTCACTAAACTAGGCCCGGTTATCCGCACACTACCAGATGGTGTTACTGAGCATATTCGCGATCCTAAAGTGGTGTATAAACAGGGTCGCTGGCAGATGCTGCTCGGCGCGCAAACTCAGCAATTATCGGGTTGTTTGGCCGTTTATCATTCGGATAACTTACACGATTGGCAATTTGATGGATTGTATGGTCAAGAATTAGCGCCTTATGGTTATATGTGGGAATGCCCAGATATGTTTGAACTGGATGGCCAAAGCTTGGTTGTTTTTGGTCCACAAGGCATCCGCTCGCCTAATCCTCATCACACCATTGAACACCACAATCGAATTTTCACCGTTGCCGACAATCAGCAAGGACAGTTACAGTTTTTACAGGGTTGGGAGCTGGATAGCGGTTTTGATTTTTATGCGCCGCAAACGGCACTGACGCCAGATGGACGCCGTGTACTTTGTGGTTGGATGGGGCTACCGGACGAGGTCGATCATCCTAGTTGTGCTGATGGTTGGATCCATCAATTAACCGCGTTACGTGAGTTACGGTGGATAAATGGTCGCGTGATACAGAGCCCGATTCGTGAACTCACTCAGTTACGTGGCGAAAAACGCTCACTACATTTGACCGAGCAGGGTATCGACATTGGCGGTAAAAGTTATGAGTTACAGGTTACTTTACCTTGGGGGAGTGAGCTACATCTGATGAAAAATCGTCACCAGCAAGTTGTGTTATCCCTAGATGAACAGAGCCACACTTTACGCTTAGATCGCAGTCACACTGAGATTCGTCAAGGGGATACGATACGAGAAATCAGTCTGACCACTCAGCAGGTTGAGCTACAAATTCTGGTTGATCATTCGTCGATTGAAATCTTTATCAATCAAGGAGCGCAAGTGATGAGTAGCCGTGTGTTTACCGCGCCGGATGCTACGCAAATCGCTTTATTCGGTGCTGAGGTTGAAGCGGATTACTTTCCTCTTCAGGCAACCATTAGTCCTTTTGCCCACTAAATTTAACGGCTGTTGATTCAACAGCCGTTATCTTAGGCTCGGTGATGGCGGCAAAAGTCAGCTGGTACTAGCAGTTAATAAACTCAAGTAACGCTTGTTGGTTAGGCAAAGCCGTCATCGCTCCTTTTTGAGTGGTGGCTAATGCCCCGCAGCCATGTGCCCATTGAATGGCTTGGGTAATATTCTCTTGCCAGTGATGGCTTGTGGCGAATTGGTATAACAAACCACCGACAAATGCATCGCCTGCTCCTGTGGTGTCGATAGGTTGTACGACTTTACCAGTCACGAGCTCTTGCTGTTGGTTTCTTACCACGAGAGCGCCTTTGGCTCCTTGAGTGATAACGACTAACGGTAGGGATAGGGGAGCTAAGACAGTTAATCCTTGTTCAATGGTGTTGGTTTGAGTTAAAAAAGTCAGCTCTTCTTCAGAAAATTTCACCACGTCAGCCTTACTGACCGCTTGCATCACGACCTCGATAATTTGATCCGGATTCTGCCAGACTTCTTCGCGCAAATTAGGGTCAAAACTGACATAACCGCCAGCTTGTTTAATTCGTTCTATAGCTGCAAATGTGCTACTGCGACTTGGTTCGTTAGCCAGAGCAATAGAGCAAGCGTGTAACCAGTCACCTTGTTTAAAGTTTGGGATATCGGTTGGCTGTAGGAACTGATCGGCACTCGGTTTGACCATAAAAGTGAAACTACGCTCACCAGAGTCGTCCAGATCAACCACCACGGTTGAGGTTCGTTGCTGCTCATCGAGAATAAGATGTTGGCAATCGACTTGTTCCGTTGTTAACGTTTGTTGGATAAATCGACCAAAGGGATCGTTCCCGACTCGACCAAAAAAGGCGCTTTGGCCACCTAATCTTGCAATAGCCACGGCAACATTGGCAGGGGCTCCTCCGGGGCATTTTAAGTAATGCTTGTCGCCTTCGGGAATTAAATCAACGACAGCATCCCCTGTAACCCAAATTTTATTCATTGTTATTTCTCCAGATAATGGTTTGTTCCAGTTTAGCTGATGGGCCAGGGAGTAAAAAGAGGCAACTGAATAGTAGAATATTTCGCTTCTTGAAATGTGATCATCTATAAATATACGAGGTAAAGTTAAGATTTTTAGTTTACATTTCGGTATCGTTCCCAGTTTGTTCGAAATTACGCTTGAACAGATTGACGAGAATAAAATCTCAGCGCAAACTGCGCTGGTTTTTCTACTTGATCCGGAGAGTTCATCATGTTTGCTCTACCACCGATGCTGGTCACTATTGGTCTGTTATTGATCAGTAATGTTTTTATGACCTTCGCTTGGTATGCCCACCTAAAAGATTTAGCCCATAAACCTTGGATCATTGCTGCATTGATCAGTTGGGGAATCGCCCTATTTGAATATATGTTTCAAGTACCCGCCAATCGTATTGGTTACACGGTGATGAATTTAGGCCAGCTGAAGATATTACAAGAGGTGATTACCTTATCGGTGTTTGTGCCTTTTGCGCTGATTTATATGAAAGAGCCTTTCCGCTTGGATTTTGTCTGGGCAGGACTGTGCTTACTTGGCGCGGTATTTTTTATTTTTCGCCCCCAAATACTTGAAATACTAACCCGTACGATGGGTTAACTGCTTGTGATCTGAGTATCGCCACAGTGGTTCCAACCAATCGATTTTGTAGTAATAATTCTTGCCGTGAATGCAATGTGATGGGGCAATATGATCAGCTTAGTGCAAGGTAGTGACCCTCTTCACAGAACGCAGGGCTTTAACAGGGGATTATTACAATAAGTTAGACGTTCTACTGTTTAAATGTTAATTTTTTGCTAAATTGACGGCGAAAGATACTGCTAATCGGGTTTCAAGCAGTGCTTATGCCCGACTTATCTAAAGATTGTTTCCCTTGTCGATTAAAAAGCGTCCGGTTAAGTAAGTGGTCGTTTATTAGTCACTGGGGCGTAACCGCAAACGCGCAGCGGTACGGCGTTATATTGGAGTAATTGCCTAATAATTGATGTGGGTTAAGGATATCATTGGTTAGCTTTACATTTTATTGGCAAATTACTTCGATGATTGCTAATGTGCGAAATTCTTTATTAGGTCTAGGTTATATTGCTTGGTTTTTGCGCTAAGCCACCTCATTCAGGCCGTTCTGAAGGCTTAATAAAGAGTCATGGATGCAAAATAAAAACTTGGAGTTTATGCATGTACAAAAATAAAATCACACAAGCCTTGTTACTTGGCGCAGGTTTAACTGTCGCTACGGCCTCTTTCTCTGCGCTCGCTGCTGATGTTCCAGCAGGGACTAAACTTGCTCCTGTTCAAGAGCTTATCCGTGGTAATGGCACTGAAGTTGCTTCTCTCGATCCGCATAAAACCGAAGGCGTACCAGAATCGCACGTGATTCGTGACTTGCTCGAAGGTTTAGTTAACCAAGATGCTGATGGTAATACTATTCCTGGTGTTGCCGAGCGTTGGGAAACCTCCGATAACCAAACTTATACGTTTTATCTACGCAAAGATGCGAAATGGTCGAATGGCGACCCTGTCACTGCGCAAGATTTCGTTTACAGCTGGCAGCGAGCGGTCGACCCTGCTACCGCGTCGCCTTATTCTTGGTATATGGAATACACCAAGATGAAAAACGCGAAAGAGATCATTGCCGGAGAAAAAGCCAGCTCTACACTAGGCGTTAAAGCATTAGACGATCATACTTTGGTGGTTGAATTGGATACGCCACTGCCTTATTTTGTGATGATGACTGGCCATACCACAATGAAACCTGTCCACAAAGGGACGGTAGAGAAACATGGTGATGAGTGGACTCGCGCAGGTAATTATGTCAGCAATGGCGCTTATATGTTGGACCGCTGGGTGGTCAATGAGCGTTTAGAGCTAAAACGCAATCCCAATTACTGGGATGATGCAAAAACAGTGATTAACAAAGTCACGTTTTTACCGATTGAAAACCAAGTCGCAGAGATGAATCGCTTCTTATCTGGCGAGATTCACATTACCAACGAAGTGCCGATTGAACATTTCCGCCGCCTACAACGTGATCACGCTGACTCGGTTTCAGTCGTGGGAAGCTTATGCACTTACTACTATGGTTTCAATAACCAAAAACCGCCTTTGGATGATGTGCGAGTTCGTAAAGCACTCTCTTTTGCTATTGATCGTGATGTCATCGCCAATGCGATTATGGGGCAAGGTGAAAAGCCAGCTTATTTCTTAACGCCAGAAATTACCGCTGGATTCCAACCAGAGATGCCAGCGTACGGCAAAATGACTCAACAGCAACGTTTGGCCGAAGCGAAAAAATTACTAGAAGAAGCGGGTTATAATCGCAGCAATCCACTGCGCTTTAACTTGCTGTACAACACTTCAGAAAACCACCGTAAAGTTGCCACTGCAATTCAATCGATGTGGCGTTCAGGTCTTGGCGTTAATGTCACTTTAGAGAACCAAGAGTGGAAAACCTATCTTGATTCACGCCGTGAAGGTAACTTTGACGTAACTCGTGCTGGTTGGTGTGGTGACTACAACGAAGCGTCATCTTTCTTGACCTTGATGAAGTCAAGCAACAGCTCGAATGACCCAAGATACCATAACGAAGAGTACGATGCGTTAATGGCCAAAGCCATGGCGACAACCTCAGAAAAAGAGCGTCAGGCGATTTATGCTCAGGCAGAAAAACTGCTTGCACGTGATATGCCGATTGCCCCTATCTATCAATATGTTAAATCTCGTTTGTTATCACCGCAGGTCGGTGGCTTCCCGAGTAATAACGCTGAAGAAAAAATCTACACTAAAGATCTTTACCTCATAGCGAAATAATAATTGAGTGGTTAAACCACCTGTTGTTCGACTCTGCATGTACGTAATAGTGCATGCAGTGTCGTTTGTATTTTTTATTATCACAGATTGGAAAGAGTGAGTTTATGTTTAAATTCATCGTAAAAAGGATATTTGAGGCGATACCAACCATGTTGGTATTGATCACCCTGTCTTTCTTTCTCATGCGTTTTGCACCGGGAAATCCGTTTTCTAGTGAGCGCCCCTTACCACCAGAAGTTATGGCCAATATCAATGCTAAATATGGTCTAGATAAGCCTGTTTCGGTGCAGTACATCACTTATCTCGGTAATATTTTGCGTGGTGACTTAGGTCCCTCGTTTAAATATAAAGATTATACCGTGAATGAGTTGGTCGCGAGTTCACTGCCCGTGTCGGCAAAAATTGGTGCCGCGGCGTTTATCTTCACCATTATTATCGGTGTCTCCATTGGTACGATTGCGGCGTTAAAGCACAATACTTGGATAGACTATACGATTATGTCGACCGCGATGCTGGGGGTCGTCATGCCTTCCTTTGTATTAGCGCCGGTATTAATTTATGTCTTTTCCATCAAATTAGGTTGGTTTCCGGCTGGTGGCTGGCTCGATGGATCCTTTAAATATATGGCGTTACCAGTGATTGGTATGTCGCTGTTGTACGTGGCGACTTTTGCTCGTATCACCCGTGGTTCGATGATTGAAACCCTAAACAGTAATTTTATTCGTACCGCTCGAGCTAAAGGATTAAGTTATCGCTATATCGTGTTTAAACATGCGTTAAAACCCGCTTTACTGCCGGTTGTCTCTTATATGGGGCCTGCTTTCGTTGGCATCATCACCGGTTCGGTGGTCATTGAAACTATTTTTGGTTTACCCGGGATTGGTCGTTTGTTTGTTAACGCGGCATTTAACCGAGATTATTCCTTAGTGATGGGAATCACCATTTTGATTGGTTTCTTATTTATCTTATTTAACGCGATTGTCGATATTCTTCTGGCTTATATCGACCCGAAAATTCGCTACTAGTTTGAGGGCGAAAGCATGTTAAAGAAACAAGAACATTTACAAGCCATAGAGAAATTTACCGAAAATCTTGAGATTGAAGGTCGTAGTTTATGGCAAGACGCTCGTGTGCGTTTTATGCGCAACAAAGCAGCAATGGCGAGTCTGTGCGTTTTATGCTTCATCACCTTACTGGTGGTGTTTGGGCCGATGCTGGCTAATTTTAGTTACGATGAAACGGATTGGTATGCCATGCATGCTGCCCCTTCGGCAACTCACTGGTTTGGCACTGATGCCTTAGGGCGAGATCTGTTTGTCCGGACCTTAATTGGTGGCCGGATCTCCTTAATGGTCGGCATTATGGGCGCGTTTGTTGCGGTACTGATTGGTACTTTATATGGCGCGGCTTCTGGTTTTATTGGTGGTCGTACCGACCGAGTGATGATGCGTGTTTTGGAAATTTTATACGCGATTCCTTTTATGTTTCTGGTTATCGTTCTCGTCACCTTTTTTGGTCGTAACATTGTGCTGATCTTTGTTGCTATTGGTGCGATTGCTTGGCTGGATATGGCACGGATTGTTCGCGGGCAAACGTTAAGTTTGCGTAGTAAAGAGTTTATTGAAGCCGCACATGTTTGTGGTGTCAGTCAATGGCGAATCATTACTCGTCACATTGTGCCGAATGTACTGGGTATTGTTGCGGTTTACTCTACGCTACTCATCCCGAGTATGATTTTAACCGAGTCATTTCTTTCTTTCCTTGGTTTAGGGGTTCAAGAGCCGATGACCAGTTGGGGGGCATTATTGCAAGAAGGGGCTAACACGATGGAAGTCGCGATCTGGCAACTTATCTTCCCGGCTACTTTTATGATCGTCACTCTGTTTTGTTTTAACTACGTCGGTGATGGGCTGCGTGATGCGCTCGATCCTAAAGACCGATAACCCAACTTAGCTAAGGAATAGATAATGAACTTATTAGATGTTCAAGACCTGCGAGTTGAGTTCTCGACTCGGGATGGCGTGGTCACTGCGGTCAATGATTTGACTTTCTCTTTGCGACAAGGTGAGACCTTAGGCATTGTCGGTGAGTCTGGTTCTGGCAAATCGCAAACTGTGTTTGCTTTAATGGGCTTGCTGGCCAAAAATGGAAAGATCAGTGGCAGTGCTAAATTTGAAGGGCGAGAAATTTTAAACTTGCCCGAGCGTGAATTGAACAAAGTTCGCGCAGAACAAATTGCGATGATTTTCCAAGATCCCATGACGTCGCTCAACCCATACATGAAAGTCAGCGATCAGTTGATGGAAGTGTTAATGCTGCATAAAGGCATGAGTAAGGCTCAAGCCTTTGAAGAGTCTGTGCGTATGCTCGATGCAGTAAAAATCCCCGAAGCCCGTAATCGGATTACCATGTATCCCCATGAGTTTTCTGGTGGTATGCGTCAGCGAGTGATGATTGCGATGGCGCTGTTGTGCCGTCCAAAACTACTGATTGCCGATGAGCCAACGACCGCACTGGATGTGACTGTCCAAGCACAAATCATGGATTTACTTAATGAGCTGAAAAAAGAGTTTAATACCGCGATCATTATGATTACTCATGACTTGGGTGTTGTCGCTGGCTCATGTGACAAAGTGCTGGTCATGTACGCCGGACGGACCATGGAATACGCTGAAGTGGACGATATTTTTTATAATCCAAGTCATCCGTATTCAGAAGGGTTATTAAAAGCCATTCCTCGTTTGGATACAGAAGGGGATATTTTACCGACCATTCCGGGTAACCCACCGAATTTATTACGTCTACCACCCGGTTGTCCTTACCAAGAGCGGTGTCATCGGGTGATCGACCGTTGTAAACGTGAGGCACCATCGCTGCTGACTTTTGCCGATAATCGTCAGCGCGCCTGTTTTTCGGATTGGGAGGGATGGAATAAATGAAAGTAGCAAACAACCTATTGTTGGATGTGCAAGATCTCAAAGTACATTTTAGCATTCCAGCTAAATCACCGAGGCCATGGGCAAAACCATTCACACTGAAAGCGGTCGATGGCGTGAATGTGCGTTTGTACGAAGGGGAAACCCTAGGCGTGGTCGGTGAGTCAGGATGCGGTAAATCGACCTTTGCGCGGGCAATCATTGGTCTAGTCGAAGCGACTGAAGGGCAAGTGGTTTGGTTAGGGCAAGACTTAACCCGTCTGAATGCCGTTAAGCGACGCAATACTCGTAAAGATATTCAGATGATTTTCCAAGATCCATTAGCATCACTCAACCCGCGGATGACGGTAGGGGATATTATCGCTGAGCCACTACAAACCTTTTACCCTGAGCTATCCAAGCAAGAAGTGAAAGATCGCGTTAAAGAGATGATGGCCAAAGTCGGTTTGCTGCCGAACGTGATTAATCGTTATCCTCATGAGTTTTCCGGTGGTCAATGTCAGCGTATTGGTATTGCCCGTGCGTTGATCTTAAATCCGAAAATGATCATCTGTGATGAACCTGTCTCAGCGCTGGATGTGTCGATTCAGGCTCAGGTGGTTAACTTATTGCAGCAGTTGCAAAAAGAGCTGGGCTTGTCTCTGGTGTTCATTGCTCATGATTTGTCGGTAGTAAAGCATATTTCCGATCGGGTATTGGTGATGTATTTAGGTAATGCGGTTGAGCTGGGTACTTCGGAAGCTCTATTCTCCAATCCGCTCCATCCTTATACTAAAGCCTTGATGTCGGCAGTACCGATCCCTGATCCTAAGAAAGAGCGCAGCAAAACCATTCAGATGTTAGAAGGGGATCTGCCTTCGCCGATCAATCCTCCATCTGGTTGTGTATTCCGCACCCGTTGCCCACAAGCCACGGCAGAATGTGCGCAAACCAAACCGCAAATAAAAGGTAATGATATTCACGCAGTGTCGTGCCTACACGTCGAAATATAGCCTCAAGGTCCACCTCTACCACATCACCCCGAAAGATAGATCGTCTTTCGGGGTGATATTCAAATGGTTTTATTTGCTTCCCCATCAAAAATTTTGAACATCTAGGCCAATTCCCTACGGTTCTCTTCTTACGGCTTCATTTTATACTAGCGTATCAATACTGAGTGGCGAAATACATAAAGAGAGAGGTCAGGCATGGGTAGACTAGTAGCAGGCCAATGGCAGGACGTTTGGTACGATACGAAACAGAGTGATGGGCAATTTGTGCGTGAAGACGCAGGCTTTCGCCATTGGATAGAAAACACACCGAATGCTCGATTCACTCCCGATTCAGGTCGTTATCATCTGTATGTTTCTTTAGCCTGTCCATGGGCGCACCGCACGTTGATCTTTCGAGAGTTAAAACAGCTGACTGACCACATTGACGTAACGGTCGTGTGCCCTGATATGCTTAGCCATGGTTGGCAGTTTGGGATCCCCGAACCTTTATTTGGCCATCGTTTCTTGCATCAACTCTATACCCAAGCCAAAGCAGATTATACCGGACGAGTTACTGTGCCAGTATTATGGGATAAACAAACCCAAACCATCGTCAGTAATGAATCTGCGGATATTATCCGAATGTTTAACTCGGCGTTTAATTCATTAACTGGCAATGATACCGACTATTACCCATTGGCATTGCAAGAAGTCATTGATGATTGGAATGCTTTTATTTATCCCAATATTAATAATGGCGTTTATCGCTGTGGTTTTGCTACTACCCAGCAAGCATATGAAGAAGCGTATGAAGCACTCTTTGCTGCTTTAGATAAGGTCGAACAACATTTGGCAACGCATCGCTATTTAGCTGGAAAAGTGCTAACTGAAGCGGATTGGCGGTTATTCACGACCTTGATTCGTTTTGATGCAGTGTATGTGGGTCATTTTAAATGCAATAAGCGACGGATTGCTGATTATCCTCATCTTAATGGTTATCTTAAAGAGTTGTATCAGCATCCGGGAGTGCGTGAAACGACGGATTTTTATCATATTAAGCGGCATTATTATTTTAGCCATAGCATGATTAACCCAACGCAAGTGGTGCCAATAGGTCCAGAACTTGATCTTGATAGTGCTCATGGTCGTGAACAGTTAAGTTAATCGACATTTGGTCGTCATGATTAAAAAAGCCCTCGAATTACATCGAGGGCTTTTTGTTTTCATTAACCTTGAGCAATCATTATCTCAATTATTTTTGCTCTTGGTCTGCTTGAATCGCGGTCAACGCGATGGTGTAGACGATATCGTCAACTAAAGCACCACGTGATAAGTCGTTCACTGGCTTACGCATGCCTTGCAGCATTGGACCGATAGAAACCAGATCCGCTGAACGCTGTACTGCTTTATAAGTGGTGTTACCCGTGTTCAGATCTGGGAAGATAAACACCGTTGCTTTACCTGCAACTGGAGAATTCGGTGCTTTAGAAGCCGCGACATTTTCCATGATGGCAGCGTCGTATTGCAGAGGTCCGTCAATGATTAAATCAGGACGTTTTTCTTGTGCGATACGTGTTGCTTCGCGCACCTTATCCACATCCGCGCCTTTACCCGATGTACCTGTTGAGTAAGAGATCATCGCGACGCGAGGCTCAATACCGAATGCAGCCGCAGAGTCTGCCGATTGAATCGCGATCTCCGCCAATTGTTCAGCGGTTGGATCTGGGTTAATCGCACAGTCACCGTAAACCAAAACTTGGTCAGGCAGCAGCATGAAAAACACGGAAGAGACGATCGAAGCGTTCGGTGCTGTTTTGATGATCTGGAATGGTGGAACAATAGTATTGGCTGTAGTGTGAACCGCACCAGAAACAAGACCATCGACTTCATTCGCTTCAAGCATCATGGTGCCGAGGAATACCGAATCTTCCAGTTTTTCACGGGCGACGACTTCTGTCATGCCTTTCGCGCCGCGCAGCTCAACCAAACGGGCAACGTAATTTTCACGAACGGCTTCGGCGTCAATAATTTCCACACCAGCACCAAGCTCAACGCCTTGTAGAGCAGCAACGCGTTTGATCTCTTCTGGGTTGCCAAGCAGTACGCATTTTGCAATACCGCGTTCTGCACAGATCGCAGCGGCTTTAACGGTACGTGGCTCATCACCTTCGGGTAGCACAATACGTTTGTTAGCACGACGAGCAAATTCAGTTAGCTGGTAACGGAACGCTGGTGGACTTAAGCGACGTGTTGCTTGTGTACCTTCAGTAAGCGAATCAATCCATGGGCCATCAATGTGGCTAGCAACATGTTCACTGACAAACTCAACGCGTTCTTTATCATCCGCTGGAACTTCAAGGCTAAAGCTTTGTAGGTTCAATGAGGTTTGCCAAGTATTGCCTTGCGCTTTGAAAATCGGTAGGCCAGTGTCAAAAGCTGGCTTGCAGAGTGATACGAGTTCTTGAGGAATATCATAACCACCGGTTAGCAATACCGCACCAATTTCTACCCCATTCATTGCAGCAAGTGCAGCAGCAACAATGACATCTGGACGGTCTGCTGATGTTACTAACAGTGAACCAGGCTTGAAATGCTCGATCATATTTGGAATAGAGCGAGCGCAGAAAGTAATGCTCTTAATACGACGGCTGTTGATCTCACCGGCATTAATGATTTCAGCATTTAAGTGCTTCGCCATATCAATCGCACGAGTCGCGATAAGGTCAATGCTCCATGGCACGCAGCCGAGTACACGAATTGGGCTACTGTTGAAGATTTGCATCACTTCAAGGTTGGCCTGTTTTGCACCATCGGCATCGTCAAAAATCTCTGACAAATCGGGACGAGTACGACCCGCATCATCGACTGGCGCATTGAGTTTGTTAATAATCACACCAGAGATGTTTTTATTCTTAGTGCCGCCAAAGTTAGAGCAAGCGACTTCAATACGCTCTTTGAGCTGAGTTGGATTATCAGTCCCAGGCGTGGCAACGAAAACAATTTCAGCGCCTAACGTTTTAGCAATCTCTGCATTAACTTGGTTGGCAAAAGGATGCTTACGTGTCGGAACTAAACCTTCGATTAACGTGACTTCGGCATCAACAATAATTTGGTTATAGCGCTCAACAACCGTTTCCAGTAGTACATCCATTTTTTCGCCGCCAATCAGCGCTTCTGCCGCTGACATGGCCATTGGTTCTGCAATTTTGATATCGCTACTATGACGAATAATGGTTGATGTTAAATCTGGCTGATCGCCACCGCTACGTGGCTGTGAAATTGGTTTGTAAAAAGAAACGCTTACACCTTTACGCTCCATGGCGCGTAAAAGGCCCATGCTCACGCTGGTTAAACCAACACCGGCACTGATTGGGACAAGCATAATAGTACGGGACATACGTAAAGTACCTCAACACTATCGATACAATCTAAATGAGTTAGATTGAAAGGAACAAAGCCCAACGCCGTATTCCGTAAGAATAGGTCTTGAGCCCCTAAAAAATAGGCTACATCTTGAGACGCTAGATAAACCTTGCCGATAAGTAACACTATCGGCAAGGAAGGAAGAGTCGCCTACAAGGACAATTAGATGCCTGCTAAGCGCGCAGTATCTTCAGCAATCACCAGCTCTTCGTTGGTTGAGATAACCATTGCAGGGATGCGGCTGTTTGCTGTGGTGATCACACCTTCACCGCCAAAGCGAGCTTTGAGGTTAGCGGCGCTATCGACTTCAATACCAAAAATCGCTAAACGATTTAGAACCATTTCGCGGATTGGACCCGAGTTTTCACCGATACCACCAGTAAAGACGATAGCGTCTAAACGGCCATCAAGGCTTGCAGTGTAACCAGCAACATATTTCGCTAGGCGATGGCAGAATACGTCCATTGCGCGAGTCGCTTCTTCTTTTTCACCGTAGTTATCTTCAACAAAACGGCAGTCTGAAGTTACTTGAGTTAAGCCTTGTAGGCCAGACTCTTTGGTTAGCATCGTGTTGATTTGCTCAACCGAGTAACCTAATGCGTCGTGTAGATGGAAAATGATCGCAGGATCGATATCACCACAACGAGTACCCATGACTAGACCTTCAAGTGGTGTTAAGCCCATTGAAGTATCAATCGATTGACCGTTTTTAATTGCACAAACTGAAGCACCATTACCTAGATGGCAGTTAATGATGTTTAGTTCATTTTCAGGTTTACCTAAACGCTCAGCGGCTTCACGAGCAATAAATAGGTGAGAAGTTCCATGCATACCATAGCGACGGATACCGTGCTCTTTATAAAGATGGTAAGGTAGTGCGTATAGGTAAGCTTCTTCAGGCATGGTTTGGTGGAATGCAGTGTCAAATACAGCAACATTTTTCAGCGCTGGAAAAGCTTTTTTAGCCGCATTGATACCAATGATATGTGCAGGGTTATGCAAAGGAGCGAAAGTTGCAGCATCTTCAATCCCTTTTAATACCGAATCATCGATTAAAGCAGATTGAGTGAATTGCTCACCACCGTGTACCACTCGGTGTCCAATAGCTGCAAGGTTTTCAGCTAGTTCAGGTTTTGAAGCAAGAATGGTATCAACCATAAATGCGAGCGCTTCTTCGTGAGCTGCGCCATGACCTAATTGGGCTTCATGTTTACCATCAAGTTTCCACTTGATGCGCGCTTCAGGAAGGTGCAGACATTCTGCAAGACCGGAGAGATGCTCATTACCGTTTTCTGCATCAACAACCGCAAACTTTAGCGAAGAACTACCGCAGTTTAAAACTAAAACTAGCTTGGACATGTATAACTACCTGTATAATCAGTTAGGATAAAATTTAACCACAAGAATAGCTGAACCCGTAAAAAGTGAGAACTAATCTTGATCAATAACACGGTGAATATCCGTATAATAGGGACGTGACTGAATCAGTATAATCGTCGACGCATTCCATGCTGATTTCGTCTTACGGTTGCCTAAATTGTAAATAACAGCAACAATAAGATTGAGAGTCCGCAGAGGATAGCGATAATGGCTCAGTATAACAAAAAAAATTTGAAACAATATTAGCTTTCGTCAATTTTTTACGCCATTTGTTGAATCATTAAACTATTTTTTAGTCTAAGGTTCATCAACAGTGAAGGAGAAAGGGTATGGCCAACAGAGCAGGAATCATCCATAGTTTAAAAGATGGCCAAAAGTACATGGATACCTGGCCAATGCGTAAAGAGCTCAATTTACTGTTTCCCGAAGCACGTATTATCAAAGCGACTCGTTTTGGCATTAAAGTGATGCCAGCCATTGCGGCGATTAGTGTTCTGACTCAAATGAGTTTTCACAATCTCCAAGCTATGCCGCAAACTATTGTCATCGCTTTATTTGCGATCAGCTTGCCTTTACAAGGTATTTGGTGGTTGGGCAGTCGTGCGAATACCCAATTACCCCCTTCATTGGCTGGTTGGTATCGTGAATTGCATCAAAAGATCCTTGAGACGGGTTTTGCGCTGGAGCCACTCAAAGCGAAACCCCGTTATAAAGAACTGGCTTTAGTGCTTAACCGCGCTTTTCGTCAGTTAGATAAAGGGGCGTTAGAGCGCTGGTTTTAAATAGGATATCGACGGTCATATGACCATATACACGAATAACACCGCGCCGCTGATTGAGCCGCGCGGTGTTTTGTTTTGGGGAGCCGATTAGCGCAGTTGATCGCGATAGCGTTGAAAGTGGCTTACGATGGCGTTGACGTCAGTCAGCGTGCGTATCTCTCTAAATAGCTCTGACGCTTCTGGATACGCTTGACGTAAGTAGGAAAACCACTGTTTAACTCGGTTGGGGTAATAACGTCCCTTATCTCCGCGTACTTCATACGCTGAGTATGCTAATAATAAATCGACGACATCCGCCCAAACCATTGGTGGGTGGTTATATTTAACCATGTTGCCTAGATTCGGTATATTTAGCGCGCCGCGACAAACCATCAAAGAATCAACGCCTGTGGTATTCATGCAGGCTTGTGCATCTGCATGATTCCAAATCTCACCATTAGCGATGAGCGGGATAGTCGTTTTCTGGCGGATTTGCTCGATATAATCCCATTGAATTTCGCTGGCTTTGTAGCCACCCGCTTTGGTACGGGCATGCACGGTCAGCTCATCGGCCCCTGCCTGAGTTACCGCATCGACAATGTCAAAACAGTCATTAGGATCTTCCCATCCTAAGCGAATTTTGGCACTAACCGGAATGTGTTTGGGCACCGCGTCACGGCAGGCTTTAATCACTTGATAGATCAATTCAGGGTGTTGCAGCAGTGCAGCACCGCCTTTGCTTTTATTGACCATTTTCGCTGGACAACCAAAATTGAGATCAACGCCATAGGCGCCCAATTCAGCGGCGCGCACGGCATTTTCTGCCATCCATTGTGGCTCTTGGCCTAAAAGTTGGACTTTAATGGGGGTGCCGGATTGAGTGCGTGAAGCGTGTTTAAGCTCAGGACAAAGACGATAGAAGACATGATCCGGTAATAATAAATTGACTACGCGAACAAACTCCGTGACGCAGAAATCGTAATCATTGATTTCGGTGAGCATTTGACGCATCAAATGGTCCAGAACGCCCTCCATTGGGCCTAAAACAACACGCATAATAAAGATTGGTACCGCCAATAATAAAGACGCGAGATTGTAGTGGTTGACGGGCGATGAGTCATCCTCTTTTGTCCTCTTAATTGTCGATTGTAGCAAGTGATCCTCGGATCATGGCTGCAAATGACAACGGTTTACGTTTATACTGCGTTAATCTTTATTGACCAATACCGATAATTTATGAACTACCCACTGATAATGCTTCCTAAAACCTTCTGCTCAGTATCTCCTTTGTTTATCGAGGGCGTTATATTAGCGGCGAATTTTGCTACTCAGCCACTAGACCCTAAGCAGTGGTTAAGTGAGTTGTTTCCAGACCATGTTGATGAGCTGGAACCTTTGATTACCGCCCAGATCAATGCACAATATCAGCAGTTAAAAGCGAATCAATATGCGTTGTTGAACCTTTTATCGCAACACGCCAAGACTCGTGAACAAGGCTTAGCCGACTTTGCTCAAGGGTTTATGAATTTATGGCCGATGATTGAACCTCAATGGCAGACGATGAATCATTCCGATGGTGCATTACGTATGCTGCAAGCGCTATTGACGACCTTGATGTTAGCGATTGATGAAGCGGGGACTCACCAGCAGATGCAAGCAGCGGGTTATCAATCATTGCCCACGTTAGCGCATATGATTGAACAAGTGGATTTAATGGTTCATGAGGTGGCGTTAGCTGCCGATGAAGTGATGCTTGGCGCTAAAGCACAAAACATCAATCCTTATAAACAAGTGGGACGTAATGATAGTTGTCCATGTTCGAGTGGTAAAAAATTCAAGCACTGCTGTGGTCAGTAGCCAGACGAGAACACACGGCTTTAGTCATACGTGCACTTAGGCTCGAACTTTTTCTACCGAATATTGACATATAAAGCAAAGAAAGCCGTTATACCTTATGGGTGAATAGATCGACACGGTTAATTATTCCGAGTTTATCTTTAGGTCAGGTTGTTAGGAGTAAAAATAAAATGAAAAAATGGATAGTCTTGCTGTTTTGTAGTTTTTCGGTGTTGGCAAGTCCCAAAGAGACGCTGAGTCAGCGCCTAGCTTTAACCGAAGGTTTTTCTGCCCAGTTTGATCAACAAGTGCTGAGTCCAGATGGGGAAACGGTTATGGAAGGTAAAGGCACCGTTGACGTGGCTCGTCCAGGATCGTTTCGCTGGGAAACCGTTGAACCGGATGAAAATATCTTGGTCTCCGATGGACAAACACTGTGGTATTACAGCCCATTTATCGAGCAGGTTTCAATTTACAATCAGCAACAAGCCACCGAGCAGACACCATTTATACTACTCACTCGTAATCAAGCCAGTGATTGGAATGCGTACCAAGTGGAAGCGGAAGGTGATGTTTTTACCTTAACACCGATTACCTTTGAGTCTAATCAAGGACGCTTTCAGATCACGATTGATGCACAAGGTAAGGTGACCGGATTTACCGTCATCGAGCAAGATGGTCAGCAAAGTCGCTTCACGTTTCATGACGTCACTTTGAAAAAGCCACCGGTCAGCCGTTTTCAATTTGTTATCCCTGATGGGGTTGATGTTGATGACCAGCGCTAATCAGGGAATGAATGAGTAATCGTGAGTAATTACCGTTTAGATTTTTCAGGGGATGAAGATTTTCGTCCTCTAGCGGCACGTATGAGGCCGCAAACCATTGAGCAATATATTGGTCAACAACATATTCTTGGTCAAGACAAACCACTGCGCCGTGCGCTGCAGAGCGGGCATCTTCACTCGATGATTCTTTGGGGCCCGCCGGGAACTGGAAAAACGACTCTAGCTGAAGTTGCTGCCAATTATGCGCATGCCGAGGTCGAGCGTGTCTCCGCTGTCACCTCCGGTGTTAAAGAGATTCGCGTGGCTATCGATAGGGCGAGAGAAAATCAGCGCGCTGGTCGAAGAACGATTCTTTTTGTTGATGAAGTCCATCGTTTTAACAAATCGCAGCAAGATGCTTTTTTACCGCATATTGAAGATGGAACCGTGACCTTTATTGGCGCGACAACGGAAAACCCGTCGTTTGAGTTAAATAATGCCTTGTTATCTCGTGCACGGGTTTACAAACTTACCTCATTAAGTGTTGATGAGATTTTACAAACGCTACAGCAAGCCATTGATGACCCGCAAAGAGGCCTTGGCCTTCATCAGGCAGATTTTCATGATAACGTTTTACAACGGCTAGCCGAGCTGGTTAATGGCGATGCTCGAATGTCGCTCAATTATTTAGAACTGTTGTATGACATGGCAAGTCAAGATGCGCAAGGTCGTAAACAGATCACGCTCAGTTTATTGGCTGAAGTGGCGGGAGAAAAAGTTGCTCGTTTTGATAACAAGGGCTATGCTTGGTATGACTTCATCTCTGCAGTACATAAATCGATCCGTGGTTCAAACCCTGATGCAGCTCTCTATTGGATTGCACGAATGATCACTGCTGGTTGTGATCCGCTCTATATTGCCCGCCGTTTACTGGCGATTGCTTCTGAAGATGTAGGTAATGCCGATCCAAGAGCGATGCAAGTGGCTTTGGCTGCGTGGGATTGTTTTAATCGTGTAGGCCCCGCTGAAGGGGAAAGGGCGATTGCTCAAGCGGCGATTTATTTAGCTTGCGCTCCGAAAAGCAATGCGGTCTACACTGCTTGGAAACAAGCACTTAATGATGCCCGTAATTTACCGGAATACGAGGTGCCAGCACATTTGCGTAATGCACCGACGCATTTAATGAAAGATCTCGGGTATGGCGCTGAGTATCGATATGCCCATGATGAACCGGGAGCATTTGCGGCAGGTGAGCATTACTTACCACCAGAAATGATAGGTAAGCGTTATTATCAACCAACCAATCGTGGCTTAGAAACTAAGATTGCGGAAAAACTCCAGTATCTAGCCGATTTAGATGCAAAAAGCCCACAAAAGCGCTATGAAAAGTAGTGGCTTTTGGTTATCTTTGGCTGAGTAAATTCAATACGTGTGATGTTGTTCAAAAAAACAACGCCTACGTTTCTTCACAACATTAAAGCATAGGATTAGCAATGCTGGATTCTAAATTACTTCGCACAGAGCTGGATGAAACAGCTGCAAAATTAGCACGTCGAGGCTTTACGCTTGACGTTGAAACCATTCGCACCCTTGAAGAGCAACGTAAGTCGATTCAAGTCGAAGTTGAAAATTTACAATCCACGCGTAACTCCATCTCCAAGCAAATTGGCCAGCTAATGTCGCAAGGCGATAAAGCAGGCGCGGAAGCCATCAAACAGCAAATTGGTACTCTCGGTGAGGATCTCGACAATAAGAAAGTTGAGTTAGATAAAATCCAAGCTGAATTAGAAGCGATTACGCAAATTGTACCGAATATTCCTGATAGTTCTGTACCAGATGGTAAAGATGAAGACGACAACGTGGAAGTGTCTCGTTGGGGAACACCGAGAGAGTATGATTTTGAAGTCAAAGATCATGTGGATCTGGGCGAAATGGGCGGTGGTCTTGATTTTGCCAGTGCTACCAAAATTACCGGCGCTCGTTTTGTGATCATGAAAGGTCAGTTTGCTCGTTTGCATCGTGCGATTGCCCAATTTATGCTTGATTTGCATACAGAACAACATGGCTATACTGAGCTATACGTTCCTTACTTAGTCAACCAAGAGACGTTGTTTGGTACAGGACAACTGCCTAAATTTGGTAAAGATTTGTTCCACACCGAGCCATTGACAGAGAAAGCCAGTGATGAGGAGCCACGTCGTTTTTCTTTGATCCCAACGGCAGAAGTACCGGTGACTAACTTAGTTCGCGATGTGATTTTGGATGAAGCTGAGCTGCCAATGAAAATGACCGCTCACACACCGTGTTTCCGTTCTGAAGCGGGATCTTACGGGCGCGATACCCGTGGTTTGATCCGTATGCACCAATTCGACAAAGTTGAGTTAGTACAAATCACTAAACCAGAAGATTCAATGGCGGCGTTGGAAGAGTTGACCGGCCATGCTGAGAAAGTGCTGCAATTATTAGAGCTGCCTTACCGCAAAGTGGTACTGTGCACAGGTGATATGGGCTTTGGTGCTTGTAAAACTTACGATTTAGAAGTTTGGGTTCCAGCACAAAAAACCTATCGTGAGATTTCATCATGCTCAAACATGTGGGATTTCCAAGCTCGTCGTATGCAAGCACGCTTTCGTCGTAAAGCAGAAAAGCGTCCTGAACTGGTACACACTCTGAATGGCTCTGGTCTAGCGGTTGGCCGTACTATGGTGGCGATTTTGGAAAACTACCAGCAAGCGGATGGCCGTATTGAAATCCCAGCGGTATTACAAAAATACATGGGCGGTTTAACCCACATCGGTTAATTCCTGCTGTATTGTTACCTGAAACCGACGCCCAACGCGTCGGTTTTTTGTTGGACGCGAAGTAATACGCTATCGCTTAAAACGAGTGTTCGATCAGTGCTAACTTAGTTGAAAACAGGCGTCATTTTGCACAGCCATCTCGATAGCATCTAATAAGCTATTAATATCTTTAGCGTTACTAATATAAGGTGGCATTAAATATATTAAGCGGCCAAAAGGGCGGATCCATACGCCAAGCTCGACAAACAACGCTTGAATTACGCTCATGTTAACAGGGTGGTGGGTTTCTATAACGCCAATAGCACCAAGCCAGCGTAAGTCTTTGACGTGCCGATAGGCGGTAAAACTGGGTAAACGCTCGGCAAATTGGTTTTCAATATTCGCCACTTGCGTTTGCCAATCTCCTTTGGCAATCAGTGCGAGACTCGCGGAAGCGACGGCACAAGCTAAAGGGTTACCCATAAACGTTGGCCCATGCATAAAGCATCCTGCTTCACTACTACAAACGGTGTCGGCGACTGCTTTGCTGGTTAATGTTGCCGCAAGCGTCATATAGCCACCAGTTAAGGCTTTACCAAGGCACAGTATATCTGGCTGTATGTTTGCATGCTGACAGGCAAACAATTTCCCTGTTCTTCCGAAACCGGTAGCAATTTCATCAACGATTAACAGCACATTATACTGATCACAAAGTCGGCGTACTTCACGCAGAAATTGCGGATGATAGATACGCATTCCGCCAGCCCCTTGAACGATAGGCTCTAGGATCACTGCGGCAATCTGTTGATGATGGAGCGCAATCTTGCTGCGAAAATCGTCGATATCAGACTCTTGCCAACGATCATAAAAACCAGTCTTTGGTGAATCAGCGAAAATGTGCTCAGGTAAAAAGCCTTTATATAGGTTATGCATTGAGTTATCAGGATCAGTCACTGACATCGCGGCGAAGGTATCACCATGATAGCCATGACGTAGGGTAAGAAACTTCGAGCGTCGTTCACCTTTGGCGTGCCAGTACTGTAGCGCCATTTTTAGGCTGACTTCCACGGCCACTGAGCCGGAATCGGCGAGAAACACGTGCTGCAAATTATCAGGTGTTAATGCTAATAGCTGTTTACAGAGATCAATCGCTGGTTGATGAGTGAGGCCACCAAACATGACATGGGCAATTTTATCCACTTGCTGATGCACCGCTTGATTTAAAGCCGGATGATTATAACCATGAATGGCTGCCCACCAAGACGACATGCCATCAATCAATCCTTTACCATCTTCTAAGTAGAGTGTAACGCCTTGGGCATGAGTGACAGGATAACAAGTTAGCGGGTTAATGGTTGATGTATAGGGATGCCAAATATGTTGGCGATCAAAGGCTAAATCCATGAAAAGTCCATATTTAAGTGAGAGCTTAAAGTCATCTGTTGTAAATATTATTATTAATCTTTGGTTTACAGTTTAACCTTGGTTAAACATTGGACCAAACATAAATGGTACGGAATAGGATAAGAATAAGAAAATAGGCCATCAATAATGGTCTATTTGCACTCTATTGTAAACCTGTGGTCGATTTGTATGTTGACAGTCAGTGTCGCTTCAGTAGACTACAGCGCATAAATGTCACCAAGCAAGGCACATTGCTAAGGATTACACGTGGAAGTTCGTCACAATTGGACAAGGGCGGAAGTTACTGCGCTGCTTGATCAACCATTTATGGATTTGTTATTTACTGCGCAGCAAGTTCATCGTCAGTTTCATCCGCATAACCATGTTCAGGTCAGTACCTTATTGTCGATCAAAACTGGGGCTTGTCCGGAAGATTGCAAATATTGTCCACAAAGTGCTCATTATCGGACTGATGTTGATAAAGAGCGACTTATGGAAGTAGAGCGTGTTTTAGACGCGGCGGAAAAAGCCAAGCAATCAGGATCAACTCGTTTTTGTATGGGAGCAGCCTGGAAAAACCCCAAAGCGCGTGATATGCCATTACTCAAGGCGATGATTGCTGGTGTCAAAGAAAAAGGGCTGGAAACCTGCATGACGTTAGGCATGCTCAGCGCTGAACAAGCGCAAGAGTTAGCGCAAGCAGGATTAGATTATTACAACCATAACCTGGATACCTCTCCTGAATTTTACGGCAACATTATCACCACCCGTACTTATCAAGACCGACTAGACACCTTATCGCATGTTCGTGACTCTGGTATGAAGATTTGTTCTGGTGGCATTATCGGTATGGGAGAAAGTGTTCATGACCGTGCTGGTCTATTAGTTGAGCTGGCTAATCTACCGACTCAGCCTGAAAGTGTGCCGATCAATATGCTGGTTAAAGTGCAAGGAACGCCACTCGCCAGTGCTGAAGAAGTGGAACCATTTGATTTCATTCGTTTGATTGCCGTTGCACGGATCATGATGCCGAAATCTGCGGTGCGTTTATCCGCAGGGAGAGAGAAGATGAATGAACAGATGCAGGCACTCTGTTTTATGGCTGGTGCCAACTCAATCTTCTATGGTTGCAAATTATTAACTACACCAAACCCTGCTGAAGACAGTGATCTGCAACTGTTTAATAAGTTAGGTATTAACCGTCAACAAGCGATTCAAAAACCGGATCAAGTGACAGAAAACGCTCTGCTCGATCAAGTGATTGAACGTGTTGCATCAAGACCAAGTCATACGGATCTATTTTACGATGCTAGCCTTTGAGCAACGGATTGATCGTGCGCTCAATGAGCGAAACCAACAAGGCTTAACCCGCCAATTGTCTGCAGTACAAACCACAGATTCAGCGCAATTAGTTCACGCTGGGCGAAAGTATGATCATTTTGCAAGTAATGATTATTTAGGATTAGCGAGTGACCCATCATTAGTCGCAGCGTGGCAACAAGGCTTAGCTCGTTATGGTGCTGGCAGTGGTGCGTCGCCATTAGTGACAGGTTTTTCACCTGCTCATCAGCGTCTTGAAGCCATGCTTTGTGAGTGGCTAGGCTATGCGAGGGCGGTTTTGTTTAGCTCTGGTTTTAGTGCCAATCAAGCCCTGCTGTTCACCTTACTAGAGGAGGGCGATCTGCTATTACAAGATAAGCTTAATCATGCCTCGTTAATTGAAGCTGGCTTACTTTCTGCTGCTCAATTACGCCGTTTTCGGCATAACGATATTGCACATCTTAGTCAACTGTTGAGCACCTATTCATCAAACCGCAGTTTGGTGGTCACTGAAGGTGTATTTAGTATGGATGGTGATATGGCTCCCTTATCAGCAATCCAGCAGCATATTGATCAACGAGCATGGCTTATGGTGGATGATGCACATGGGATTGGCGTTTTGGGCGAGCAAGGCCGAGGAAGCTGCGCACAAGCCGGAATTCAACCCGACATTTTGGTCGTCACCTTTGGTAAAGCGCTTGGCTTATCGGGAGCGGCAATCTTATGCAGTGAGGCGTTGGGCGATTATCTAACCCAGTTTGCTCGTCATCATGTTTACTCTACGGCGATGCCGCCAGCACAAGCTTATGCGCTTTGTCACTCGATTCAGATGGTGCAGCAACAAAAGTGGCGACGAGAGAAGCTACAAGAGCTTTCTGCTATTTATGATCAGAAGCTTGCTGATGTCGCTGGGTTTGTTGCCACGGCAACGCCAATCAAACCATTGATACTCGGAACTAACCAACTTGCTATCACGGTCGCCGATCGTCTGCGTGAACATGGAATTTGGCTCAGTGCGATTCGCTCTCCTACTGTCCCTGCGAATAAGGCGCGATTGCGCATTACTTTAACGGCGAATCATAGTGCCCAACAAGTCACAAAGCTGGCTGACGCTTTAATGATGGCGATGGAGGGGCAATTATGAACCTCGCGGTTGGGGTAGAGCACACTGAGCAAGGGGCAACGAAAAAAGCCATTGCTCAAGCCTTCAGCAAAGCGGCATCTCGTTACGATCAATATGCGGCTTTTCAACGTGATGTTGGGCAACGGTTATTGGACACTTTGCCCAAACAACTGGTTGATTGGCAGGTGCTGGATTTGGGATGTGGTACGGGTTATTTCGCTCAGCAACTGCGATCACGGGGGGCGACTGTCGTCTGTGCGGATCTTTCATCAGCAATGTTGTATCAGGCTAAACAGCGTTGTGGGCATTATCGAATGCACTATGTACAGCTTGATGCAGAGGCGCTCCCCTTTAAAGCTGCTCACTTTGATCTGGTGTTTTCGAGTTTAGCCTTGCAGTGGTGTGAGGATTTAGTCGTTCCGCTGCAAGAAATTCATCGCATTCTCAAACCTCAAGGACAAGCAAGATTTTCCACTTTATTGTTTGGATCATTAACCGAGTTAGAACAAGCGTGGCAGAAGGTTGATGTACATCAACACGTTAAACGCTTTGCGGATGTGAATAAGATAAACCTTGCGTTAGCGCAATCTGACTTTACGCGATATCACTTAGACTTACCGACAATAACCGTGTGGTATGAGAGCGCTTATCAATTAATGCGCGATCTAAAAGGCATTGGGGCAACCCATATCCATGGCCGATCTCAAGGGCTAACGAGTCGCCACACGCTTGCTCAGGTAGAACAAGCCTATCAGCAGTTTGCTGGTAAGCAAGGGCTTTTACCTGCAACGTATCAAGTTTGTTTAGGGGTATTACAGCGATGATTAACGCAATATTTATTGCCGGTACGGATACCGATGTGGGTAAGACCGTGGCCTCAAAAGCAATTTTGCAAGCATTGGCCGCTCGTGGTTTGTCTACCATAGGCTATAAACCAGTGGCGGCTGGATGCGAACAGACAGAAGAAGGAATGCGTAACGGCGATGCCTTACATTTGTTGCAAGCAGCAACAGTAAAAATGCCGTATGAAGATATTAATCCCTATCCGTTAGCTTTACCTGCCTCGCCTCATATTGCCGCCAAGCATGAGCAAGTAACCATAGATACTACTCTATTGAGCGAAAAGTTAGTCAAGTTACAATCTCATGCTGATGTCGTACTCGTGGAGGGGGCTGGCGGCTGGCGGGTTCCTATATCGGATAAGGACAGTTTGTCTAGCTGGGTGCAGACAGAGCAATTAGCGGTGATTTTAGTCGTTGGTATCAAACTGGGTTGTTTAAGTCACGCTTTATTAACTGCTGAAAGTATTCGCGCAGATGGATTAAAGATAGTTGGCTGGGTGGCGAATCGAGTCAATCCTGGAACCGAGCACTATGCAGATATTATTCAATTACTAGAGCATCGGATTGATGCCCCGAAATTAGGCGAAATCCCCTACATGCCAAGCATTAAATGCCGAGATTTGGGTAAATATATTGATTTATCCCCGTTATTTATTGAGCAGCAAGAAGCGCTGACGTGTTAAGGGAAACAAGGTCTACCTGAATAGTGAGACCTTGTTTATTTGAGTTTACCTACGAATGGATACCTATCGATAGGAAATTCGAATTTGGCTTTTATTGGCAGCCACTTTTTGTCATCGATTGGTCAACCATGGTTTGTCCTCGCGGATTACGAACCAGAAAGCGATAACTGATCCCCACATCAAGATTGGCACGAATATCAGGTGTTGAACAAAACCGTTGTAAACTGGATTGCATCACTTGATTAATCGGAGTCGCTCCTTGTTGATCGTTGTTATAAATCATCATCATTTCAATCATGGTGCCTTTAGCACTGGCACGCATGATAGTGAGAGGGCCTTGTTCAATCGGGAGTTCGGCGTTTAATACGCTGGCGCGATTAGCAGCAAGCAATTCTAGGTGTTTTTGTTGATCAGCGGTTGAACTACAACCAGCCAACAGTAGCATTGTTAGTCCTACACAGGACAATATGGATTTATTCATAATTAAAACACTTTTTTGAAGGGTTTGACGATCACCTGAGCATAAACGCCCGCCGCAACGTAAGGGTCGCTTTCGGCCCATTGCTGGGCGGCTTGTAGAGATTCAAATTCAGCAATCACTGTTGAGCCAGTGAATCCCGCTTCTCCGGGGTTTTCTGCATCGATGGCAGGCATCGGGCCTGCAGTAAGTAGCCGACCTTCATCGCGTAATTCCTGTAAACGGGCTAAATGAGCAGGGCGAGCACTGAGACGCAATGCAAGAGAATTAGGCACATCTTGAGCAAAAATCACGTACCACATATTAATATCCTTGTTCGTGTGTAAAAGTAGATTATCCATCTACTCATCACTTTCGTTTGGGTCAGTATAGATTGATGTTAATGTACTGAAAGTAAACCAATTTGAAAATGCCCGTTAAGGATTAATATCATTAATCCTTAGTTATGTGATCACGCGCCTCTATGTTTTATTACTCGAGGCCGACCATCTGCATCAATCGCGACATAATTAAACGTGGCTTCACAAACTTGAAAGCGATCAAGTACCCCATCTTCTTTGATAGGTTTTACCCACACTTCAAGATTAATTGACATCGAGGTTCGGCCAATTTTAGTACATTCACCATAACAGCACACCACATCACCAACTTTAACCGGTTTTTTAAAAGTAATACTCGATACAGAGACGGTGACAATACGTCCGCTGGAAATTTCTTTAGCGAGAATACCACCCGCAAGATCGAGCTGTGACATAATCCAGCCACCAAAGATATCACCATTAGCATTAGTATCGGCGGGCATGGCTAGGGTTCTTAATAATAGCTGGCCTTTAGGAGAGTGTGCATCCTGATTCATTTTCGACATCCACAATAAACAAAACAGCGACCAAAACGGTCGCTGAAAAAAGAGATCAGATTATACCCTTAAAAAAGGATCAAGCTCAAAAGCGTTAACCTATGACGTTCGACCGTGATACTACTCAGCATCATTGTGTTCTTTAGGCAGGTGCTTATAGATATAAAAACCAGTGAGTAAAGTATAGGCAAACGTTGCGACAAGTAAGCCAAATACCTTGAAGTTAACCCAGACTTCTAACGAAAGTTGAAAGGCGATGTAAGTGTTGAGGAGGGCGCAAACAATGAAGAACATTACCCATGCCCAAGTGATTTTGGCCCAAATATCATTCGGTAGTGAAATTTCTTTGCCAAGCATACCTTTAATCGCTGATTTACCCAGTTTATGGCTGATAGCAAGTCCGATAGCAAACACCAGATAGACAATAGTCACCTTCCATTTTATAAAGTTATCATTATGTAAGAAGATGGTCATGCCGCCAAAAATAGCCACAAGAGCAAAAGTGATCAGCTGAATTTTTTCGACTTTTTTGACTAAAAAATAAGTGAGCAGCACTTGCAGTGCGGTTGCGGCGATCAGCGCGCCAGTGGCGATATAGATATCGTAAAGCTTAAATAGTACGAAGAAAATAATCAGCGG
The DNA here is from genome assembly GCF_963878025.1 of Vibrio sp. 11986-1-5. Taxonomy (NCBI): domain Bacteria; kingdom Pseudomonadati; phylum Pseudomonadota; class Gammaproteobacteria; order Vibrionales; family Vibrionaceae; genus Vibrio; species Vibrio sp. 11986-1-5. The sequence goes on from NZ_CAWNVW010000022.1 coordinate 68,346, forward strand.
AATAAAGTCGAGCAGTTGTTTCATTATCAGATGAGGCCCAAAAGGAGACGATGGCGACAGTCTAGCGAAATAATCACTAAAGCAAAACAGATAATCTCTCGCCGTGGTGTTGGCTTACCCCAATCACATCGTTTATTTATATGATTGGGGGTTCACTCAGTTAGCGCCTAATTATCATTCCAAGTGGTTTGAGTATAGAAGTAACCATGATTATTTAATTCGGCTTTGTTGCAACTCACTTACTCTGGCTTGGCTAGTGACAATGTGTGGCGTTGATACTGGAAGCGCCTTGATTAACATAGAAAACCCCAAGATGGCTGAAGCGGTTGAGCCCATCAAAATACCGATTTTGGCGTAATCGACCATCGCACTTTGTTCTGCGGTAAACGCGAGAGTGGAAATGAAAATAGACATAGTAAAACCAATCCCACACAGTACCGCTACCGATAGAATCATGCGTAGGTTGACAGTAGGGGGCAGTTGAGCGACTCCAAGCTTAATCGCTAACCAACTGAACAAGAAGACACCGATAGGTTTTCCGACAAATAATCCTAGCGCAATGCCGAGCGGTAAGTGTGCGTTACTACTGACGATATTAATCGATGAAAACGTGACACCAGAGTTGGCAAAGGCAAACAGCGGTAAGATTAAAAATGCGACATAAGGGTTCAATAAATGCTCAACCCGTTTCGCCGGGCTCTTTCCTGCTCGACAAGTCAGGGGAATCAAGAAACCAGCGATAACACCAGCGAGTGTGGCGTGAATGCCTGAGTGGTAAACGGTAAACCAAAGCACAAGGAATAAAACAAAATACAGCGCGAGAGAGGAAAATTGCTTCTTGCCACAAAAGAATAAAAACAAACTGATAGTGAGGACGAACAGCAGCATCATGCCTGAAGGCTCACTGTTATAGAATAAAGCAATAATAAAAATCACCCCTAAGTCATCAATAATGGCCAAAGCCAACAGGAAGACTTTCAATTCAACTGGCACTCGTTTACCGAGTAAGCTTAGAATTGCCAAAGCAAAAGCAATATCTGTCGCAGCTGGAGCTGCCCAACCATTGATGGCAATCGGATCTTGATAATTAAAAAACAAGAAGATAGCGATAGGGAATAGCATGCCACCTAAAGCGGCCATTGCTGGTAACATGGCTTTTGAGCGACTATTTAATGATCCCTCAATCAACTCACGTTTTACTTCTAAGCCAATCATTAAAAAGAATAAAGCCATTAAGCCATCATTGATCCAATGACTGACGCTGATCCCAAAAACATAAAAGTTTAAAAATTGTTGATAAGAGTGTTGTAGTGGTGAGTTAGCGATGGCAAGTGCGGTGATAGCGGCAAGCAGGAGTAAGATACCACTGGCAGGATCACTGGTGAGAAAATATTTAATCCTTTTATACATTGTCATTCTTCCATTGTTATTTTTTTAGTATTGCTATAGCCGATAGTTTCAATCTAGTCGTTTAATGAAACGTTAAGTCTTCTATCAACATTGGTCTTGGGCATTGTCAGAGTAAAAACTCAACATCTGAGCCTATGATAGTTGACTGTGAAAATATTCGTCTCGTTTATATCGATTAAATCTTGTTTAACAATCGGGATTTCCGAATTGGAACGTAAATTGAAGGATGAAAAGTGAATACTTGGAGTCAGTTCACATTTGTCGCCAGAAGAGGAAATGAGAGAAAAATAGACTGGGTTTGTAGATAAAAGGAAGCGAAAAAATAGGCGACCATAAGGCCGCCTCAGTGAAACGCTAAGTGCTTAGCGGATAATTAGTTATCGCGTAGAGTGGCGTTTTTCATTGCCGAAATAAAAGTTTTCAGTTCGTCCAGCATCACTTCGGGCTCGGCAAGATGTTGCTCGATAATTTTTACTACCGCCGAGCCAGAAATCGCCCCAGCAGCGCCAGCCTCAATGGCCTGTTTCACTTGATCTGGCTCAGAAATACCAAAACCAAGTAGCGCTGGAGGCGCTGAAAATTGGTTAAGGCGCTCTAATAACGCGTGGACCGGCATATTGGCTTTGGTTTCCGTGCCGGTTACTCCAGAGCGAGATAACAGGTAGGTATAGCCGCTACCGAGCTCTGCAACGGACTGCAAGGTCTCATCACTGGCGGTGGGTGGCGCAATAAAAATCGGATGAATGGCGTATTTTTTCGCCGCGGCGACAAACTCAGCACTTTCATTGGTGGGGACATCAGCAATCAGGACTGAATCAACACCGGCCTGTTGGCAGCGTTGATAGAAATTGTCAATACCACGAGCGTAAACGAGGTTCGCATACATCAATAAACCAATAGGTAAATCAGGATACTGTGCTCGAATGGTGCTAATCAGCTCAAAGCATTGATCGGGGGTGGTGCCGGATGCTAACGCGCGAATATTCGCACCTTGAATAGTGGGCCCATCAGCCAAGGGATCTGAAAATGGCATACCCAGCTCTAATGCATCGGCTCCTGCTTCGATTAGGGTTTGCATAATGCGCAGAGACTGCTGTGGCTCAGGGTCGCCAATGGTGACAAACGGAACAAAAGCGCCTTGATTGTGCGCAGCCAAACGTTGGAATAAATGTTGATAACGATCCATTATAGTGCGCCTCGCTCTTCTAATAATTGATGGACGGTGAAAATATCTTTATCACCACGACCAGATAAATTGACCACCAGTAACTGCTCTTTATATGGATCGGCATACGCCATTTTGATCGCATAAGCGAGCGCGTGTGAGGATTCCAAAGCCGCGATGATGCCTTCGTTACGCGCAATGGATTGAAACGCTTCTAACGCCTCATCATCGGTAATGCTTTCATATTCGGCGCGGCCAATGGCATTCAGGTGCGCATGCTGCGGGCCAACGGATGGAAAGTCTAATCCAGCAGAAATCGAATAGGATTCTTCGACTTGGCCATAAGAGTCTTGCATTAATGGCGCTTTCATCCCAAAAAAGATCCCCGTTTTACCGTGTTTGAGTGGCGCGCCGTGTTGATGGGTATCAATGCCTTTCCCTGCTGGCTCGATACCAATCAAACGCACGTTAGCTTCATCAATAAAATCGGCAAACATACCAATGGCGTTTGAGCCGCCGCCGATACAGGCTAATACTGCATCAGGTAAGCGTCCTTCACGAGCCAAAATTTGCAGCTTAGTTTCTTCACCAATGATGCGTTGAAATTCACGGACTATGGTCGGGAAAGGGTGCGGGCCTGCCGCAGTACCGAGTAAGTAGTGGGTGGTTTCATAAGTGGCAGACCAGTCACGTAGCGCCTCATTACAGGCATCTTTTAAGGTTGCTGAACCAGAATGAACGGGGATCACCTCGGCGCCCATGAGTTTCATGCGAAAGACATTGGGGCTTTGCCGCTCAACGTCTTTGGCTCCCATGTAAACCCGACACTTCAGTCCAAGCAGCGCGCAAGCGAGCGCGGTGGCTACTCCGTGTTGGCCGGCGCCGGTTTCGGCGATAATTTCATGTTTGCCCATCCGTTTTGCCAGCAAGGCTTGACCAAGAACTTGGTTGGTCTTGTGCGCGCCGCCGTGCAATAAATCTTCTCGTTTTAGGTATAGCTTGGTTTTGGTACCTTTAGTGAGATTACGAGTGAGGGTCAGCGCCGTTGGGCGACCGGCATATTCTTGCAACAAGGACATAAATTCAGCGCGAAAGTCAGGGTCTTCCTGCGCATCAATAAAGGCTTGTTCTAACTGATCTAGGGCTGGGACTAAAATCTGTGGTACATATTGACCACCGTATTCGCCAAAATAGGCATTAAGTTTTGCCATGAGTGATATCCTTTATCTTGTTATTGGTTGCGCATGATTCTCTTACCGGTAGCACTTTACCACGGCTATAATGGCGGGTGGTTTGGGCTATTAGTCATGCTCAAGCTGTTGATTAATAATGCCTAATGGCAGAAAATGCTACATTCAGTTTATGTTGATCTTTTTTACCCGGTTGGCTTTCTACCCCTGAATTCAGATCTAACCCTAAACAGCCAAGGCTTGCCGCTTGTTGCGCGTTGTCTGGGCCAATTCCTCCCGCGAGCATTACGTTATTGACCTCATCGAGCAGTTGCCAGTTAAAAGCCTGTCCTGTTCCACCTGATTGAGCACCGACTTGGCTATCAAACAGATGACGATCAATATGCTGTTGCAGAGTTGTTGGTTTGCTATCACTGACGCCATAGGCTTTCCAGATCTCAATCTCATTGGCTAATTGCATTCTTAATTGGTCAACGTAAGCTTGATCTTCATCGCCATGCAACTGTACCGCTTTGAGTGATAATTGCTGCGCAATATCGACCACCTCTTGCAGCGGGTGATTTTGAAATACCCCTACGTAATGCAGAGGTGCGCCGCTCATGACGAGCCGAGCCTGTTCGATAGTGATATAACGTGGCGACTTAGCGACAAAAATTAACCCGCCAAAGACCGCGCCAGCTTGATAGGCTTTGGCGGCATCATCGGCATGGGTTAAGCCACAGACTTTATTTTCACCGAGGATGATTTTGCGCGTCGCCAGTTCAAGATTTTGTTCGGCCATCAGTGAGCTGCCGATTAAAAAGCCACTGGCATAATGGGCGAGATCACGCACTTGTTGATGGTGATAGATCCCCGATTCTGAAATGATGATGGCCCCTTTGGGTAATAAAGGCGCTAACTGTTTAGTGCGATTGAGATCGGTGGAGAGATCGCGCAAGTTACGATTATTAATGCCGATCACTTTAGCTTCTAGGTTGATGGCACGCGTTAGTTCAGCGTGATCACTGACTTCGGTTAATACGCCCATGCCCAGTTGGTGAGCAATCCTAGCTAACTGCTGATACTGCTGATCATCAAGTACCGATAACATCAATAAAATCGCATCAGCGCCATAATGACGAGCCAAATACACTTGATAAGGGTCAACCATAAAATCTTTACACAGGATTGGCTGACTCACTTGCCCCCGGATGCGCGGGATAAACTCGACATTGCCTTGGAAATATTTTTCATCGGTTAAGACGGAAATCACATCCGCGTATTGATGATAAACCGAGGCAATATAATCCAAATCAAAATCTTCGCGAATCAACCCTTTCGAAGGCGAGGCTTTTTTACATTCTAAAATAAAGCGCGTCTTATCTGGGCTGAGGGCGTCATAAAATGAGCGATCGGCTGGTGTCAGCAAGGCTTGAAAACTCGCCAGCGGTTGTTTGATTTTGCGCTGTTCCACCCAGAGGTACTTATCTTGCACGATTTTAGCTAATACTTCGGCCATCTGAGTATCTTGGATTGAAATATGTTCAGAGAGTTGCTCAGACATAGAATTTAACCTCTTTGTGCTAATTGTTGAACCAGTTGAAACGCTTTACCCGAGTTCATCACGTCGATGGCTAACTGGGCGTTCGCTTTGAGATCGTCACGATCAAACAGGCGTAGTAGCAGTGCGACATTCACCGCAACCGCCGCCAGTTGAGCATCGCTACCTTTCCCTGTTAAAAGATGAGTAATAATGGCGCGATTTTCTGCCGGCTCACCCCCTTGAATAGCTGAGAGAGGGTATGAATCGAGGCCAAAATCTTCAGGGGTCAAGGTATATTGAATAATCTCACCATGGCGAATTTCTGCAACTAAAGTTTCACCATGAATAGCGACCTCATCCAGACCGCTGCCATGTACTACGGCAGCACGTTGCAGCCCCATTTGTAACATGGTTTGCGCGATGGGTAGCACGAGCTCAGGGCTGTAAACGCCCATCAGTTGGATCGATGGCCGAGCCGGATTAATCAAAGGCCCTAAGATATTGAAAATGGTGCGTGTTTTCAGAGTTTGACGCACGGGCATCGCATGGCGAACCCCTTTGTGATATTGAGGTGCAAATAAAAAAGCCACGCCTAACTCATCCATGGCTTGACGAGTTTGCTCAGCGCTCATCGCAAGGTTGATACCAAACGAGTCTAACAGATCAGAAGAGCCCGATTTACTGGAAACGCCTCGATTACCGTGCTTGGCGACTTTCACGCCGCAGGCAGCGGCGATAAAAGCGGCAGTGGTGGAAATATTAAAAGTATTCGCACCATCACCACCAGTACCGACGATATCGGCAAAGTCATAGTCTGGACGTGGGAACGGTTCAGCGTTAGCAAGCAAAGCTTGCGCCGCGCCAGCGATTTCATCCGGTGTTTCGCCTTTCATTTTTAAAGCGGTTAAGACTGCTGCCATTAAAATGGGGTCAAGTTCACCACGAATGATGAGGTCAAATAACTGCTGACTTTCCAATTGTGAAAGTGACTGCTGGGCATACAGTTTATCGATGATGTGTTGCATAAAATATCCCTATCAATCTGTGTATAAAATTAGGCGGAGCATCGTGGTTGAACTTATTTGCTCAGCGCCCAATCAATGGCATTGGCAAGCAATGTAGCGCCATAGGTGGTCATGATGGACTCAGGATGAAACTGAAAACCACAAATTTTGTCTTGTTCATGGACAACAGACATCACCAAACCATCTACTTTTGCCGTAATAGTTAAACAGTCAGGGACTTGAGTTGCGACCAGTGAGTGATAACGGGCGATAGCCATCGGTGAGGGTAACTGGCCATAAATCGCGTGATGCTGATGTTCCATCATGGACACTTTGCCATGTACGATTTCACCGGCACCCGCAACGGTGCCGCCATAGGCTTCAATAATCGCTTGATGGCCAAGGCAAATGCCAATGATCGGCACTTTACCTTTTAAGCGTTGTAATAGTTCTGGCATACAACCTGCGGCAGATGGCGCACCAGGTCCTGGTGATAATACCAGCAAAGGGGTATCCAGTTGCGTGATGGCGTGTTCAATGGTTTGCGCCGCAATGTGGTTACGATAAATGGTCACTTGATGACCTAAGGTACGAAACTGATCAACCAAATTGTAGGTAAATGAGTCAAAGTTATCGACAAACAAAATATTCGCCATAGGGTTACTCCTGATGCGCGGATTGAATCGCCGCTATCACGGCTTGAGCTTTACTACGTGTTTCATCGGCTTCAGATTGCGGATCAGAGTCATAAACAACGCCGGCTCCAGCTTGTACTTGTGCGATGCCATTTTCCACATACGCTGAACGGATGACGATGCAGGTGTCTAAATCACCCTCTCCGGTTAAATAACCCACCGCGCCGCCATAGCTGCCACGTCTGGTTTTTTCTACTTCACGGATAATTTGCATGGCACGGATTTTCGGTGCTCCCGTTAGCGTGCCCATATTCATACAAGCTTGGTAAGCGTGTAGGGCATCGAGATCACGACGCAACTGACCGACAACGCGAGAGACCAAATGCATCACATGGCTATAACGGTCAACTTTTAATAAATCAGCCACGTGACGGCTACCAGCTTCGGCAATGCGCGCCACATCATTTCTTGCCAGATCAACCAGCATCATGTGTTCAGCGTTCTCTTTGTTATCAGCGCGCAGTTCAAGTTCGATACGGCTATCTAAATCATGATCAAGGGATCCATCGGCGCGTTTACCGCGGCGGCGGGTGCCAGCGATCGGATAAATTTCTACTTGGTTAGTCTCTGTGGCGTATTTCAAGGCACTTTCTGGTGAAGCACCAAACAGAGTAAAGTCCGCATCCTGCATATAAAACATGTACGGACTCGGGTTGCTTTCTTTGAGCTTTTTATACGCGGCCAGTGGTGATGGGCAAGGCAATCGAAAGCGGCGAGAGGGAACCACTTGGAAGATATCACCTTGCACAACCAAGGTTTTCAAGTAATCCACTGTGTTGCAGAACTCCGCATCTGAAAGTGTGCTGGTGACATTGATCTCAGCAACGGTTTGCGCTGGCGGCAGCGGTGTTGATTCTGCGCTAAGCCTAGCAATGGTTTGTAAGCGAGTTGTTAAGCGTTGGCGCTGCTCTTGATGGGCGCTAAACAGCGTCGCTTGTAAGCGGCAGTGCTCAGTTTTATGATCAATCACCATTAAGGTTTCAGCGACATAAAACACATAATCTGGGCATTGATCGAGAGCTTCTGCGCTGCCTAAAGGCTCGAAGTTGGCCACTAAGTCATAAGCAAATAAGCCGCCGAGGAAAATTGCATATTTATCTTGTTCACTCAGATCAAAGCTGTGTTGCACCAAGCGCAAGGCATCAAATACACTGGCTTCTTGCAAGCGTGAATCTTCATCTAATTGATCACTGAGCGGAGCAAAGTTCAGAGTTAAGCTATTATTATGGTCTAACTGATGGCAAACGTTAGCAGCAAGGTTATTGCTGAGTAACTCGATCAGTTGTTTGCCGTTATCGGTTAAGGCGAGAAAGGTGACGCTATGACCTACGCAAGTAATGCGTACCGCGGCATCAATCAGCAACAAGCTTTTGACGTCTTGTTTTGACTCAATATCCGCGGATTCAAGTAATAAGCAGTCGGTTTTATTGGCACACAAGGCATGGAATAAACGCGTTGGATCTTGTGTGTAAGGCAAGGTGGTTTCAATAACCTCAAGTTTTCCTTGCTGTTTAACCTCAATGGCTTTGTTCATAAAGCCTCCTTGATGAATAGGTTTCTTCCTGCTTTGCATACTCGCATAATCCTGTATTTGACCCAATCGTCGTCTGTTGTATTGCTAGGGTATAGTGAAAGTCAGCGACCGGAGTCAATAAAAAAGCCCGCTCAGTATCGGCGGGCTTTGATTGTGTATTCGATTTAAAAGTACACCGTTGCCCACCAAGAACGTGTCCAAGTGCGCCACCAAGTGAGTTCAGCAGAAGCTGCACTAAAATTGTGATTATAGTTTTGGTTAAATTCTTGTAACATAGGAAGCCTTAATACGGTGCTTTTGTATTTGCGTACTAGTTAACTAGTTCGAGAGCGAAAAGTCAAGCCTAAATAACAGGCAATAGATATGAAAATAGATCTCCACAGTCATACCACGGCTTCAGATGGTCGATTTAGCCCTGAGCAATTGATTGACCGCGCGTTAGAATTTAATGTTGATGTATTGGCAATCACCGATCACGATACGATCGACGGTTTAGCTCCAGCCCGAGCTTATATTGACGCTGGGCAACATCCAATTACCTTAATCAACGGTATTGAGTTTTCTACCGTATGGCAAAATAAAGATATTCACATTGTTGGTTTAAATATTGATCCTGAGAATATGGTTCTGACTCAATTAATTGCTGAGCAAAAACAGCATCGCGTTGGACGGGCTGAATTAATCGCTGAGCGACTCGCCAAAGCGACTCGAGATGGTGTGCTCGATGAAGTTAAGCAAATTGCTGGTGATGCGCCGATTACACGTGCTCATTTTGCTAAATGGCTTGTCGATCAAGGCTATGTTAAATCCATGCAGCAGGTGTTTAAGAAATACTTAACCCGTAATAATCCCGGTTATGTACCACCGACTTGGTGCAGCATGAGTGAGGCTATTGCCGCGATTCACGCCGCTGGGGGGCAAGCGGTTTTAGCTCATCCTGGGCGATATGACTTGACGGCGAAATGGCTTAAGCGCTTAATTAGCGCATTTGTTGAAGCGGGAGGAGATGCTATGGAAGTCGCTCAGCCTCAGCAAGCGCCGCAAGAAAAGCGCACTCTTGGTGATTACGCCATCCATTTTAATTTACTCGCATCGCAAGGCAGTGATTTTCATTACCCCTCTCCGTGGATGGAGCTTGGTCGGAATCTTTGGTTGCCAGCGGGCGTAGCAGCGGTTTGGGAGTCGTGGCAACACCTGCCAAACCAGAGAGTCGTGAGACTCAGCGAAGAGGAATAATCATGAGTCAATTTTTTTATGTTCACCCTGAAAATCCACAAGCGCGTTTGATTAATCAAGCGGTCGCCATTATTCGTAGCGGTGGTGTTATTGTCTATCCCACCGATTCTGGTTATGCGTTGGGTTGTCAATTAGAAAACAAACAGGCCTTAGAGCGGATTTGTCAAATTCGCCGTTTAGATGATAAGCATAACTTCACGCTTTTGTGTCGTGATTTATCGGAGCTGTCGTTATACGCACGGGTAGATAACACAGCGTTTCGTTTGCTCAAAAATAATACGCCAGGGCCTTACACCTTTATTTTTAAAGGGACTAAAGAAGTGCCGCGTCGTTTAATGAATGTTAAACGCAAAACGATTGGCATTCGTGTACCCGATAATAAAATTGCTCTCGATTTATTAGAAGCTTTAGGTGAGCCTTTGATGTCCACTTCATTGATTTTGCCTGGTAAAGAAACAACCGAGTCTGACCCAGAAGAGATTCGCGATCGTTTAGAGCACGTCGTGGATGTGATTCTCAATGGTGGTTACTTAGGAGAGCAACCTACGACGGTGATTGATTTCAGTGAGGACGAAATGGTTGTTGCACGCTTAGGTGCGGGTGACCCAACCCCATTTCAATGATCGTATCAGTCACAAAACGAGTGCTTTTTATTGGATTATTTGCAATAATATTCGACCGCGATTTTAAGATCGCATATTGTCATTCGACGTCTGAGAAGACGACATCATAGGTAGATAAATGAGCGAAAAGTTACAAAAAGTTTTAGCACGTGCTGGTCATGGTTCTCGTCGAGAGCTTGAAGCTCTGATCCGAGCTGGACGTGTAAGTGTTAATGGCAAGGTAGCTATACTCGGTGAACGTCTAGAAGATGAAACCGCCGTAGTACGTATTGATGGGCATGCCGTTTCTGCTAAAGCACCAGAAGAAGTGATCTGTCGTGTGCTGGCTTACTATAAACCGGAAGGTGAGTTGTGTACTCGTCACGATCCGGAAGGCCGTCGTACCGTGTTTGATCGTTTGCCAAAAATTCGTGGCTCACGCTGGATTTCAGTTGGGCGTCTTGATGCCAATACCTCTGGTTTATTGCTGTTCACTACTGATGGTGAACTGGCTAACCGTTTGATGCACCCAAGTCGTCAGGTTGAACGTGAATACTTAGTGCGGGTTTTTGGTGAAATCAATGAAGAAAAAATTCGTAACTTAGTGCGCGGTGTGCAGCTTGAAGACGGCATGGCTCGTTTTGAAGATGTGATGTATGCTGGTGGTGAAGGGATGAACCATACCTTCTATGTGGTGATTAACGAGGGACGTAACCGTGAAGTGCGTCGTTTGTGGGAATCGCAAGGAACCACCGTCAGTCGTTTGAAACGCGTTCGTTATGGCGATATTTTCTTAGATAAGAAATTACCACGTGGCGGTTGGGCGGAGTTGGATCTTAAGCAAGTTAACTACTTACGTGATTTAGTAGAACTGCGTCCAGAAAAAGAAACCATGCTGGATGAATCGAAAGATAATACATCACGCAAACGTGAGCGTTCACGTAGCCAGAAGATCCGTCGAGCGGTGAAACGTCATGAAGAGCGAATCACGACCACTACCGCTAAACCGAAAAGCCGAGTAACTAACGGGACAACGACAGGTGGTTCGACAGGTAATGCACCTACACGTGGTCGTCGCAAGCCGGGTTCAAGTACCCGTAATAGCGTACAAGAGCAGAGTAGCCGTCAAGGTACTCGGGCGCCGAACGGTAAAGCGAAAGCGCCACGTCGCCAAGGTTAAGTCTACTTATTGTTATTCGGTCGCTGGCTTGATAATAAAAGTCGCCAATCCAGATACAGTTAAATATAAAAATCCCGAGCAATGCTCGGGATTTTTATAGTAATGAAGATGATTATTGTACAGGTTTGGCTGAGTATTGATGATAGTCAAGTACAATGCCGTTATCGTTAATGTCGATGATAAACTGAGTAACCGTGTTACTCGTTGCACCATGCATTAACTCTTCAGGAAGCTCTTCGTCACTGAATTCTGCGGCTAATCGCATTGCTTCCATAAAACGTGGCATATTAACATCAAACTGAAACAGTCCTTTAGACGTTAATGGTTGTTTTAAGATAGCTTCTGCGGAGGTTGCTGATTGGGCGCCAGAATACAGAGCAAGGTGTTTATCATTAAGACGAGCAAATAACGGTGTTTGTATACCCGTTTCAGCACTCACCAGTGTCGACAGATCCATTGGTTCACCATTGGCTTCAAGCGCCAAGTGTGCTAATTCGGGTACGAACATTTGAGCACTGAGTAAGAGGTTTTCAGGTTGATTTGCTGAAAGAGTGAAGAGAAAATCGAGTTTATCCAATTGTGGGCCAAAAGGATGTTCTGTATCTAAGGACAGATCATTCAGCGCAAAATGCATACCTTTTACACTGCCAAGCATACTTGCTCCTAGACTTAGCATTGCTGCTGGATTTTCATCGCCTAAACTCTGTTGAAAATCAGCCAAAAACTCACAAGAGTAGCTTGGTTGGCGTAGGTCATTCCAAATACTACCAACAGAAGTGGCTAATTTTGAAATATCTAAACCAAGGCCGATAGAAAAAATACGCTCTTGAGGATCGGTCACTTCAGGTAAAAAGCCACGTATTGCTTTGAGTGCATTAATGATCACTTGGTTATGGCTTTCAATGACCAATTTACCCTTGATCGCCGCTTGCCCATTATGCATGCTATATTCAGCAAGCCCGACAGTGCGTGGCCAGTTACGGCCAATGGCTGCTAGCTCTGTTTGACAATTGGGGTGGCGAAGCTCATCAAGAAATGGTTCAGAGGTTTGTTGTTGCAATGCCTCTAGTTGACGAGCAATACGGTTACTTCCTGGTTGAGTGAGGCCTTGGATAATCGCTTGATGATCTAAGTCGGCATAGTTGCTGTATTGTTTTCCATACTTAGTTTTTAGCTTACTAAAACGATCGCTTTGCGCAAAAGAGAGCTGAGGTTTTTCAATGCCCAACGCTAATTTAAGCGGATTTTCTTCACCTAACATGGGAATATCAAGCGTAAAGGTAGCGATTTTATTGTCGACCGCAATGATCAGACCAATATCTTCATCCCCTTCTTCAGTGAGTCGATAACGACGATAATTGACCTCACCTAACTGACCTGTTTGGTAGGTGGCTCCAGTTTCTTGTTCAACTTGTGAGATGGTTCGCCAAAACGTGTCACTGTTTTCGAGCTGAATTTTGTATACAGGAATTAAGCCTAAGGTATACATGATAGGCTGAATGCTATCTGGTGTGCCGAGGTAGTTTTTCAGTGTTTGTTTATCGACCGCACTTTGTAAATAACCATCAAGATAATCAATAATAAACGCTTGTTCTGCAGTGAACTCTCTATCATCAAAATAGTCGTATAAACTCTCTTGGGCATAACCGAAAGCATGTAAGTATTGATAATGATCGTACTCTTCGGTAGTGAAAGAGACAAAAGCCGATTCGGCTGGAATAAGTGTTAATAAAGGATCGAGATCAGTATTGGCTTTAGAATCAAGATGGTAAAAATAGCCACCCGCCGCTGCCGTGGCAGTAATTGCCGCGGCAAGAATCAGTTTTTTCACTGTCAACTCCGTTGTGTCCCTACGATGAATCGTCAATAAACCGAGATTAAAGAGGGCTTAGTTATGATTGAAATAAGTCGCCCTACGTTATGTAGGGCGAGAATAAAAACCATATAATATAGTAATAACTATGCTATTCAATACGTTGTTTATTGATTAGTTATAAAGTTTGTTGCAGTTGGAAGTATCGACCTTGTTGAGCGAGTAGTTGGTTATGATGGCCTTGCTCTACAATTTCTCCTTGATCAATCAGGCAAATCGTGTCCATCGATTCAAGATCAACCAAGCGATGAGTGATAAAAATAACCGTTTTATCCGCGAAATGAGATTGCAGTAGCGCCATAATTTGTTGTTCAGTTTGTTTATCTAAACCTTCAGTCGGCTCATCAAGCAGCAAAATTTTTCCATTATGAAGCAGTGCTCTCGCGATACCAATCCGGCGCTTTTCACCACCGGAGAGCTGACGTCCACCATCACCAAGCCAAGTATCTAGCCCTGGACCATCCAATAATTTTTCCAGTCCGACTTGATGAAGTCGCTGTTGTAATTCTTCGTCAGTAACATCAGGTTTAGCCATCAGAAGATTATCGCGCAAACTTCCGTTTAGAATATCCACTCGTTGACTAACGACACTTATGGCCCGGCGTAAATCGCTCTCTTGCCAATTTTGCAAGCGAGTGCCACCAATAGAGATTTCTCCTTGCGATGGATCCCAATAACGACACAGCAACTGAATGAGTGTTGATTTCCCCGATCCAGTTTGACCGACAATCGCCACTTTTTTTCCAGCTGGGATGGCTAGATTAATTTGATTAACCACAGTTTTCGTGGTGTCAGGATAAGCGAAGCTGACGCAATTAAATTGGATATCCAATTGCTCAGAATGCTGAGTCGATGACAATGGAAAAACAACCTCGGGCTCACTCAGGATGACTTCGTTCAAGCGACGGGCGGAGGTTAGGGTTTGACCTAAATATTGAAATGCACCAGCAATCGGCATCAGTAATTCAAAGCTGGCCATGGTTGCAAAGGCCATTAAGGCAATCATCGGATCGGGAGCCTGACCATTGACGCCATCTGCCGCTAACCAAAGCATGAGTAGCAATGCCCAGCCGTTAGCGAGAAGCAAGAGGGCTTGCGCAAGTCCGGTGTAATGGGTATTGATCTTTTGGTTATATAACAGCTTGTCTTGGGCTGTGAAAATCGCGCTACGGTAGCGCTGTTCAGCATTAAAAATAACCAGTTCACTATAGCCTTGCAGCCAGTCTAGAGTCGCAATACGCATCTGTGCTTTATGTTCTGTTAGTGCTTGACCATTTCGTTTACCGAGCAGGTAAAACAGCGGCGGCCAAACGAGCAGTAACGTCAGTAAGATAGCGCCTAACGTTAACCCTAAGCTCATATCAAACCAGCAAAGTAGGGCGGTTAATGCACCAATACCAAAAACACCAACGGTTACAGGGTTAATCAGTCTTAGGTAGACATGATCCATCGCGTTAATATCAGCGACTAAGCGATTGAGCAAATCCGCATCACGCAGATTATTGATTCGTCCCGGAATTAAGGGGGCTAATTTAGTAAAAAAGAATACGCGAAGATCGGTCAATAGCTTAAAGGTGGCATTATGGCTAACCACTCGCTCACCCCAACGTCCAGCAGTACGCTGCATGGCAAATCCGCGGACAAAAGCCCCAGGTAGCATATAGTTGAACGTTTCTCTGGCAATGGTTAATCCTGCTACCGCTGCCGCCGATAAAAACCATCCAGATAGAGTCAGTAAGCCAATAGACGCACACACTGTAAAAAAGGCCAATAACATACCCAGTGATAAGCCAAACCAATGTTTTTTATACAGTTTGAGATAAGGTAATAATTCACGCATCTAAATTCCCCTTATCGGCATCTTTTCTGGTTTGGTTTGCACTAAGCAGGCGAGAAAAGAGTCCCGGTTGTTGACTGAGTTGATGAAAATCACCCCGTTGAACGATCTGCCCTTCTTGCATCACTAAGATCTGATCGACAGAGCGTAGAGGTTCGAGTTGATGAGTCACAAACAGCGCTGTTTTGTCACTAATTTGTTGCGTTAAGCTACGCATCACTAGCTGCTCACTTTGTGCATCTAAGCTAGCGGTCGGCTCATCTAAGAGCCAGAATTTACCGTTTTGTAACATTGCTCTAGCCAGTGCTAAGCGTTGAGCTTGACCAACCGATAAGCCACCAGATCGATCACTAATGGGGTAATCCAGTCCATGTGAGGTGACAAACTCACGAGCAAAGGCATCATCCAGCACTTGATTTAACTGTTTATCGTCAACGCTTTCTTTACCCAAAGTGACATTGTCACGAATGGTTCCGTGAACTAAAAGCGGGTTTTGTCCAATCCAACTGATCAAGGCTCGCCAAGAGGCATGGTCGATTTGACTTAATTCTGTACCATTGATGGTTAAACTACCTTGATAGGGCATAAAGCCGAGCAGGGCATTGACTAGGCTGGTTTTACCCGCGCCACTGGGCCCCACTAACGCCGTGGTTTGACCATGGGCTAATTGAAAAGAGATCGGGCCAACGAGGGTTTTGCCTTCTAGACTTAATACCAATAAATCTTTGGCAATAATCTCGATAGAAGAGGGATTGTCCATAACCTGATGACCCGATTGGACTTGTTTGATATCAATGCTTAAGAAATCCACCATACTTTCAGCAGCCGCAATCGCCTGTTGTTTCGCATGATAAAAGGTACCTAAATCACGTAGAGGCTGGTAAAACTCTGGTGCAAGGATCAAAATAAATAATCCAGCAAATAGAGTCACGCCAGTACCGTAATATCCAAAATTGAGCTCGCCAATAAAGCTAAAGCCAAAATAAACCGCGGTGATAGCAATCGAGACCGATGCAAAAAATTCTAATACTGCAGAGGATAAGAAGGCAATACGTAAGATATCCATGGTTCGTTTACGAAACACTTCCGAAGCGCCAAGCATTTGCTCAGTTTCTGCTTGAGTACGATCAAATAAACGGATCGTCGTCATGGCCTGTAAACGATCATAAAAATGACCGGACAATCGTTGCAGCGCTTTAAAATTTTTCTTGCCTGCATCAGCGGCTTTCATGCCCACTAAAGCCATAAATAGCGGAATAAGCGGAGCGGTGATCAAGAAAATTAACCCTGCTGCCCAGTTGACTGGGAATACCACCACTAAAATGATAAAAGGGATCAATACAGCCAAAGCCATTTGTGGTAAGTAACGAGCAAAAAAATCATGCATTTCTTCGACTTGTTCGAGCGTTAAGGTTGCCCATGCACCGGCAGGTTTACCTTTAATGTAGGCGGGACCTAAATCACGAAGTTTATTAAAGATCAGTTGCCGAATGTAGGTTCTGATCTCTTGGCCTGCACGAAATCCAGCCATTTCTCTCGCCCATGAGCAGCCTGCGCGCAGTGCAATGGTCATGGCCAGTAAGCCGAAATGTGTGATTAACGTTTGTTTATCTACTTGCTCGATGATTAGCTGATGAAGAATGCTGGCGATCAAGGCGGCTTGCCCAAGCAAGAGCAAGCTAGAAATCACGCCTAACCCTATAGCAAGCATTAACCAGCGTTTGGCCAGTTTGCTTTGCTGCTTGAGCCAAAGATTGAGGCTGCGTTGCTTTTTCTTATCCATTTTAAAGGCTTATTGATCATTATTATGAAAGGTAAGTCGGCTAGTATACAAAAGAAAACCCAACGGATATACCGTTGGGTTAGTCAGTTGTCACACAAGAGGCACAATCGATGGTTTTTTATTTGCTATTGAGGCTATCAAGGTAGCGCTCAGCATCGAGTGCGGCCATACAACCTGTACCAGCCGAAGTGATGGCTTGACGATAGTTATGATCCATCACATCTCCTGCAGCGAAAACTCCAGGTACGCTCGTTTGGGTTGCATTACCTTCTAAGCCAGATTGAACCCAAATATAGCCATCTTTCATATCAAGTTGACCTTGGAAGATGTCGGTATTGGGTTGATGACCGATAGCAATGAAAACTCCCATGACATCGAGTTGTTCGGTTTGATCAGACTGAGTATCTTTTAAACGAACCCCGGTCACGCCCATCTCATCGCCAAGCACTTCATCTAACGTGCGATTAGTATGTAGGACAATATTACCGTTGTTGACTTTATCCATTAAACGGTCAATGAGAATCTTCTCTGAGCGGAAAGTGTCTCGACGATGAATAAGGTGAACTTCAGAAGCGATATTGGCAAGATACAAGGCTTCTTCGACAGCGGTGTTACCACCACCGACTACCGCTACTTTTTGATTACGATAAAAGAAACCATCGCAAGTTGCACAAGCAGAAACCCCTCGGCCTTTAAACGCTTCTTCAGAAGGTAGGCCTAAGTATTTTGCTGAAGCCCCCGTTGAAATAATTAGCGCGTCACAGGTGTATTCTTGGCTATCGCCTTTTAAGCGGAAAGGACGCTGAGAAAAATCAACCTGATTAATATGGTCAAATACAATTTCAGTTTCAAAGCGCTCTGCGTGTTGCTTCATCCGCTCCATTAAATTGGGTCCCGTTAACCCTTCTGGATCGCCTGGCCAGTTTTCAACGTCGGTAGTGGTGGTAAGTTGACCACCTTGTTGCATTCCTGTGACTAACACAGGGTTTAGGTTTGCCCGCGCTGCATAAACGGCAGCGGTGTAGCCAGCTGGGCCTGAGCCTAAAATAAGTAGTTTACAATGCTTTACATCGCTCATGATGACTCCGCTGTGAGTTCTAAAAAGTTAATCGATTGTAAGGAATAATGTTCGGGATGGAAAGGCATATATCCTGTCCGAATTTGCAGCAGCAGTGTAGATGATTTACCTTCTCTGCTACTGCAAGCCATTCAAGCCGGTTATGGTATGACAACGGAATCTGCTTGATGACCGAGTTTTTTCCATTGGCGGTATAACATAAAACCAACCAATAAAGATAAACAGACGTTGGATATTGGAACCGCAAGCCATACGCCATTTAAACCAAAGAAATGGGGTAAAACTAACAAAAAAGGAATCTGAATCATCATATTACTCATAGTGATAAACGTCGCTTTATTGCCTAGTCCTAAGGACTGGAACCACGTTGCGGTGAGAATCAGAAATCCGTCTAAAAACATGGCACATAAAAACAACCGCATTGCCCATGTGGTGGTGGTGAGCAGCGCTTCATCTCCCTGAGCAATAAAAAATTGCGCAAAGAAACTGGGTGACCATTGAATTGCTAGAACCAGAAAAATACCGCTGCCTAGGGTAAATGCGCTAGCAATTTTAAACGTTGCTTTGACGCGTTGTTTAAGATTGGCACCGTAGTAAAAGCTGGTCAGAGGCTGCATGCCTCCTGCTGTACCTTCAGCCATCAGATAATAAAAAGTCAGTAGATAACCAGCAATACTATAAGCAGCAACATGGATGGCTTGACCATGTTTGAGCAGCAGCATGTTGTGTAGCACAATAGAAAAACTGATGTACATATACATCAACATGCTCGACAAGCCAGTTTTTAGAATGTCGAACATCGCTTTACCTTGCCAGTGAAAAGCTTGCTTTGAGATCGGCAGTTGGCTGCGACGGCTTAGTAGATAGTTTAAACAGATCATGACTGAGATCAGCTCACCCAACAAAGTGGCAATCGCGGCCCCTTGCAATCCAAAACGGAGATAACCAATAAAGAGCGCATCTAAGGCAATATTACTGATCGCACCAATTCCCATTGCGAGTGTGGCTAAACGTGGGGCTCCGGCGTTGCGTACTAATAGAGGTAAAGCAATGCTGGCTAATACAATTGGAGCGCCTGCCATCATCCAATATAAATAGTCGGCTCCTTGAGAGTAAGCGCCACCCGTTGCGCCTTGAAAATGCAAAAATGTGGGACTTAGAAAGTGCAGTGTGATCCCGAGCGGTAAACCGACGCCGATCAGCAGTAATAGGCCGTGAATCAAATAATTAGTCGCTTGCGAGATATCGCCTGCGCCCATTTTTAGCGACGTATGAGCGCCAGCACCCATACCAATCATCATACCAAAGGCGAGTAATACGCCCACAAATGGCCACGCTAAGCTAATTGCGGCTAAGCCATCGGCACCAATAAAGTGGCCAACAAAGATACCGTCGACAATTTGGTAGGTGCCACTGACCATCAGAGCGGCAATGGATGGCAAAGTGTAGTGCCAAAACGCTTTGCCGACAGAAGTGCGCTGTAAATTTATCATGTTGTTTCTCAATTAATAAGGACGAGAGGCCAGTTGAGGTGGATCCATGTCCCCAAGGTCTAAATCACGACAAGCTTTGACTAATAACTGTTCCAGTAGTTTTAGTTCATCGCTGGTTAAGGTTTGTTTAAAGTGTGATAGCGCAGGTTGATAAACATCTTGTTCATAATCTCGCATGGCTAACATTTTGGCGCTAGGGAAAAGTCGTTGCGCTCGGGCATCTTCAGGACAAGGTTCGCGAATAATGTAACCTTGCTTTTTTAACTTGTTAACCATGGTACTGGCGGAAGCTTTACTCACTTTCATCTGCTCGGCCAATTCGGTCAAACGTATACCCTGTTCGGCGTGAGTGAGCAGGGTATATAAATATTGTAACTCGCTGCTTGTTAAATCTAGATTACCATTTTGTTTCGCGTATTCACGCCAGTGGTGCCATAAATGCCATTCTAAATGTTGTAAACAATGTCTTAAATCCACGATGTTACTCCTCACTTTAATTTAGTTAGTCTAACTAACTAAATGGGGAATGCAAGAGAATTAAAGCTCAGTTGTGTATGTACAAATTCTGGGTATGGCATGGGGAGTACATCAGTATGCAGAATGGATCGATTAAAGCTCGCTATTATTCTTTAAGGTAATGTATTTATTGAACTTTTTATTTTTTTAGACAGTCGGTCTAAAATTTAGCCCTTGAGAGGAATGGATTTAGATTTTATATCTAATATAAGTTTAAATTTTGGTTTTTTATATCTTATTACTGGCCTTGATTGGAATTTGTGGGCTGCCTAGCTTGAATAAAGCATATTTCTCCGTATTCTTTATGTAAATGAAGTGTTAATAAAAAGTATTTCGCATGTGTTTTCATTAAGGAGTCAATAATGTTATCTGCACATGAAACAACCTTACAAATTACTCATTTAAGTCCAGAGGCTACACGCCAATTAGCGCCATCGTTTGCCACGCTGCCTCATACTGAGCATGCAGACGGTAAATATCGCTTGCGTCGTTATTCGGTGATTCAGTATCGAGATGGTCAAGTGGTTTCTCTTGGAAAAAATGAGTTTGTGCAAAGTGAGGATATTAACCATTTTCAAGGGGATATTGTTCGTCAGTTTGAGCCTATTCTTGCCGAGACTCTAAATAGTGAGGGAATGCGAGAGGTATGCGAGTTATTTATGCAGGCAAATGAGTTACCGAATGGGCAAGAGATAGAGATTCACCAAATTCGAGTCACGGCGATTTATGATGAAACTCAAGTGGCTCCAGAAGGGGTTCATCAAGATGGTTTTGATCATATCGCTTTAGTCAGTATTGACCGCCACAACATCGTGGGTGGCGATATTATGCTTTATAACGACTGCCATGAAGCGCCATTTTTCCGTAAAGTGCTTGATAATGGCGAGGTGGCGATACTGGCAGACAGTAAGTTATGGCACAACGCGAGTCCCATTCGCTCGGTGGATCACACTCAAGAAGGGCATATGGATGTTTTTGTTCTAACCGCTAAGGATGGTCGTCATGAGCTTCACTCCTGAACAAGCACGGGTGCAGTTTTCTGCTTTAAGTCAGACCCATCACGGTAGGCCGGTTTATTTCTTTGATGGCCCTGGTGGTTCTCAGGTGCCTCGCTCGGTGCTGCAAGCGATGACGGATTATCTGGGGCACTTTAATTCTAATCTTGGTGGTCACTTTTTTTCGAGTCAGCGGACAACGGATCTCACGTTACAAGCAAGAGAGTCTGTCCAAGCGCTACTCAATGCTGAATCGTCGGGCAACATTATCTTCGGTGCTAATATGACCTCCTTGACGTTTCAACTCAGTCGAGCGATCAGTAGAGAGTGGCAAACGGGTGATGAAGTGGTTGTTACGGCCTTGGATCATTATTCTAACGTATCGAGCTGGGAGCAGGCCGCACAAGATAAAGGCGCACTGATTCATCAAGCGCGGATCAACCCTGAAAACGGTACGCTGGATGTTGATCATCTTTTAAGCCTGATTAATAGCAAAACTACTTTAGTCGCCCTGACGTATGCTTCGAATACGACAGGTTCAATCGTCGATGTCAAAAGGGTTGTCAAGGCCGCTCATGCGGTAGGGGCTCAAGTGTACGTGGATGCTGTCCATTATGCGCCGCATCATTTGATTGATGTCCAAGATTTGGAGTGTGATTTCTTAGCGTGTTCGGCGTATAAATTTTTCGGGCCCCACATCGGTATTGCCTATATCCACTCTCAATGGTTACACAGTTTGCAACCTTATAAAGTGGAGCCAGCAACGAATATTGGTCCCGGCCGATTTGAAACGGGAACGCAGAGTTTTGAAAGCTTAGCAGGCTTAGTGGCTGCGATTGATTATTTGGCTCAATGGGGAGAAAGCGGTGCACCTTTACGTCAGCGTTTGGCGCAGAGTTTTGCTCAATTTAATCAACATGAGCAGAAGTTGAGTGGTTATTTTCTTAGTAAGTTACAACAATTATCGCAAGTTCAACTCTATGGTCGATGGGAAGCAGACAGCGATAAGCGTACCCCGACGTTTGCGATTCGTATCGCTGATCATTCACCAGAATGGATAGCCAAGACGTTAGGCGAACAAAATATTTGTGTCTGGAATGGGCATTTTTATGCGCTGGGATTGATTCGTCAACTGGGGTTAGAAGCGAAAGGTGGGGTAGTGCGAATTGGTTTAATGCATTACAACACCGTTGAAGAAATCGATCAGCTTTTTAACGTATTGGCGCCATTGGTTGAGCCAGTATCGCTCGTCGAGTAACGCCGTCAGTCGCCATCGGGCAAACTTGTTTGCTCGATGGCTCGTTGGATTATTTCCGATATTATTCGTTGTAACTTACTTCTACTTCGTAAGCGGTGTATTTGCGAATGTTGATGACCCCGCTATCAAAAATCAGATATTGACCTTTAATACCTTGTAACACACCACTAACTAACGGCTGCTTATCAAAATTATGAGAGGTGATTTTGACTGGATGTTGTTCAACTGGATAACGAATTTCGGTGCCGTTCTCGTCCAACTCAATCACTGCATCGGCTCCAAATTGCTGCCTTAACTCTGCAATTTTTGAGGTTAATAATGGTGTTAATTTTGCGGCATGTTCGGCTAAAGGCAAAGGTTCTCCATCTCCTTTAAGTAGTGTTCGCCAGTTGGTTTTATCCGCGATATGCTTAGCCAGTTCGACTTCGAGTAAGCCTGAAATGTGTCGAGTTTTGACTTTATAGAGTGGTAATCCTTGAGTAGCGCCTTGATCTATCCAGCGTGTCGGAATTTGATTATGGCGAGTGATGCCGACTTTTAAGCTTGAGGTGTTGGACAGATAGACATAGTGATCGACCATACAGTGAGTTTGTGCCCATTCAGGTTCACGGCAGGTGCCTTGTTCAAAATGGCAGGTCTCTGGTTTCATGATGCACATATCGCAACTAGCAAGCTTCTTCATGCATACAAAGCAATGACCTTGAGAGTAACTTTTTTTGGTCTTTTTGCCGCATGAATGGCAAAAAATATTACCCGTATGATGAAGTGTCAGCGTTTTGCCGATCAGCGGATTAAGGTTGACCAAATGCTCGCCAACGGGAAGTTGGTAATGAACCGTTTGATGATGTTGAGCACGCATTTTTTGTAATACGCCGCGTATAGTTAAAGACATGACATCGCTCTTTTGTGTGTTGTTATCCCTTACTGACCGACACTTACGTTATTTATGACCAAGTTAATCAACGGATTATTGAGATCCGTAAGCCAGAGCTTAGGTTATTAACGATGTGTTTTCGGTCGTTTGGGTTTGGAATTATAGGTTTATTATTGAGTCCAATCAGACTCATCTACAGTGTTCTCGCTTAGTGTACCACTATCACGAGATTCAGACAGGATAGGTTCTTTTGGGCCGAGGAATCTCGGTTGCGTATCGAGTAAATAGAGATCTAAAACGGCTTTACTTCTCGCGAAGACTTCACGTAAACGTACTTTATACCCCAGATGATTTTTAGGACCCGGCACCGCTAAACAGGTGGCATTAATGTCGTGATGTTGAGCGATAAAGAGCGCGCGTTCACAATGGAAACGTTGAGTGACAATCAAGAAATCGTCGGTATCAAAGATGCGTTTCGCTCGGACAATCGAATCTAAAGTACGAAAGCCAGCATAATCGAGATAGATCTGCTCATCGGGCACACCCGCTTTGAGTAAATCACGCTTCATCGTCCAAGGTTCGTTATAAGATCGATGAGCGTTATCGCCACTCAGTAGAAAATAGTCAGTCTTGTCGAGTTGATAGAGCTCAACTGCCGCCTCAATACGGTGTAGATAATAATCGTTTAAGGTTCTGCCAAGGTATTTGCTGGTTCCTAAGACAACAGCGACATCAAACTTGGGTAATTTATTGATATCACTAATAATATATTGTTGTGTCTGCCAGCTTACCCAGCGGTCAATGGAAAAAATGACGGTCACTGCAATTAAGACAAGCAGTATCAGCAAAGCCACGCCGCGAAGAAACCAACGTAAAAGCGTTTTCAGTCGGCGAATCATTAAATTTGTCGGTTTTTTTGTGCCCATAAACCTATCACAATAAAACTGATCATGATGATACTAAACA
This sequence comes from Vibrio sp. 11986-1-5, assembly GCF_963878025.1. Classification (NCBI taxonomy): domain Bacteria; kingdom Pseudomonadati; phylum Pseudomonadota; class Gammaproteobacteria; order Vibrionales; family Vibrionaceae; genus Vibrio; species Vibrio sp. 11986-1-5. The sequence continues at coordinate 92,557 of NZ_CAWNVW010000022.1, forward strand.
TCATGCCTCGCTCTAAGTTGGCCAGTGTGCGAGTTAAGTAAGGGCTGGCTTTGACAATCAGTAAACCATAGCCAAACGCATTGACGATAATAAAGACTAAAGTGCGGATAATAAAATGCTGGTTACGCATCAGGCGGCGTAGTAAGGCATTAACTTCTCCACCCAGCATCACCAACCAGCAGGCGATCAGCGCCATCGAGATTTCAGCGAGATAGGGGGCTAGATACTGACCGGCTGGGGCCAAAAAACTCATCATATCGGTACTCTAGTGATTAAAGCCTCGAAGCTGCTAACGTTGCACGACAAAACAGCGCAAACATTAACAGCTCCTATTAACGCTTTGTTCAACGGGACGGATTAAAAAGCGGTACGTTTGTAACGACGATAAGCAGGTTGCCAGAAATGCTGTTCAATGGCAACGTCCAAAGCTTCATCCGTAATTTCTAACGCAACACCTTGTTCTATCGCTTTTTTAGCAACAGCAAAGGCAATTTTCTTCGAGACAGAATGAATCGATTCTAGCGGAGGAAGAAGCGGCCCGTGACCATTAATCGCCAATGGTGAACAGAGTGATAAGGCTCGGCTCGATTCCATTAACATCTCATCGGTCACTCGTTTCGCTCCTACGGCGAGTACGCCTAAGCCAATCCCGGGGAAGATATAGCTGTTATTACACTGGGCAATCGCGTACGTCTTATCATCATGGATGACGGGAGCAAACGGGCTACCAGTGGCGACTAATGCTTCACCATTGGTCCAGTGAATAATATCGGCAGGCGTCGCTTCAACTCGACTCGTCGGATTAGAGAGAGGAAAAATAATCGGTCGAGGGCAATGCGCATGCATTTCTTTGATCACTTCCTCACTGAACAGACCCGGAGCACCGGAAACACCCACCAATACTGTTGGTTTGGCATGACGTACTACATCGACCAATGAGTAACCATTGCCTTCAGAAGTCCAATCTTGAGTATTGTCTTTTTTCTGTACCAGACGCTGTTGGAAATCAAGCAGATTCGGCATCCCTTCTTCTAATAGACCCCAACGATCGACCATGTAAACTTGTGAACGAGCTTGAGCATCAGAGATCCCTTCTGAGACCATCTGGGCAATAATCGCTTCGGCAATACCACAGCCAGCGGAGCCTGCACCTAAGAAGGTAATCCGTTGTTGTGATAATTGGCTACCAGCCGCTTTACACGCCGCCAGTAGCGAACCTACGGTGACCGCCGCGGTGCCTTGAATATCATCATTAAAGCAGCAAATGCGATTTTTGTAGCGTTCCAGCAGTGGCATGGCATTTTTTTGCGCAAAATCTTCAAATTGAATCAAAGCATCTGGCCAACGATGTTGTACCGCTTGGATAAAATCTTCGACAAAGTTATCGTATTCGGCTCCGGTGATCCGAGGATGACGCCAGCCCATGTACATCGGGTCTGCTAAGCGTTGTGGATTATTGGTACCGACATCCAATACGATAGGTAAGGTATAGGCTGGGCTGATTCCGCCACAAGCCGTGTAAAGTGATAATTTACCGATTGGAATGCCCATACCCCCAATCCCTTGGTCGCCAAGGCCAAGAATACGCTCACCATCGGTCACCACGATCACTTTAACGTTATGGTTTGCCGCGTTATTAAGCAGATCGTCGATACGATCTCGGTTAGCGTAAGAGATAAATAGCCCACGGCCACGGCGATAAATATTGGAGAAGTTTTCGCAGGCGGCGCCAACCGTTGGAGTGTAAATGATTGGCATCATCTCAGAGATATGATTTTGCACTAAACGGTAGAAGAGGGTTTCGTTTGTGTCTTGAATATTGCGCAGATAAATATGCTTATCCATATCACTTTCAAAGCTGCAATATTGTTGGTAGGCGCGAACGACTTGTTCTTGAATCGTTTCTGTTGATTCTGGAAGTAAGCCTTCCAAGTTAAAAGATGCACGCTCTTCGGCACTAAAGGCACTGCCTTTGTTCAATAAAGGGGTGCTAAGTAGCGCTGGACCAGCGTAAGGAATATAAAGCGGACGTTTATCGTTATTCATTTGGTGCCTATGTAGGGTAGGTGGGAACAGATGGTTAAAAATGATAGCGGCTTATCAGCTAAGTTGTAAATAGATAAGCCTTTACCTTTAAGTGATTATTTTCATTATAGACTCAATTGAAGTTTAAATCGGTCACCTTCGACCACTTTTGATTAGTAACCTTCTGTTGACGTGATAAATACGAAGAAGAAACATAGTGGGTTAAGGTTGTTTGTATCTTGTTAAAAGATTGGTGGTTTATATTCCAGTTAGGTGGGAATGCTTCGCATAAAAGATTGTTTTTATATATCGTATTGCTATATAAGTATTCCTGCATAATAGTAAGCGCGCTAGGATAGATTTTTACATTGAGGTAAACATGCAACAATCACAACGAGTTTCTGTCGTGTTTGATTATGCGAGCTTTTTAGGCGCATCGTGTACGAAACGATGGAATTTTTCTGAAATATTAGCCTCTTTTGCTCCCATCTTTGGTACCGTCTGGCAAGATACGGTTAAACAGAGTAAAACCCACGAAGAGCGGTTATGGGATTTGGCGTTCAGTACCTTATCTAGCCGTAGAAGTGATGAAGCCAATCTCATCGCATTGCTCAAGTTAGCAAAATCAGAAGGGATAGAAGAGCTCAAACTGATCATGCCTTATGCATTGGAACCAGCTCAGGTATCGTTGATCGAGAAAAGTGCTGAGGTTGTACTGCAGCCTGTTCAAGGGGATGAATTTTTGGTGACCATTACCCCATCTTCACCTACGATTTAACCTTTCTATCATTATCTGCACTCATCAATTCGATGATGAGTGCAGATAAAATGAGATTAAACAATTAAATCATAGTGTTCACGTAATATAGCAATGATCTCTTGTTTTGGGTTGCTGCTCAGTTTGATGGGGTGCCCAACAATTTTTTCTGCAATACTTAAATACGTGCGTGAAATATCCATCAACGCTTCTACTGGAAGTGCGTTATTTTTTGCCAACGCTTCGCGTTCTACCATGCGTTCTTTGTTGAGTAAAATATCTGGGTCGGGGAAGTAACTAAGTAAGAATTGACGGAAATCTTCTTTTGAATTTTCGACAATTTGTCCTTGCTGATAATATTTAGCATCCCAAATACGTGAAGAATCAGGCGTGCCGACTTCATCCATATAAATCAGTTTTTCTTGTCCGTTGGCATCTTTCACATAACCAAACTCAAACTTGGTATCGACAAACAGTTGTCCGATATTTTTTAGTGCTTCATTAATAACGTTAAAACCTTGCTTAAGCAGTGTTTCGTAAAGGTCGATATCAGCAGGGGTGGTGAAGTTAAATGCAGTAAAATTCTGTTCGATGTCGTGTCGAGTGATGTTAACGTCATCGGCTTCAGGAACACCAGGGATCCCAGTTAAAATGCCTTTGGTTGATGGCGTGATCAAAAGTTCAGGGAGTCGGCTATCTTTTTTCAATCCATCAGGAAGGGTAATGCCACAAAATTCGCGTTCACCTTTAGCGTAAGCACGCCACATCGAACCAGTGATGTATTGGCGGCAGATCGCTTCGATTTTAATCGGTTTGGCTTTTTGTACAATCCATACTAAAGGATGGGGAATATCGACGATGTGACTATCGGCTAACCCTTGTTGTTTGAAAAGGCTAAACCAATGGTTAGAAATAGCATTGAGCGCAGCGCCTTTACCTGGAACGCCTTTTAATCCTCCTTCGGCATGCCAAATACAATCGAAAGCAGAGATACGGTCACTGATCACCATAATCGCCAGTGGCGCATCTTTGGCAATCGGATAACCTTTTTCTTGGATCAATCGCTGGCTGTCTTGTTCAGTGAGCCAGTAAACCGAGCGGACTTTACCGCTGTGTACAGGCTGGTGAGTACGAATGGGGAGGTCGTCATTGACGGCAAGAACTTGATCAGCAAGGCTCATGAAACATTCCTATCTGGATTAAACAGCGTTGACAAGAAAGACCCTTTGGTCTGCAAACCGAACATTGGGTCTTGTTTATTGCACGCATCATACCAGAACTATTTTCTGTCGCCAGATAAAAAGCAAACGTTTGCTTTGATAGGGTATCGATAAACTCTGTGTCTGTTTTAAGTATGGTGACTAATGGAAGATCGGTGAGGTTTCATTCAGGAAAAAAACTTCACACTGGTGCAGCTTTGCCATCTGTTGTAAACGACGCTGATTAACTTTATCGATATTTGCCGAGGCAACAATGGCACTGGCATTACCCGATTTAATGGCTTTGATCACTGTGTCTATTTCAGAGTCGGAGTGTGAAGCCTTCATATGAATAATTTTATGACACTGAATCCGGTGCATACTTAATTGTTGATAGCGAGGACGTGGACATTGTGCTGTATAGAGAATCCATTGGCGTTGTTCGGATAACTGCGCCAAACGAGATAATATAGGATGATTGAGTTGTGGCACGCAGTGGCGATTGACCGAGCAAGAGTCATAAATAGTATCTGAATAATGGAAGGTCGTGTTAAGCATAATACTGTCCTCATATACATGCTGTATGAATACACAGTAATCTGGGTATGGATATTGATCAAGCAATAATTGTGTTTGTTTTTTGTCCATTATTGGTATTTAGCTAGGACTTTTATCCTAGATGATTGATAAATAAGCGGTTGTTTTTTGAACGAGAGAGTAAGCCAAAGATGTGAATTTGTGATCAAATTGGCAGTTTATGAAAGGAGGAGAGAGAACAAGCAAAATGTTATGGAACAAAAAAGCGCCCTGATGGCGCTTTAGGATTAGGACGCTTGGTGTATTTGTCGTTCACGGAAGGCAAGTTCATCAAGGTTGAATAATCTGACGTCCATTTTTGCCAGATCATGACAATTTGGACAAGAATAATGCGCTTTACCATCAATATATTCATGCTTGGTTAATTGGTTTGACAGTTTGCACCAATCGCACACACCGCTCACAGTAAACATCACTTTTGCCACCTTATTCTGTTTGGTGTTTAATCTGTGCAGATTATCGCACATGCTTAGTAATTAAGTTAAGTATCTGTTACTGAGTTTGCGATGCTAATCGTTTGCTTAGTGATTTATTTAGAAGGGGTTGCGATATGGTTGTTATAAATACTAACCTTTGTTTAACTTTTGAGTAATGATTTTTATTGCGCCGTTCAGGCGTTTCATCTCTTCTTCGCTGCCTTGCAGATCGGGATGATAGATCTTACTCAACTGCTTATAGCGCTGTTTGATGGTTTTTTCATCGGGTAATCGATGAGGGTGGAAACCGAGTAACGCACAGGCCAAAGAAAAAGTCTGATCGTGTTGATGATGGGTTTGCTGCTGTTGTTGTTTTTTAAACTCTTGATAGAGTTTATCAAGTTGACGTTTTTGTTGTTTAATGACGGCGGCTTGTTGTTGAAGTTGCTCTTTTTGCTCCAGATTCAATTGTTCAGCTTGATGCTGTTGTTTGGTTTTGATTGAACGGTAGAGAGACAAGATGCCCATAATTAACAATAGGCCAATTAAAACGAATAAAAAATCGCTCATCAACGACATCGTATGATCTTGAGTCTGGCGTTCTTGTAACGCCTTATCTTCGTCCTCGTTCCTTAAATCGTCCTGTTGCGCTTGTATTTCGAGATTTTGTAAGGCAATTAATTGATTGGCTCGGCGTTGATTGAATCGTTGTTGTAATAGCTCATTGTAGCGCTGTTCACCTAACGGATGACGATCGGCAATACTGTGATACCAAATTTCCGCCATGATCAAGGATTGCGGAATATATTCTCCTTGCTGATATAAACGCCCAATCGCTAAAGCGGCTTCAGCATCACCTAAGGTGGCTGATTTTGTATACCAAAGTAGGGCCTGAGTTGAATCAACAGGGTGGCCTAGCCCTTGTAAATAAGCGTCGGCTAGCGATGTCATAGCGGGTTGATAGCCGCGCTCCGCTGCTTGTAGAAACCAGTAGTAGGCTTGATCTGGCTGCTGCGTTTGTTGATAACTTAATGCTAATTGAAATTGTGCTTCAGGATTACCTAAACGAGCTTGTTGGCGAACTTCGTTGGTTTGTGCGACAAGAGGTGATGAACACACCAAGGTGAAGAACAGCAGTAACCAGGGTGATAAAAGGTGCATGCTTAGCGTGTCCTAATGAGTTGAAGTTGGAGTAACAGCATCGCCAGTAATAAGAAAAAGGCCCAATGATAGGCCTTTTAAGTATACTCTTGTTCACTCAACTTGCCTTGTTGAAGGTTTATTTTAGCGGCAAAATTTGAATGTCTACCCTGCGGTTACAAGCACGACCTTCCACGGTACTGTTAGTACAAATTGGGAAGCGAGAACCATTGCCTCGCGCAATAGCGCGTCCCGGAGCGACACCTTGCGACAATAAGAAGCTGCGTACTGACTCAGCACGACGTTCTGATAGCACTTGGTTAGTGGTATCCCCACCAGTACTATCGGTATGTCCATCAATCACTAAACTTGTGTCTGGATATTCAACAAGAATTTTGGCTACACCGCGTAGTGTACGATGAATACTTGAGTCGAGCTGATAAGAGTTGGTTTGGAAACCGATGCCGTTTTCCATACGCAATAAAAGTTGGTTGTCGCCGACACGTTGAACTTGTACGCCTGAATGAAGTAACTCTTCTCGTAAAGCGGCTTCTTGTTGATCAAAATAGTAACCGACGCCACCCCCGACAGCAGCTCCACCCGTCGCACCAATTAAAGCGCGTTGACGACGCTGCTTCGCGTTATCTCCGGTAGCCAAACCTGCTGCCGCACCCGCTACGGCACCAATTAATGCTCCACGAGTGGCTGCATTCGTTTCTGTTTCGCCCGTTGTAGCATTTTGCCTTTGTGTAGCCGCACAGCCAGATAATGTGATGACCAATGCCATCGCCAAAGTAATTTTTTTCAATGTTTTCTCTCCGTGTTGGCAGTATGAGTTTATTTCCGCTGATATGCTGCACTAAGTAATTAAGCTTTATAACCTTAAAATATTCAAGCTTTACTCTGGGTCAATCAATAGTTAGGACGATAGGGAAGACGTTTCTGTCCACTGGAGTTTGAAATAAACAAAACTTATCGAATAAAGTCAATCCATCGAGCTAAATTTTACATTTGTATCACTTGATTGCCGCTAATACGTGCAAGGCTATTTCAGTCGTTTTGGCGCTTGTGCTCCATCAATCGGCCGATTAACGGAAACTTTACGGCCTTTCTTGAGTCCGACTTCATAATCTGCAGTGATGTTTTTCATCGCATCACGTAGCTGTTGCTTAAAGGTTTCTCGATCAATATTTTCGAACTCTTTATCAATGTAACTGTTGATTTTATTCATCGAGTTTTCATCGGGGGTAATGGTTGGTAATTTTTCTAGTGCGCCTTCTACCCAACCTGATAGGAATGAATTGACGCGCCGCGAAACTTCAGTCGCAGGTGTTCCACTGCCTGCAAAACTGTTGCGAAACTGCCCAGTCTGTTCATTCATTTCACGATAAACAATATCAAAAGCAAAAGCAGCAAAAATGGCTCTGTCTGCTTCACCAATAAATTCGACGCGTTTTAACCCTTTATGATTAATCAGAACCGCTTCAACACCAAATTTGGTATTGATGCCACGAATAATGCGTAAAATGCCAGAACTGATCGAAGCGGGCAGAAGATGAGTTGATTGGGTTTTGCCCATTTTAATAAACTCAATATCGTCTTTATCCAACCCATATTTGAGCATCAGCCGATGGGCCATTTTGATCGCGTTGGCCGCTTCATTGACATTAGCGGAGTTACCTAACTCTAGGCATTTAGCTATTTTTTTTAAGGCTTTTTGTTTATCCATCGAATTATAAAATCGGTTCCGCAGCGCTAAGAAAAGTCAGCTATTTTACCGTTTTTATCTAAGGAGTGAAAGGGATGCTAGGCATTCGTTGACAGATGGGGCGAATTAACCAGTCATTAGAGATTATCTTGATGCTAACTTGAAGCTATCGCTCGGTGTGTGAGCGACAGCTTCAAGCATGATTGATGATAAGTGTAAGAATTAGATACCGAGCTCATCTAGCAGATCCGCAGAGAGATCGCCATTCGATTGGTTAGCCGTTTTCGTTGCCGCTTTATGGGCCATTTTTTGTTGTGTATCTTCGAGAATAGAATCAGGACTTTCATCTTCTTGAATTTCAAAATCTTCCAATTGGATAAACTCAGTGCGATCCATCGCGAGCTCTAAATAGAAAATATTATTATTTTCGGTCGAGAAGGTAACGCGGCGTGCTTGTGGGCGATCTAAGTTAGTATCTACCGATAAGTTGACTTGCTTGTTCAGCGATAACATCTTTGGTTGGTTTTGGGTGATGTTGGTTTGTAACTCTTTGCGCACTTTATTGGTGAAATCACCCACCAGTTGGTTCATCAGTTCACCGAGTACATCACCGACTTCGTCGGAGGTATGTAATACCGCGAGCTCATCTTCTGGCATGCCCATGTTGCGCATGTATTGGGTATACACTTCTAAAGCGGCTTTTGCGGTAAAGTTAATTACGACCAAACCAGAAAATCCGCCATCAAATAACACAAAACAACCGAAATCGGGTTTGAGGGACGTTTTGGTGATTTTTTGCACCATGGCTGAGTAGGTAATGTTCGATCCTGTGGCTGAGGAGAGTACGTTTGAAACTGATTGGCAAAGTTTCAAGAGAATATCTTCTGTGGTAACGACTTTATTTTTTTTCATATCTATGTCCATGAATGTGTCAGGGCTAAGTGGTTAATCAGTGACCGCTTAGGAAAATAGGCGACGAAAATGTCTCTTTATTTACTTAACGATAGCTGGATTTGGCTGGCCTTCAACTCTTTCGTTATCTTAAAAATGGCTTAACTCTATTGTTGTTAAGATTCTGATTTGATCACTGATTTAAATGTTGTAAAGTGACCGAATTCAAAAAATAAATTAAAAACTCACCCATTACACACTGCTGATTGGATCAGCGTAGTTCGGGCAGGAAGCAAATGTTACCAAGACTTCACCTCCAATCTGATGTTGATCCGGTTGTTTTAACCTTTTTACATGAGTTAAAAACAGCTGGGTTTACGGGCGATATCGAAACACAGTATGCCAGTCGTTTAGCCGTGTCTACTGATAACAGCGTTTATCAGCAACTTCCACAAGCGGTTGTCCACCCCAAAACCAGCCATGATGTTTCGCTTATCGGTCAATTAAGTATTAGACCAGAATTCGAACGAGTCACGTTTTCTCCGCGTGGAGGCGGCACTGGCACCAATGGTCAAGCCTTAACCAAAGGGATTGTGGTTGACTTATCTCGCCATATGAATCAAATCCTTGAAATTAATTCAGAGCAAGGTTGGGTTAGGGTTCAGGCTGGTGTGATTAAAGATCAACTGAATGATGCGGTGCGCCCTTATGGCTATTTTTTCTCACCGGATCTCTCGACCAGTAACCGAGCTACATTGGGTGGCATGATTAATACCGATGCTTCAGGCCAAGGTTCACTGAAATACGGTAAAACGTCCGATCACGTGCTTTCGCTGCAAGCGGTATTTGCCGATGGTTCAATATTAGAAACTGACGGCTCACGGGGCAACCCGCAAGCCAATAGCTATGCTGAAAAAGCCATGCAAGTTACCGAAGCCGTCTGCCGTAACCAGCGAGAGCAGATAGTCGCCAAGTTTCCGCCTTTAAACCGTTTCTTGACCGGTTATGATTTAAAAAATGCCCTTGATGAACAAACGGGGGAATTTAATATCACCCGTGTACTGTGCGGCGCAGAAGGTTCATTGGCTTTCATTACTGAAGCGAAACTCAATCTCACGCCAATTCCTAAAGCGCGCACGTTAGTCAATATCAAATATGACAGTTTTGACTCGGCATTACGTAATGCGCCGCTAATGATTGAAGCCAATGCACTATCGGTTGAGACGCTAGATTCAAACGTGCTTAATTTAGCTAAGCAAGATATTGTTTGGCACAGCGTCAGTGACTTATTGACCGATGTTCCGGGCAAGGAATTACTCGGCATCAATATGGTTGAATATGCAGACCAAGACCCAGAGCAGGTAAAACAATTAGTCACGCAATTGACCCAGCGTTTAGATGTGATGATCAGTCAGCAGCAAGCGGGGATTATTGGTTATCAAGTGTGTGATGATTTAGCCAGCATTAACCGTATTTATACCATGCGTAAAAAAGCGGTGGGTTTATTGGGCGCGGCCAAAGGACGAGCTAAACCGGTTCCGTTTACTGAAGATACTTGTGTACCACCGGAGCACCTGGCGGATTTTATTAGTGAATTTCGCGCGCTGCTTGATGAAAAAGGTCTCAGTTACGGTATGTTTGGTCATGTGGATGCGGGGGTATTGCATGTGCGTCCCGCCCTTGATTTATGCGATCCCAAGCAAGAATTGATGATGCATGAGATCTCCGATCAAGTCGTTAAGTTGGTGGCCAAATACGGCGGTTTAATGTGGGGGGAACACGGTAAAGGCTATCGATCTGAATATGGACCTGAGTTTTTCGGAGCCGAACTCTTTACCGAATTACGCCGAGTAAAAGCGGCGTTTGACCCGCACAATAAGATGAATCCCGGTAAGATTTGTACGCCGCTTAATAGCAGTTTCGAGTTGGTTAAAGTATCGGATACCAAGCGTGGCTATTTTGATCGGCAGATTGCCGTTAAAGTCCGTGATAGCTTTAAGCAAGCGATGGAATGTAACGGCAATGGGCTATGTTTTAACTACGATACCAGCTCTCCGATGTGTCCATCGATGAAGGTCACTGCCGACCGTCGTCATTCACCGAAAGGTCGAGCGGGTTTAGTGCGTGAGTGGTTGCGCCAACTGACTGAGCAAGGGATTGATATCCTCGATTTAGAACAACAAGCTTTGCAGAAAACAGCCAGTGTTAAAACGCTACTGGATCGCGTTCGGCAGCGTATTCGTCCCTCCCATGAGTATGATTTCTCTCATGAAGTGTATGAAGCGATGAATGGTTGTTTAGCTTGTAAGGCTTGCGCTAGTCAATGCCCAATTAAAGTGGATGTGCCGAGTTTTCGTTCCCGTTTCTTAAATATTTATCACACTCGCTACCCACGTCCGGTTAAAGATTACTTAGTCGCGAACATTGAAACCATGTTACCGCTGATGGCGAAAGCGCCACAAATGGTTAATGCGGTTATTGGTCAACCATGGGTTGAGCGCTTAACGGCGGCGACAGTCGGTTATGTCGATACCCCCCGATTATCTATTCCGACCTTAGCGGCACGCGCTCGTCGCCATAATATTGTGCCGTTTGATCGCCAACAATTGATGGCGCTTTCTCAGCAACAGCGCTCTGAACATGTGATTATCGTACAAGACCCGTTCACCAGTTATTATGATGCGCAGGTGGTGGAAGATTTTATCGCTCTGGTCATTAAGCTGGGTAAAAAGCCCGTCTTGCTGCCATTTAAGCCCAACGGTAAAGCGCAACATATTAAGGGTTTTTTACAACGCTTTAAGAGTACAGCAACCAGTACGGCTGGTTTTTTATCGCAAGTTGCGGATCTTAATATTGCTATGGTTGGGGTTGATCCAGCTCTAGTGCTTTGTTATCGCGATGAATACGTGGAAATTTTGGGCCAACAACGGGGTGAGTTCGAAGTGCTTACTGCACATGAATGGTTATTGCCACGTTTGGTTGAGATACCATCACCAGCCAACGTTACTCAAGCGAATATTGATCAAGGACAGGCACCACAAGCGCCTTGGTATTTATTGGCGCATTGTACCGAAAAAACCAAGTTACCTAATGCTGAAAAGGAGTGGGGACAGATCTTCAGTCATTTTGGTGCCAAGTTGCAGACCGTACCTGTAGGTTGCTGTGGTATGGCGGGTACCTTTGGTCATGAAGTCGATAAGCTACAGATGTCGAAAGACATTTATGGCTTAAGCTGGCAGCCAAGTTTGGATAAACTGCCTAAAGAACGCTGTTTGATGACGGGTTATTCTTGTCGCAGCCAAGTGAAACGCTTTGAGGAAATCCAGCCAAGGCATCCTATCCAAGCTTTATTAGAGATCTTGTAACTAACGTTAACGGTCATCTTCGGATGGCCGTTTAACTGATGAGGAGGGGAGTTATGCGTTATTTGGAACTGAAAATTCCACCGGTGGCATTGTTTATCGTGGCAGTGGTACTTTGTAATCGGTTAGCGTATCTATTTAGTTTTGCCGATCTTGCGCTTCCATATACTAAGCTCATCTTTGCCTTGTGCGTTATGTTATCGGGAGTAGTCGGTATTTCTGCCGTTGTACAATTTCGTCGGGCAAATACTACGGTCAATCCAACCAAACCGGATCAAGCTTCTACTGTTGTCGATTCAGGGATCTTTAACTACAGCCGTAATCCTATGTATTTAGCATTACTATTGCTACTGATTGGCATCGCTTATTGGCATCACAACATAGTGAGTTTATTGGTTGTTTTTGGGTTTATTGGTTATATGAATCGGTTTCAGATCCAGCCTGAGGAGCGAGTATTAGAGCGGGTGTTTGGTGAGCGTTATACTCATTATAAAGCGCGAGTTAGGCGTTGGATATGATATAGCTCCACCGATAGTGGCGGAGCTGAAATGATTAGGCAGCTTGTGATAACTCTGCCAGAAAACGCACTTTGCGGTCGTTAAAGCGCTGCACTAAATCATCAATATCGGCTTGGTTATAAGGCTTTAATCCACTGGCAACCATACGTTTGATGCCTTTACCGACTAATTGGCCTTGATCTTTAAAGGTAAAATTCAAGGTCACGACGCCTCGTTTACCATCCACGTCGAAGGTTGCGCCACTAAATTCAACTTCTGGATGACTAAGATCTAATCGCTCAAATTCCACTTCCATACTTTCATAAATCACCAATGGACGCTGGCAGTTGATCATCACTTGTTGCTGCTCCATCAGTGGCACCATAATGTGAGGAAAGTTCATACCGGAAAACTGGACATAACTTTTTATCACATGCTCAATAAACACGGCATCGTGGGAAACTTCTCCCTCGCGTTGCATTAATAAATATTCTTTACCAGATTCATCCACCAACGCACTCATTTGGCTGCATTGATTTTCAACATGCAGCGCAATGCCATCACTGACCATGCCGGAGAAAGTAAAGCGCATTTTTTGGCTAATACCGTTCTTTTTCAAAAGTACTGCAAACAGCAGATCGCCGGGGACACAAAAACGCTTACTGTCTTCGTCGTGGATCGGATTGAAATCACCAGCCACTTTTTTAGCAAAATGGCTCGCTTGTTGGCGAGTAAATTGAAATTGATGTTCAGCAGATGAAAAATAAGGTTTAAGCAGCATAATCAACACTTGTTCATAAAAACTGTTGCCGATTATAGCCCCAAGAAAAGTTTTAATGGTCCAATCAGTGTTAAATTGTTCACAATTTGTGCCTTTTAACTAAAAGAAAGGTTTTTTAGCTTATAAAACAGCATGTTTTTAGCTAAAACCGTGATCGTGATTGAAAAGCTTCACGTAGTTAATGTCACGATAACTCATTGAATGATAATAATGACAAGTCATCAAAAGGCCTTTTTACCTGAAAAACTCTGTGTAGTGTGTAAGCGCCCCTTTCGTTGGCGGAAGAAATGGCAACGTTGTTGGGACGAAGTGAACTATTGTTCAGAGCGTTGTCGTCGTCAGCGGGGTAAAGCATGATCAGCCCTCCAGCCATCAACATTGTTTGGTTCAAGCGTGATTTACGTTTAAGTGATCACCCCCCCTTGTGCGCTGCATTAGAGAGTGGAATACCGACGCTCTTGGTGTATTTCTTTGAACCCATACTGCTCAATGATCGTCATTATTCTGAGCGACATTGGCGTTTTTTCTGGCAATCACTGCAAGATATCAATCAAAAGCTCGCTCCATTTGGTCATCAGCTACTGATTGCCAATGTCTCAGCTGAGCAAGGTTTGGCGACACTAGCGGCACACTTTTCCATTCAAGGTCTTTATTCTCATCAGGAGGTTGGCCTTGCTAATACTTTCGAACGTGATATCGCCATTCAGCATTGGTGTACAGAGCAGGGGATAACTTGGCATCAAAGTGCTTATGGCGCCGTACGCCGCGCGGCAACTCACCGTCAAGGTTGGGATAAGCACTGGCAAGCGATTATGCGAGCACCATTGGCAATGCCGAATTTAACCGCACAGAGGTTAATTTCTGTTTGTGCTACCGATTTAGGTTTGGATGACGGTATACCTGCAGCTTGGCAGCGCAAAGAGAAAGGGTTTCAAACGGGCGGTGAGACACTGGCTAAACAGACCTTAGACGATTTCTTTCAGCGCCGAGCAAAAAATTATTATTTCCAGCTATCGAGTCCATCACTGGCTCGCGTGTCATGTTCACGTATGTCCCCTTATCTTGCATGGGGGAATATCTCATTGCGCGAGATGTATCAAACGCTACTCAGTTATTGGAATGCTGCTGGCCTAAGACGTAGCTTAATTGCACTGGCTTCACGATTACACTGGCATTGCCATTTTATACAGAAGTTTGAGTCGGAATGTGAGATGGAGTTTCGCTGCGTAAACCGTGCTTATGAGCCGCTTCTGGCGCAAGCGTGTCAGCCAGATATAGAAGTTATTGAAGCTTGGAAAAGCTGCCAAACCGGTATTCCGTTAGTCGATGCTTGTATGCGTTGTTTGTATCATACCGGTTATTTAAACTTTCGTATGCGCGCCATGTTGGTGAGTGTGTTGACTCATCATATGAATCAAGATTGGCGTGCGGGAGTTGAGCATTTAGCACAACTCTTTTTAGATTTTGAACCTGGTATTCATTATGCTCAATTTCAAATGCAGGCAGGGGTGACTGGGATCAATACCATTCGAATTTATAATCCGATCAAACAAGCTCAAGAGCATGACGCGCAAGGTGTTTTTATTCGGCAGTGGGTATCTGAACTGGCAGAAGTACCACTATCTTTGCTGTTTGAACCATGGCAAATGAGTCCGATGGAAGCCATGATGTATCAATTGCCCGCCGATAGTCGCTATTTAAACCCTGTGATTGATGTGGCAACTTGCGCTAAGCAAGCGCGAGATAGGTTATGGACTTGGCGCAAACGAGAAGATGTTAATCGTGAAGCTCAGCGTATTCTTGCCATTCACGCGCGGGTGAATATGAGGTAATGGGGATTTTTGTACAAAGACGGGGGCTGGGTTAGCT
The DNA here is from genome assembly GCF_963878025.1 of Vibrio sp. 11986-1-5. NCBI lineage: Bacteria > Pseudomonadati > Pseudomonadota > Gammaproteobacteria > Vibrionales > Vibrionaceae > Vibrio > Vibrio sp. 11986-1-5. The sequence goes on from NZ_CAWNVW010000022.1 coordinate 107,799, forward strand.
AAATGTATAGTACGTATTTGTTCAGTTTTCTGATCTTTGGCCAAATTTTGACGGTATTCCAGTTACTAGGTGTATTATTTTTTGGATAATCTGGTATCGAAACTGACCCGAACATTTGGTCGCAGACCAAGCAAATACATTGCTTGATCTGCATTGACAGTGAGCAACTGAGTCTCTGCTATTTGAGTATTGCTTAGCAAAGATGCTTAGACACTCATCACTCCATAATTAGAGAAGGCTTTTAAAATTCGGCCATTTTCTCGCCCCAGCGCAGACCGCATGTAGACTTGAGCTAAACTCTCAGCATCAATCGATACGAAACTAGGGAAATACTCCTGATAGGTTCCCAAAGATTCCGTTAATACCGTTGGGCTGACAATGTTAATCCTTTGCTTTGAGGGTAATTCAGCAACAACAGCAGAGACAAAATGTTCAAGCGCGCCATTAATGGTCGCCGCACTGACGCCATCCTTAATTGGAACATCGGCAATAATTCCACTAGTCAGAGTGATACTCCCTTCAGCGTTAAGATAACGACTGCCAATTTGTGTTAACTGAATTTGCCCAAGCAGTTTGCTCTTGAAACCTTGGATCCAGTCATCATGTGTCAGCATGTCAAACGGCTTAAACGCGACTTCCCCCATGGTAGCAATAATGGCATCCACATTGCCTATTTGCGCAAAACCTTTCTGCAGTGATCCGACATCTCGAAGATCCATAAAAACATCACCTTGTGAACGATTGACCTCAATAACTTCATGCCCGTTATTTCTGAATAGTTTAACAACCCCTTGCCCAACTTTACCTGCAGATCCAACAATAACAACTTTCATCGTACACCTCTTAATTAATACAGAAACAATACTAGTATTAGTAAAAAGGCTAAAAAAGCGCTTAAAATAACTACATTGTTGTAAAAATGAATCCAATATATGAATCTCACCCATCTACAATCGTTCATGGCTGTCACGAAACTGAGTAGCTTTAGTGCTGCCGCAGAACAATTAGATATTTCCAAAGGACAGCTATCAAGGCATGTAAAATCGCTAGAGCAAGTGATGGGATGTCAGTTAATGCATAGAACAACTCGACGACTATCATTAACTGAAGCAGGCCAAGCTTTATATGAGAAAGCTTGTGAGATTGATAGCCTAGCTCATGAAGCCGAACAGATCATAAAAGATCTCACTCAAGATAATTGTGGAAAGCTAAAACTGACCGCACCCAACGAGTTGGGCAACAAATTACTTCACCCCATGCTAGGTAAATTTCTCGCGGCTTATCCTCAAGTGAGATTGGAATTGTGTTTTGAAAGGTCTTTACAAGATATTGAGTTTGGTAGTTTTGATCTTGGCTTGCGTACTACACTCGCGCACAGCGACAATCTTATTGCCCGTTTTCTAGGTCGCATTCGCTATGTGTTAGTTGCATCCCCTGAGTATTTACAATCACAGTCGATCTTGCATCCCAATGAACTGCAAGCGCATCAACTGCTCTCTTCTGGTGAAAGTGAATGGCTTTTAACTCAACAACAGGATCAACTATGTGAAGTCGCCGTTGCTCCCATAGTGAGAAGTTCAAACTATGCCACCACTCATTTATTAACTTTAAGTGGGCTTGGTATCGCAATGCTGCCGTTCTACCTAGTAGAAGAAGAGGTGGAAAAGCGCAATTTAATCGTCCTTTTACCACAGTGGCAAATCGCACCTTATGAACTTTACATGGTATATGCTAAGCAAAGGTTATACCCCAAAAAGTTACGAGATTTGCAGGAGACTATTTTTCAATGGTTTCAAGATAACCCTAATTATCTGATCCAGTAAAAAGTGTTGACTAGAGAACGCTTTTTATATCGTTACTTGGCAAAATTAATGATAGGACACTAAGTTATTATATGCATTAATCGTTCCTTTTTTCGTCGCGCATGGGTCGATTTGATGAATAACAGAGTTATTCGATGCATACCCACAAATATTATCCCTTGAATTTCTAGAATTTGCAGTCATTAGCTTGGAGTGAGTTGGGCACTTTATGCCTTGTTAATGATTTATTCAGGTATGTAGAAAGTTATAGTTATTTTGCAGTATGCACATAACTACAGCTACACTGAAATCACATGAGCATATGATGTTTACTGCACAGCTATCTTCGAAACCAACAGTGGATGGTCGTGTTTTTACTGACAGTGCAAGAAATTGCGCGAGCCAAAAAGGATCTCGAGAATGTCCTCTCAAAATATGAATAGATTTGATTTTATTTTCGACAAAAAAAATGCCATGGTTTTGGTGCTTGCTACCTTTATTGGGGGCTTTATTAGTTCTCTCGTAAAATCAGGTACTGAGGCTAATATGCCGCCACGTATAGCGGGTGAAATATCGCCGCCTGCCGCGAATATTGATGCTTGGTTAGGATGGCTAGGAGTAAACTCTCATTCGCTGGATTATGTTTATCAAGGCATTACTATCCCTGGTGCGGTTATGCTTTATCACTGGCTATTTAGTTTTGCTTTTGCCTTTGTTTATATTTTTATCTCAGCCATAGTACCCAAGATAAGACTTTGGTACGGGATGGCGTACGGAATTATAATTACCTTAGTTATGCATGGCCTATTGATCCCAGCATTAGGTTTTCGACATCCTGCGTATCTTGACGGGCAAGTAGGATGGTTATGGAATCTTAATGGTTATGAGTTTTGGAGCGAAATGATCGGCCATGTTTGCTGGTCTGTTTCGATTGAGGTGAGCCTTATTGCCGTCTTAGCGCTGCTTGGAAAACCGATAATAGGTAATTGGGCGAAGTAGGTTGTTTATAATGGCGGACATTTTATAAGCTAATCGAATGCAAGCTGCGCTGATATAACACAGGGATTGATCTGCCGATCAATCCCTGTGTAAGTGGGTTACCTATGATTATCACATGGTTACATGATGAGTAACACTTGGCAGCAGTCCTTCAGGCATTAAACTATTATGCACCGCTTGTTTAAGTAACTCGTTCGCTTGTTGTATATCTGGTGCAAAGTAGCGGTCTTTATCATAAAACGGCACCTTGGCGCGTAATATCTGCTTGGCCAATTCAATACGTTCAGAAGAACGATGCGGCGCGCGAAAATCTAATCCTTGCGCAGCTGAGAGATATTCGACCGCCAAAATACCACGGGTATTTTCTGCCATATCACGCAGTCTTCTGGCGGCAAAGGTTGCCATGGAGACGTGATCTTCTTGATTCGCTGAAGTGGGTAAACTGTCAATCGAGGCAGGATGCGCATAGGTTTTATTTTCACTCGCTAGTGCGGCTGCGGTCACTTGGGCAATCATAAACCCTGAGTTAACGCCGCCATTATCGACCAAAAAGGGCGGTAATTTACTCAGCGCACTATCAATCAACAGCGCCATGCGCCTTTCTGACAAGCTACCGATTTCGGCGATGGCTAAAGCGAGGTTATCGGCCGCCATTGCCACTGGCTCGGCATGAAAGTTACCGCCAGAGATAATATCGCCATCATCAGCAAACACCAGAGGATTATCAGACACCGCATTCGCTTCAACGCACAGCACTTCCGCAGTTTGGCGAATTTGCTGTAAACATGCTCCCATTACTTGTGGTTGGCAGCGTAGCGAGTAGGGGTCTTGCACCTTTTCGCAGCCTGAATGTGAATCGCCAATTTCACTGCGGCTATCAAGTAGATGACGATAGGCGGCGGCAGCATCCATTTGGGTACGATGACCACGCACGCGATGTATGCGTGGGTCGAATTGCTTACGGCTGCCTAACGCCGCCTCGACGGACATGGCGCCGCAGACGGTTGCCGAGGCGAACAGATCTTCGGCCATAAATAAACCCTGCAGCGCGAAAGCTGTTGAGGCCTGAGTGCCATTGAGCAGCGCCAGTCCTTCTTTAGGTGCCAAAGTAATCGGTGATAGACCAGCAATGCGCAGTGCCTGAGCACCGTCAATGATCTCCCCTTGATAACGTGCCTGTCCCTCACCGAGCAATACGGTGCTCATGTGGGCGAGAGGAGCTAGGTCACCTGAAGCTCCCACCGAGCCTTTTTGCGGTACGCAGGGGTAGACTTGATGGTTAACTAAAGTGATTAAAGCTTCAATAACCGACAAACGTATGCCTGAGAAGCCGCGTGCTAAACTGTTAATTTTTAACACCATCATTAAACGCACGGTGTCATCATCCATCCATGCGCCAATGCCAGCAGCGTGGGAAAGGACAATACTTTTTTGCAGCGTTTCTAGATCTTCAGGGGCGATTTTGGTGTTAGCCAATAGGCCAAAACCGGTATTGATCCCGTACACGGTTCGGCCTTCTGTGATCACTTGCTCGACCACTTTGGTACTTTGTTCAATCGCCGGGACAGCACTGGGATCTAAACTCAAGCAGACAGGGGATGAGTTAATTTGGCGTAGCTGGCTCAACGTCATCTCGCCGGGAGTAATGGTTAAGTGATGCATGGGTTATCCTTATTATTTTAATTGAGCCAACTCTGCGTTAAGCATAGGTAAATCGAGTTTTTGTTCCGCCGCGCAGCGCTTGGCGATGTCGTAGCCAGCATCAGCATGACGCATTACGCCGGTAGCAGGATCGTTATGCAGCACCCGGGCAATGCGCTCGGCCGCATCGTCACTGCCATCACAACAGATCACCATTCCTGAGTGCTGTGAAAAGCCCATACCCACGCCGCCACCATGATGAAGAGAAACCCAAGTCGCACCGCTGGCCGTATTGAGTAGTGCATTCAATAATGGCCAATCAGAGACGGCATCAGAGCCATCAAGCATCGCTTCGGTCTCTCGGTTAGGGCTTGCCACTGAACCAGAATCTAAATGATCACGACCAATAACGATGGGCGCTTTTAGCTCGCCATTTTTGACCATTTCATTAAATGCGAGTCCAAGCCGTTGACGGTCTTTTAAACCCACCCAGCAGATACGCGCGGGTAGCCCTTGAAATTGGATGCGCTCACGAGCCATATCGAGCCAATTATGTAAGTGAGGATTGTCAGGAATGAGTTCTTTAACTTTTTGATCGGTTTTATAAATATCTTCCGGATCGCCCGATAAAGCCGCCCAGCGAAATGGTCCGATGCCTTCACAAAATAAGGGACGAATATAAGCAGGAACGAAACCGGGGAAGTCGAACGCATTAGCTACGCCTTCTTCTAAAGCCATCTGCCGAATGTTATTTCCATAATCTAAGGTCGCCGCACCACGTTGCTGCAAGGTGAGCATGGCTCGTACTTGAGTGGCCATCGAAGCTTTAGCGGCTGCCGTGACTTTAGCTTCATCTTCTAAACGACGCTGCGCGGCTTGCTCCATCGTCCAGCCTTGCGGTAAATAACCATTGAGTGGGTCATGAGCTGAAGTTTGATCGGTCACCACATCGGGCGTGATATTACGCTCAACTAACTGCGGGAAAATATCCGCGGCATTACCTAATAAACCGACCGAGACGGGCGTCTCTGATTCATAAATAATGGCTAACGCTTCATCTAAGCTAGTGGCTTTTTTATCGACATAGCCAGTACGTAGACGATAATCAATGCGTGATTCATCGCATTCAACGGCGATCATTGAAAATCCTGCCATGGTAGCTGCGAGTGGCTGAGCACCGCCCATACCACCGAGTCCACCGGTTAAGATCCAACGCCCTTTGGCTTGACCATCAAAATGTTGTTTGGCAACCGAGACAAAGGTTTCGTAAGTGCCTTGGACAATGCCTTGTGAACCAATATAAATCCATGAGCCAGCGGTCATTTGCCCATACATCATCAGTCCTTGTTTATCGAGCTGATTAAAATGCTCCCAATTCGCCCAATGAGGGACTAAGTTTGAATTAGCAATCAACACTCGTGGTGCGTTTTTATGGGTTGGGAACACCGCCACTGGTTTGCCCGATTGAATTAACAGCGTTTGATCTTCTTCAAGACGCTCTAATACCTCGACGATTTTATCGAAACATTGCCAGTTGCGCGCCGCGCGGCCAATACCACCGTATACCACTAATGCATGAGGATGTTCGGCAACCTCAGGATCTAAGTTATTCATTAACATGCGTAGTGGTGCTTCGGTCAACCAAGATTTCGCGCGCAGAGTCGTGCCGTGCGGAGCACGAATAGTACGAGTGGTATCTAAACGAGTATCGTTATTGGGTGGTTGTGACATGGTGTTGCTCCTTATTCATGGTTCCGTTTACGGGTCAAACCCTTTTTATCATCGAGGATAGATGAATGACCCACTCAGCCTGTGTTGGGGCCGATAATGAGTGAGTCGTTTGATTGAACTTTAAATATTATCAGAAGGAGAGTCAGCACTCTGAACTTCAACCGATGATGTGGTAGCGTGTTGCTGATCTTGGTACTCAGTCATAGCACTGGCGATTTCCCAACACAGACGAGCAGCAAGTCGCGCCGTTTGATTATCGATATCATGGCTCGGGTTATATTCAGCCAGATCGGCAATCAGCAGTTTACTGATATGGTGTTGCAATAGATGATCGAAGTAGAGATGGAAATTATCTAAGCTAACACCTTGGGCGGCAGGAGCGCTGACACCGGGGGCGGTCGCCGCTGGAAAGACATCGAGATCAATGGTTAAGTAGAGATAATCACAATCGGCGATAAATGCATCCATTTTCTCGATTAACGCAGCATGATTGCGCTCGTTCAGGGTTTTATCATCGACATACCAAACACCAAGCTGATCGGCACGCTGGAATAGAGCGGTCGTATTGTTCGCGCGGCTGACACCTAAGCAGGCGTAATGAAAATCCCAGCCGATTTGTTGGCAGTGATCAGCGATTTGCATAAACGGGGTGCCAGAGCTGGGCTTGATAGATATCTTCTCACTGCTAAAGGATCTGAGATCAAAGTGAGCATCAAAATTGATGATCGCGATCTTTGGCGTTTTCATGCCTTGTTTGAGTAAATGTTTGCCCAACCCTTGAAAACTCGCCCACGCCACTTCGTGACCACCGCCAAGCACAATCACTGGTGAGTGTTCTAAACCGTCAGCAATTAACTGCGCACAACGGAGTTGGGATTGCTCTAAGTCATCATCATGGCAGTGAATATTGCCCAAATCGCATAACGAGCTGGTATGGTGCCAGGCTAAATTGGCTAATGCTTGTTTAATTAAATTCGGTGCATGTTTTGCGCCGATCCGCCCTTTATTACGCTCAACACCGGCATCACATTCAAAACCAACCAATGCAACGCTATGAGAGGCCTCGGTTAATTCATCAAGGTGTTTTATTTGCATGACATGGTGGACTCGCTTACCAAGTTCACCATCTTCAACATCATCACGACCCTGCCACTGATAAAGATGGGAAGGGGAAACGGAATTAGTCATGACAGGGCTCTCCATCAACCATACGGGCTTGTAAATAAGGGATACCAACTTGATAACTCAATTCGGCAGGATGATTAAGTGACCAGAAGGCCAAATCGGCATCATAGCCGACTGCAATTTGGCCACGGCTTGCCGCGACACCAAGAGCTTGTGCTGCATGCGTGGTAACGCCACGCAGCGCTTCTTGCGGGGTTAAGCCAAACAAAGTGCAAGCCATGTTCATCATTAAGGTCAGGTCGGCAAAGGGTGAAGTGCCAGGATTGATATCGGTAGCAATCGCCATGGGTACTTGATAGCGGCGCAACCATTCGATGGGGGGCTTACGGGTTTCGCGTAAAAAATAAAACGCGCCGGGCAGCAAAGTCGCGACGGTCGTTGATTGTGCTAATGCTTGTACTCCAGCTTCATCGAGATACTCAATGTGATCGACCGATAGCCCGTTATAGCGCGCCGTTAAAGCGCTACCACCGAGGTTGGACAACTGTTCTGTATGGCCTTTAATCGCTAAACCATGCTCAATGGCACACTGAAATACTTGCTCAGCTTGCTTAAGATTAAAGCCTACCGACTCACAAAACACATCGACACTGCTTGCCAATTGCTGCTCTGCCACTTGTGGAATGATAGTTTGACAAATGAAATCAACATAACTATCGGCTTTACCGGCAAACTCAGGTGGTACGGCATGGGCAGCAAGTAGGGTGGTGGTGATTTTCACTCGGCGGTGGGCTTCCAACGCTTTCGCGGCTTTGAGCATTTTAATTTCATCATCAAGCGTCAGCCCATAGCCAGATTTGATCTCTACACTGGTGATCCCGCTGCGTAATAAACCATCTAAGCGAGGCAGTGCTAACTCGGTTAATTGCTCTTGTGAGGCTTGGCGCGTCGCTTGCACCGTTGCCATGATTCCGCCTCCTTGGGCGGCAATCGTCTGATAAGAGATGCCATTTAAGCGTTGTTCGAACTCGTTGGCTCGTTGACCTGCATAGATAAGGTGCGTATGGCAATCAATCAGTCCCGGAGTGACTAACTGGCCTTGGCAATTGGTTCGCTGTGGATGGCCTGCGAAGGTGTTTGTGGTGATGTCGGCAATTTTTCCGTCACGGATGACAATTGAAAGCGGCTCACTGGGTTGATAGCCGATATCACCAGCTTGCATACTCACGATACGCGCATTGGTTAAGACGTGTTCCATTTCCCCTACTTAGCGAGCCAGAGGTTCGCGATGATACCGACTTCCTTGCTACTTGAAGCTGCAGCGACATTGGCTACGTTTGTTTATCTCAATTCAATCGCTGAGCTTTCGACTGTTTGAGGACGATTTTTCCAAACAGGTAACATTAGGTCGTTAAGGATGATTATAATGTATATACAATTAATAGAGTTAACAGATGATGAATGCAATAGTTATGTTACGAAAATGTGATCAGGTCTGTGGTTGTGGATAGACAATTTTCGAGCTCAATTTGTACTTACTGGCCGGATGATAGAGCTGAGCGAAGCTAACTAAATGCTCACCACTCCAAGTTCGGCGATTAAGCAGCAAGCAAGGTTCGTTAGCTTTGAGTAGCAGCGCTTCGCTGATTGGCTTGTCGGCGATCAAAGCTTCGACCGTATGCTCAATGGCGCTAAGTGGGCAGGCTTCGGAAAGATATTGGTTAGGCGTAATATGAGTAAAGTCTTGTTTTAAGTAGTCAGGGGCATACCTAGGGTTAACCCAACGAATTTCAAGTTGTAATGGTTGATCGTTCGCGTAATGCAATATTTCACTATAAAACAATGGAGTAGCCAGCATTACGCCCAATTGAGTGGCAAGAGTCTCATCGGCAATTAAGGATTGATGAGCGCGAACTTTATTATGATAACGCTGACCTCGACTGGCAATTTCCTCGGCAATGTTACGTATATCTAACAGTGGAGATTCGGCTTTTTCTGGTACGGCGCAGACAAAGGTGCCTAACCGTGGACGACGTTGCAAGCGGCCTTCGGATACTAAATCTCGAATCGCTTTATTGACCGTCATGCGACTGACAGAAAATTGCTCAGTTAATTCCAATTCGGTGCTGATCCGTTCACCAACTGGCCATTGGCCGGATTCGATCTGGTGAATAATGTGCTGTTTAATTTGTTGGTACAGAGGTGAGGTTGGCATACAAATCCATTACATTTATTTATCTATACAAATGATTGATGAGCGAGCTAAAAAAAGCAAGTCTATTTGTTCGTATTTAGGCAGGAGATATGGTCATGCGCAAATTACTCTGGGTTGTAGATAGACGTGTAAATGAGTCAGCCATTTGTCTGGAACCCATTTGAACAGCCGTAGGCTTATCCGTTATAGTGTTAGCTCTTTATGTGCTAATAAGAGAGAAAAATATGCTCGCATCCTCGACCAGCATACCCACCGAAATGACTTTCTTTTCGCGGTTTGAAAACGATATTTTAACGGAGAAAAAAGTCATCACTATTCGTGATCACAGCGAGAAAGATTATCAGCCGGGTTCTATTGTTGAAGTGAGTACCTTAGAAGAAGGGCGTTGGTTTTGCCGTTTAAAGATCATCAATGTTGAACCTATCCAGTTTGATGACTTAAATGAGTTTCATGCTCAGCAAGAAAATATGACTTTAACTGAATTAAAACAGGTGATCAGCGATATCTATCCAGGGATAGAAGAGTTGTATGTGATTCATTACCAACTAGTCGAATAACGATCTTTGGCTACTTAGCGGCCAATGCTCAGTCGATTTTTCGGTTAGGGTAAAAATAATGCCAACTCGTACTGAGTTGGCATTGTCGCTTAGTGGCTTAACCTAGATTAGTCGGCTAACAAAACGAATATTAGTCACGTTTCCAGCGAATATGACAAAACTTTTGTTCAGGATCTCGGCTCAGCAATAAACGTGCAAAAACGTCATCCAGTACGTCATTACTCTCATTGACCAAACCTATGCAAATTTCCGCATAGCGCTCTTTGTCGACGCTAAAGCCCACTTCCGCATCCCAATCATCACTAATATCAACCACCTCAGCTGCGCCGCGCTCATCAAACTGAGCGACGAACAGTAGCACATCTGCCGGTTCAAGATTATCTTCCGCCATTTCTAAAAAAATGTCGTATGCGGTATCGATGGCTTCATCGTAAGAGAGTAAGTCTGTCATGTTTACGCTCGGTTCATGTATTTACGCTCAGCGGTATTGATCACAATGCGATCACCGTTAGCGATGTATTCAGGCACTTGTACCACTAGACCTGTGGCAAAGCGCGCTGGTTTAGTGCGTGAAGAAGCAGACGCTCCTTTGATTGATGGATCGGTTTCTTCAATGACCATCTCTACAGAAGACGGTAATTCGATGGCAACGGGTTTACCATCAACCAGTACCACTTGTAGACCTTGAATTTCTTCGGTGATAAACAGCAGTTCATCTTCGATATCGGCTTTTTTGAAGGTGAATTGTGAGTAATCTGCATTATCCATGAAGATATAGTCATCACCATCGACATAAGAGAAAGAAACATTGCGTTTGTTCATCTCTACCGTATCAAGAAAATCGTCAGATTTATAACGTTCGTCGACGCGAGCACCTGTGGTTAGGTCAGTACAACGTAGCTTGTAAATTTTAGAGCCACCACGGCCACCCGGAGTGGTCACTTCGATATCTTTGATTAACAATGTTTTGCCGTTAGAAACGATAGCAAAACCTTTTTTTAGTTCACTTGCCTTTGGCATGGAAAATACCCTTTGTGCTTGATTTCGGCGCATTATAACGAATGCTTTCTCAGAAAAGAAATGCTTCATGCACCACGGAAAAGAAAAAATTGCTGGAACAGACGTTGTTTCGCAAGATACGCTTAGTCATGATTTGGCTATTGATTCAAACGCGTGCATAGGAGAACATAACTTTATGTTTCACTTGTTGAGTTACTTTACGGCATGACCTTGTCGCCTATTGATGCAAAGCCGCCTTTCCAAGCTGATTATCAACCAGCCATTAATGAGTTGGTCTCTTTTTTGCGCGCTGGATTAGGAGATCAGCTACATAGTGTCTATCTGTATGGTAGCGTGGCTCGTAAAACTGCGCGTCCTCATCACTCTAATCTAGATGTGATTGTGGTGACTTATGGCTCAATCGAGAATACTCGCACGACATTAATCAATACCATCCGTTGGCGTTTTCAAAAGCGTTTTGCATTCATTACTGATATCAGTTTTAAAACTGCGCAAGTAAAAGAGGTGGCAAGTTTAGACAGTTTATTTTCTTGGGGCTTCTTGTTACGTCATTGCAGTGTTTGTGTTTATGGCGATAACCTTGCAGAATGCTTTGGTGATTATGAACCGAGTTGGGAAATTGCTAAACATTGGAATATGGATGTTGAAGATTGGTTATTGTTCTATCGTGATAAAATCGCGAAAACCAATGATACTGCACAACAAGTTAATGCTCAGCAGACGATTGCTAAAAAATTGCTGCGCGCGAGTTATTCATTAGTCATGTATCAGGACAAAAATTGGTTTGATGACCCACAGCAGTGCGGCGAGCAGTTTTTACGTTATTACCCAGAGAAACAAACCGAGATTGACCGTTTAAAGATTTTATTGAAAGGGCGAGTGATCCCCAAGCGTTCGGTAATTGGTTTATTAGATAGCTTTGGCCCATGGTTAGTAAAACAGTATAAGAAAACTGAATTTAAGATAGGTTAATGCTCTTGGAATTAAAATAACCCGAGTTGCGGCGCGATAATTTGCTCAAACTGACGGTTAATAAAAGGCAGAATGGCATCAGCAACGGGTTTTAACTGCTTATCAATGTAATGCTGATAATCGATAGGGCTCGATAAGTACTGTTTAGGCTCAGGGCCATTAAGTGTCATGCAGTATTCAATCGTGCCTTTGTTTTGATATTGTAAAGATCGGCCCAAACGCGCATTAATTTCGTCGGCTAGACGAGCGGCGCGCACTTGAGGCGGCACGTTTTTTTGGTACTCGTGCAGCTTGCGTCGTAGCCGCTTTTGGTAGGTCAATTGGTGATCAAACTCTCCAGCCAACGTTTGCTCTACGGTGGTGCGAATATACTCATCGGGCTGCTCATTGTGAAATATCATCCAATACAGTTCAGACTGAAAACGTTGGGCAAGAGGTGTCCAATCGCTGCGGGCGCTCTCTAAGCCTTTAAACACCATTTTTTCCGTGCCGTGTTCACTAGTTAGGCCAGCGTAGCGCTTTTTCGATCCAGTTTCTGAGCCGCGAATGGTCGGCATTAAAAATTTGCGGTAGTGAGTTTCGTACTCTAATTCTAAAAAAGAGCTCAGAGCGTAGGTTTGCTCAAGGTGGGTTGTCCACCATTGGTTAATGTGCAAGACCAAGTCGCGTCCGATTTGGTCAGCTTGTGTTTGGTTAAATGGACCACCTAATGAAACAAAGGTTGAATCGGTATCACCATAAATGACCTGATAACCTTGCGCCTCAATTAACATTTTGGTTTGTTTCATGATTTCGTGGCCACGCATGGTAATACTTGAAGCCAGACGAGTATCAAAAAACCGACAGCCAGAGGATCCAAGTACGCCATAAAAGGAGTTCATGATGATTTTAATCGCTTGCGAAAAGGCAGGTTCATTGTTTTTCTTAGCGATATCCCGTGCGGCCCATAGCGCTTCAATCATGGCGGGCAGAAAATGGCGCTGACGATGAAACTGCCCGCCGCGAAATCCCTCTACCGCTTGATGGGATGCCCGGCCAACGTCGAGCGTTAACCCTTCAATTAACCCCAGAGGATCAATCAAAAATGAGCGAATGATCGACGGGTAAAGACTCTTAAAATCTAACACTAATACGGAGTCATACAAGCCAGGGCGAGAGTCCATGACATAACCACCTGGGCTAGCCATCCAGTTTTCCGAGTGTAGGTTGGGCGCGATGTAACCTGCACGATGCAGTTGAGGCAGATAGAGGTTTGTAAACGCGGCGACTGAACCGCCAATTCTATCTAGCTCTAATCCGGTTAATCGAGAGCGCTGAATGACAAAGTCTAGTAAATGGGTATGTTGGAAAATCTTCTCGACTAAAATGCAATCTTGCAGATTGTAATGGGCGAGCTGAGGTTTATCTTGTCGATAAAGGCGATTGATTTCTTCCATTCTATCGTGTGGTTGAGTAATGGCTTTACCTTCTCCTAACAGTTGACGGGATACCGCCTCTAAAGACCAAGAGCGAAACTGATAGGTCGCGGTTTTTAAGGTATCGATTCCATCCAGTACCACGCGTCCGGGAATGGTAATAAAGCCTTGGTTCGTTTGCGCAGCCGATCGAAAGTAACTGGCTTGTTTAGCTCGGCCAAGTTTCAGCTTTAATTTGTGCCACTCGGCACGCTTATGCAGTAAGCGAAAGTCAAAATCAATCACATTTTTATCAGTAGAAAAATTTGTTGACTTTTGAGTGTCTTATCGAGTTAATCACTTTAATTTACATTGTGTTAGCTGCGATAATCGGGAAATAATATCCCTGATAAAAAGGAGTCAACGTTGACTAAATTAGAGTATGCTAATTGCTACTTCAGTTAAGTACAAGGAAATAAGGCTTAAAAATTTGTTGACCTGAGTTTGGCTTGCACTACAGAGCATTTTGTTGAAGAGGGTTATAGTCTGACCAAATGAGTTAACCAAGAAGTTAACTCATTATTGGACAAAACCATATTTTAGGAAATTAAACATTAGCAATTAATGAATAACCACAAGAATGGTAACATCACTGAGATCTGCGCCCTGTACTTAAAAGCAGAGAACCGTATCCTTAAACAAAATGCTGAGGTGGTTGTTGATATGCGACCTAATCAGGTTATTCATGCGGAACAAGTAAAGCAGGACGTTGAAGTGTTGCCGTCATTGAATGATGTATTGCTCAATGCTGATATCGAGGCTCTTGAGGATGCCATTAATGAAGATAAGATGGCGCAAAGAGGTTGGACAGTATCAAAGTACGGTGCTGTTAAAGATGTACATGGTCGCCCACTATTTAAAAATGGTTTTGTCCTAGCGATACAAAAAGTGTTGTCGCAATTATAAATTACGGGTATTACATGAAGGTATATTTAGATGATGAAAGAGATACACCGGAAGGTTGGGTTAGATCTTATTGGCCTGAAGAAGTGATCGAGTTGCTTAAAAGCGGTAATGTAACTGAGATTAGCTTAGATCACGACCTTGGAGATGATGATCATGGCACTGGATATGACGTGGTTTTATGGATTGAAGAGGCCGTTATTACGCGTGGATTTGTACCTCCAATCATGAAAGTGCATTCTGCAAACTCATCAGCAAGAATGAAAATGGAACTTGGTATCCAGAACATAAATTCAAAAGTGGGGCGTTAGCGCAATAAGAGTCCCCTCTCATTTGTGTAGGAGAGTAATAAGTCTCATCCTTAGTAATAAAGGATCATACCAAACTGGCGGCCAACAACTCTCGTGACCGCCTTTGTGATTACCACCTTTCAAACACGAAAATGCCCCTTTTCAAGTTAGAGCAAAAGTTTATTCATATTGCGATACAACAGATTTCCCCTAGTAAAATTTATCTAAAGGTCGTAAAAAAGCACCCTGCATCCTACTTAAGCAACATCTTGCGAACTAGTTTACTCTAGCCGTCATTAACACACTGACTTTTTGATATAGCAGAGTAAAGGAGGCATTATAAGGATACAAAGAAGCAGGTTCGCTATCTAAGACGCGTTATGTACTGGAGGAATTTGAATGATCATCAGCAGCAAAACGAGTGAAAAACTTCGAAACTTAATAAATGAAGATACTGAGTATCGTTCTGGGCCAAATTTGGTTAAATTTTTTAATGCTCTAGGTTTTGATCACTCATATGGACAAGGCTTCCCCTCCCGTTGGAAGTATACAGACGATTGTTTAGAAGCAATCAATGGAACACCTCAACTTGATAAATGCATTAAAGCAGTATTCAACCCCGTCAATTTTATTAGCCGTATTGACGAGTTGGATCGCTTGATTGCCGAACTTAATCAGTATTTAGCTTTTGACAAATGGCAAGTTGTTAGAAATGAAGCTGAAATATCCTTCAAGAAACTTCATAAAGTGGAGTTAAACGAGGATAGCGTGAAATCAAATAGTTTGTCTGAGTCTGACTTTTTAAGTCGTGAGTTTAGTGGTTTCACTATCTCTGATTTAGGCTTGGACCCTACCGTAACTGACGTACTGAACAAACGAGTAGATGAAATTGAAAAAACTTATAGTTCGGCAGCTTATCTTTCTACGATTCTAATAGCTGGTAGCACTTTAGAAGGGGTTTTTCTTGGATTAGCTTCTAGTTATCCGAGAGCATTTAACACGGTGAAGTCTTCCCCCAAAAATCGTGAAGGTAAAGTTCAACCGTTTCATGACTGGACTCTTGCCGCCTTTATTGATGTGGCAAAAGACTTAGAACTAATTCAGCTTGATACCCATAAGTTTTCACATACTCTAAGGGACTTTCGTAATTACATTCACCCCTATCAACAAATGTCATCAGGCTTCACACCAAGAGAGCATACAGCTAAGATTTGTTTACAAGTACTTAAGGCTGCAATTACTGAAATAATTTTAAGTATCAATAAACTACGTATTTAACTCGGCTAAAGTTCATCAGAATACTGAAATACAATGAAATTCAGTACTTTTTTATGATACATGTAGAATAATACCAAATTTAATAATCAAGCAGTTGTCGTAACCTGTAAGATAGAACTTTTTAATAGTTTGAGTGAGCTATATGTATCCTAACCTTGTTGAAACTTCGATTTTGCATGTGCTGATAATGCCGCGATCAGAAGACATTAAGGATCAATCGCCTTTTCAAGGTTATTTGATCGATTTGATTTCTAGTCAGCACTCTAGATTGCTTGAATACATGAGCATACTTCCAACTTCAGCAAATGAACTTTTCATTTCACATGAAGAGCTTATACGACATCGCATAAACTTATCTGTAAGCAATAACTTTTTGCTTGATAAAATCGCCTTTAAAAAATGGTTTGAAGTCTTTCAAGCACATCCATTTATATTTTGTTACTGCGTAGATGAAGAGAGTGCTACGTATGTTAAGGATATTAGTAAAGCTTCAAAATATCCGCTGTTAGTTGTGGGCTGGTCAGATATCTGCGACATTGTGTTGAGGGATGAATTTACTCCTTTTCTTTTGGATGAAAAAATTGCGGAAAGATTAAATTCACTAAAAGAAAATGGCGACTTAAATGAAAAGCCAAAAGACTTCTTATCATCAAGAGTAGCAAGAACTGCTCAGCAGATAGAACTGGATCAAAAATCGTATAGCCACTCTGTTTCAAATGCGAATGAAGCAGTCTTATATTCACTTGGTTACAGTCTCTCAGGTACAAATGCCTTACAAGGAAGTAATGAACGTCAACCATACATTGAAGCTATTCTGGATACCTCACAAAAAGTTCTTTCCTTAACAAATGAGTATAAAACCACATCACTAAAATCAGACTTAGTCCTATACTGTCCTAGCATTTTTACTCACCTGTATAACTTCAAAGATCAATTCTGGAACAAAATTAGAAGAGATTTAAAAAATAAGAAATCCCAAGAGCTTCTAATTGACGGAGTATTTAGAAATAAATCTTACTCCGGATTTAATATGCGAGATTTCAACAAAGAAGATGTTACGCAAGTTTTTGAAAACAAAGTTTTTCAAATGATACTTTCAACCAGACAAAGTGAATTACGTTTGTCATCGGCAGCGATCAATATGTTATGTACTTCTTATTGTGTGCCAGCGGTTCGTCTAGCTAACTCATTAAATTTTTTCCATGGTAATTTTAAAGATATCGAAAGCTTAGTTTCTTCTGGTACAGATAAATCAAAAAGAAAGCTTGATCGAAAATTCAAAGATTTAGTTGAAAAAATGAGAGGGGAGATTGATGAGCCACTTATTGATTTTATCGTTCAACATTCAAGTTCAATAACACTTTGTTCAAACATACATCTAGATTGGGTTTCTCTTGATCGAATCCCACTCATGTTCACACATGAAACATCTAAAATCCCTACTACACCGGGTAACATGTTTCTTCAAAGTTGTACTAATTTTTCCAATGTTACAGTTAAAAAAAATGAGTTGCTAAACATCACTGTAATCCGTTCATTTAGAGAAAACGATCCTCTGAAATATAAACTCGAAGAGGCACTAACTCATTACTCAAAATTAGTTGATGACATCGAAATAACGATTGTAGATGTGGGGTCTGAAGATGAGTTTGTAATTGCCCTCAACGAAATTAAAGGGAGTATTTTAATAATGGATTGCCATGGAAATCATGGAGGTACTGATTCATATGGTTGGCTACAAATTGGCAGTGATCAAGTTGACATTTGGCACCTGCCGATAATATCACCACCAATTGTTATTTTGAGTGCATGCTTAACTTCAGCATTAGCAGGATCACATGCATCAGTTGCAAATTCATTCCTTGCTAGAGGTAGTATATCTGTATTGGGTACATTATTACCTGTGAATGCGATAAAATCTGCCATTTTCGTTGGTCGATTAGTATACAGAATAAGTGCTTTTCTAAAGGCTATTCAGAAAATGAGAGTAGAGGTATTAACATGGCGTACATTTATTACTGGCTTTCTACGCATGTCCTTTTGCACCGATTTTTTAATGTTTTTTAGAGACGAGCTGAAATGGCTTACAGCTAAAGAGTATACGGAAC
Source organism: Vibrio sp. 11986-1-5 (assembly GCF_963878025.1). NCBI lineage: Bacteria > Pseudomonadati > Pseudomonadota > Gammaproteobacteria > Vibrionales > Vibrionaceae > Vibrio > Vibrio sp. 11986-1-5. The sequence goes on from NZ_CAWNVW010000022.1 coordinate 125,894, forward strand.
TGCATATTCAGTGCAATTACTTAATAAATACGAATCATCCAAATTGGTATGATGAATCTTTAAAGTTAATTAGCGAAGTTGCTAATAAGCCGATAGAAACGGTTGACATGACAATTCAGGATATAGGGTTGACCGAAACAATGTATTACTCTCAATTAGGTCGACCGGAAAGTATAGTTATTGAGATGTAATAGGAGTCGGTTTAGCTAAAGATGGATGTTGGCAAAAGAACTTAGGGCAGAACCCTAGCGACTGTTTGAAGTATTATAGCTGCGATGGTTAAGTCTGGTTGCAGCATGAAGGAACTAAAAAAAGCTAGCCATCCAAAGATGACTAATAGGGTGGATTTGATTCCAAGTTTTGTAGATTGCAATTGTTTTTCCATAGGCGGCACCTCGCTTGTTTGGCTGGTGTCGCAAGGACTCTGCTCCGCAATGCGTACTGCCCTAAATTCTTTCAACGACATTATACATATATTTTAAGTGATCAACATCAAATCTAGCTTTATGGTATTTACTCTAATTTTTAGTGGCTTATGCTTCACACCTCGATTGGGCGTTACCCATAGAAATTTTTATCCAAAATTCACCTGATACAACCGACATCCTAACTTGTTTTTGTCCAAAGGTTTGTTGAACGGCGCATGAAACACGAAAATGACGATTAATGTTTAAAGACAAACGGTTTCATACAGAAATTTTGGTCACTAATTCATAAGCTACATGGCTAAATCTGTGCCATAGTAAGCTATACCCTTATAAGATTTTGAATGGCCGAAATTATGCATATCACCCTCTTTTGGGGATTAATAGCCCTAAATATAAACACACGACAATGCTAAACCACCGGATTAATTCATTTTGTTTGAATGATATGCTTGGTAGTGTGCCCATTAATAGTGTTCCATTCATGAAAATAGAATAATAATTACCGGCAACGAATCCAATTACAAGAACGACGTAAGTGAAAATGTATAAAGAATTTCTAAATGAGCAATAAGAAATCCGCTTTAAGATAATTAGCAGTATCAGTGTAAACAAAAAAAATAGAACTTCTTTCAATTGCTCGAATCCTTTATGGCATCGATGTTGTAATAGTCTGCTCCCATTTCGACACCTAATGCGGATTTACTCATTGCTTGATATCCCCTTAAGTAGTCCTCTGAGCTGTACCTAAATAACTTAAACTGCTTGGCTTTTGGGGTTCTTGTCCATAGCATTGGCTTTAGGTTAGGTTTGGAGGTAATTTGATACGCCTCTGCGGCATTTTTAGCTGTGGTGGTTTTGGCCACTAATCCATAAGCTGACATGGCTAAATCGGCGCCATAGTAAGCGATGTCCCCATAAGATTTTGAGTAGCCGAAAAATTCCGCAATATTCTGATAACTTTCTCGAACTAGCCCCGTGGCATTCTCATCGCCATCCCAAAAGTATTTGCCATTTTCATACATGTTATTTGTGCCATGAGCCATCAGTGAAGCACCAATTGAACAAAGATAAGCCGCAGAGTAGTAACAGATCCCCGCGCCAGCTGCGACCTGCATCACCCCAGATATAACACCTATCCCTTTTTGGGTGATTATGGCACCTTGGGCCATCAGGTTTTGTCTTTCTTTTCGAAGTTCTTTGAATACCGTTTCTTTGTTTTTTTTACCGTTCTTAAAGTCGTTAACAAGGCATTGTTCAAAACGATCAACGTCACGAACAAACTGCATCTTTAGCCCACCATTCGAAATATAGCGGTGTGACAGCGTGACGGCTTGCATAGTGAGTCCTTTTCCTGCCTTTTCGACTTCTCGAATGTCCCATGTGTCCGGCGCAGTCTGGTTTCTCATTCTAAGTCTCTTTCCCACGTTTCATAACCTTCAGTGCCAGCTATTTTATGTTTCCAAGTGATGTCTCGGTAAGAGAGGTGAAGGGTTTCTGACATATCTTCATCGCCAGAGTTAAGTACGTTAGGTTGGTCAAAAGACAGGGTGGTAATTAAGGCGTCAACCAACTCAATAGTATAGAAGTTTTCGTTATAGCCTTGCTCATTAGTACGAAAGAAATTGATTGTGCACTGTAAATGCTCTTGTTTAGAAAAGGCATTACCAAGAAGTGGAGAGGCTTTATCAATGGGTTTGGTAATGACGACTTCGGCAGGTCCGCCGTGTTTGTTTAAGGTGAAGTTACACGCCAGAACGGTGATTTCATTTGAATGCGATACTTGAGCCTTATTTCCTATAGAGTCTTTCGTGTTGCAACCAAGGGATATACAACCTTGTTTTTTACCGATAACAGAGAGATATGCCGTGTGAGCCATGTTATGCCTTTTATTGTCTATGGTGCAGTGCTCATATTGTATCTTTAATTACCTGAAAAGATAAGATATGCACATTAGATTTTGACATAAGGTCACAATGTATGTGCATGGCAAGAAAAATGGTAAGCGCATGCTGCGACTTGCTCCCTTGGGTTTGTCAAACTCCCCCTCTGGTACTTCTATTTGACCTTAGATAATTCAATTTATCTCAAGGAGTAGTGGCGTGTATTTTTGAAGATAGAATTTCGTTTTAATGACTCAAAGATTGGATACAACTGGTGACCTAAGTTTAAGGGAAGAACTTGATACAGCACGCTTGTGATAACTACAGTTACCGATAATTTACTAAATTAGAAAAACCACTGACGCGTTTTTATCCAAAACCAGCAAGAAAACCACGGCCATCGTATTTTGATGCGCTCTATTAACTCTCGTATCACCTTCTGGTGAAGTGTCATATGACAGTTATCGTCGCCGTCATGTTTTAAGTAGGGTGCACTAAAATATGGGCTTGATGTAACTCTGCGTTCCACTCTTTCATTTCGGCAAGGAACAGACCGTGAGCGTTAATCGAATTTATGAGCTCTGGTGCACGCTCTAGCTGGATAAGCATCGATAACGGTGTCACTTGGTTATGTTCTTGGTCAAAACTGTGTTCGACTTGCTCTTCTAACATGTAAAGAATGCCAGGCTCCGCTTCGCTACCTTCTTCAAACAGCCGAGACTCAATACCTTCTTCATCATGAAGGTGGACGAGTAGGTTATAGAGCTTTTCAGCCCCGACGAGTTTCGTTTGATTCGATTCAGTGCTGAGTTTATGCAGTTTCATTTCTAGGTTCCCGCCTTTTTTTCTCGCAACGCTGAGCATCAGTTTGATGTCTTTTTTAATATTTGTTAAAGACTTATCGTTGAGCTTAGGCTTGAGGTATTTTATCAAGATTTCATTGCGCGTTGCGACTGGCACAAAGCGGGGAGATGCTGACACTTTACATAACAAGTGAAGTAAGGCGTGAGTAATGACATTGTGTAGGTTGTGGTAGTAGTCAAAGTCTCGTTTGATTTGCATAGCCAAGATAATGTTGTGGTTCGATTATTAATATAATCGGGGGCTTGCTGTGCTTTATCAATCACAATAATGACTCAGGAAGCGATTTTCCATACATTTCGTTATTCAAGAATCGCTAATGTTATATTTTCTGAAACGGATTTTTGTCCAAACTGAGTTAACTTCTTGGTTAACTCATCTGTTCAATTAAAGCTATCAGCTCATAAGTATGTTGCTGGTTATACGATTTACCCAAACTATCAGTACCAACGATACGGTTCATATCTAAAGAGGAAGCCAATATAAATGTCGTCTTTTATATGTTGATTTTTTATATGTATAAAAACTTACAATACCTACAATCCATTCTTAATAAAGGTTTATTTACTAACTCATTCATATTTTATATGCTTTTTACTAGAAAGATGAATTCCTCGGTAGTTAATTGATAGGCTTCACGATTATCTAAACACGTTTAGGGAGCGATTCGTGTCAGGTGGAGTCACACTGACAAAAGGAGCCTTAATCGACCCCTGTATTAGCGATAGTTTTCGGATATAAAAAAAGCATAGATAGTTAGGCATAGTTAAAATGGTACTCCATAAAAAAATTAAGTTGGCATCCTCTTCCTAAGGCTCTTTCCTCAATTTGTTTCCATAATACTGGTAAATAGGTCTTAAGAACTTTTACATCCGATTGGTGGTATTTACTCTCTCCAATTGAAGCTTTTAGCCATTCAGATGGGGTTAAAAGAGTGAGCCTTTGGTGAAAGTATTCTGGAATAGCTTTACGGATTGATTCTTCACTACCGCTAGCGACATAAATTTTGACTCCTTCACCAGTTGCGTAATAGTGACAAACACCGACATAGAACATATTAACTCCTGACATACAATGGAAATATTTACCCGAACGAACAAAGTGTGAATGAGTTTTCGTTCTAAGTCATTTAATGAGGCTGAAATTAGTTTGTATATTTGCAGCGTCAGCATATCCTCTTTGTCTCTAAACAATATATCTTTCTATCAACGATTTTTGATACCATCATTAAGATAGTGGTTTGTAGCACAAAAATTTAGGAAGTCGATTGAACATCAATCAGGGGTTTGTTTTAACCCGACAAGCAAGAGACAGAGGTAACAAAACCGTTATCGAACTTTGGGTATCAACCCCTCAAGGGCCTGTACTGCTGGATATTGAGGGTGAGCGACCAACTTTTTTCATTGATGTCAGCAATGCCAAGAATGCTAGAGCATTGCTCATTAGCCGAGGGCTTAAATTTGAACTCAAATCTCTACCACTCAAGACGTTCCGGAATTACAATGTAGTAGCTTGCTACTTTGTTACTATTGAAGATGCTAATACGGCAATAACTCTACTAAAACAAAATGACGTTGTCGCTTATGAAAGCGATATTCGTCTCGCTGACCGTTATTTGATGGAGCGATTCATTAAAGGCAGTATCGAGTTTACTGGTCATCAACTCGCACGTCGTAATCATTTCTATATAACGAAGGCCAAGTGTCGTCCTAGCCAGTTCAAGCCAAGTTTGTGTGTGGTATCACTCGATATTGAATGCTCGGAAAAAGGAGCGCTATATTCTATTGGTCTTGATTGCGAGCGAGATAGCCGAGTGATTCTGATTGGCCAACCAGAGCCAGCGGAAACACCGATCCAATGGGTCTCCGATGAAAAAGCCCTCCTACTAACTCTCAATCAGTGGTTTCAACAATTCGATCCTGATGTCATCGTAGGATGGAATATTATCGATTTCGATTTTCGCTTATTGAATAAGCGCGCTCAGTTGAATAAAGTCCCACTCGCCATCGGTCGTAATAGTCGCAGTGCATTCTTTCGCTCAGGTAATAACCAGCAAGGTTTTATTTCGATTCCAGGGCGAGTAGTGATTGATGGCATTGATATGCTCAAGACAGCGACTTACCATTTCCGCTCTTGGTCGCTTGAGTCCGTATCACAAGAGTTGTTAGGTGAAGGTAAAATCATTCACAGCGTCCATGACCGAATGGAAGAGATCAATCAGATGTTCCGATCGGATAAGCCCTCTTTGGCTAGATATAACTTGCAAGACTGCGTTTTGGTTAATCGAATCTTCGATAAAACCCATCTATTAGATTTTGCCATTGAACGCTCATGCCTAACCGGGCTTGAGCTAGATCGCGTAGGTGGTTCGGTTGCGGCCTTCACTAACCTTTACCTGCCCCAACTGCATCGTGCTGGTTATGTCGCACCCAACATGCACTCTGAAGACTGGATAGCTTCCCCTGGTGGCTATGTGATGGACTCACTCCCAGGCCTCTATGATTCGGTCCTTGTTCTTGACTACAAGAGCCTTTATCCGGCGATCATTCGCTCATATCTTATAGATCCTCTTGGGCTTATAGAAGGACTACGATTGCCAACGGGTAATACGCTGGATAGAGCAATTGAAGGGTTCCGTGGTGGACAATTCCATCGAGAAAAACACGTCCTACCCAAGATGGTTCAAGATATTTGGCAAGCGCGCGATCTAGCAAAAAAAAACAATGATCTTGCCTTTTCTCAAGCCTTAAAAATCATTATGAACTCGTTTTATGGTGTGCTGGGTTCTTCCGGGTGTCGTTTCTTCGATACACGTCTGGCTTCTAGTATCACAATGCGTGGACATGAAATCATGAAAACCACCAAACAATTGGTAGAGGAGCAAGGTTATCAAGTTATCTATGGTGATACAGACTCGACTTTTGTTGCGCTTAATAGTGCTTATTCAGAGCAACAAGCTGATGAGATTGGCAAGAAACTTGTGAAGTACATAAATGCTTGGTGGAAACAAGAGCTAAAACAACGTTTCGGGATCGACTCTTTCTTGGATCTAGAATATGAAACCCACTACCGCAAGTTTTTGATGCCAACCATTCGTGGATCAGAAACTGGTTCGAAGAAACGCTATGCAGGTCTGGTGAGTAAAGACAACGATGAGAAAATTGTATTCAAAGGTCTTGAGAGTGCACGGTCTGACTGGACACAACTGGCTCAAGAATTTCAGCAAAGACTTTATATGATGGTATTTCATGACCAAGACCCATCTGATTACGTGAAAAATACGGTTGAACAAATCGAAGCTGGTGAGTTTGATAATATGTTGATTTATCGAAAGCGATTGCACCGACGACTCCACGAATACGAGAAGAATATTCCCCCACAGGTTCGAGCTGCGCGTATAGCTGATGAGAAAAACGCCCGCCTAGGACGACCGTTGCAGTACCAAAACCGTGGGTATATTGAGTATTTAATAACAGTCAGTGGCCCAGAGCCTAAAGAGTATTTGGAAAGTGCGATTGACTATCAGCACTACATCGAAAAACAGATAAAGCCGGTTGCAGAAGCAATCTTACCTTTCGTAGGGTACGACTTTAAGCAACTAAGCGGACCCCAATTAGGGCTGTTTTAAGTCAAATGTATTAGTTCAGACTAGATCTGACACTTCAATTTGAAAAGAAGAGAGTTACCCACTTTGATTAAAGGTGCTTAAACCGTAATCAAAAACAATAAGAGGTAACTCTCATGCTTCATACTAGCAATCCAATCATTAAACACAAAGCTGGCCTTCTCAATCTTGCAGAAGAACTTGGCAATGTCTCTAGAGCTTGTAAGGTTATGGGCGTTTCAAGAGACACCTTCTATCGTTATCAGGAGTTGGTTGAAACTGGTGGTATCGATGCTCTGATTAATCGGAGCCGCAGAACACCAAACATGAAGAACCGAGTCGATAGTGAAACTGAACAGGCCGTTATCAAATACGCCATCGATTTCCCTGCTCACGGGCAAGTGAGAACAAGCAACGAGCTACGTAAACTCGGTGTCTTTATCTCTCCAAGTGGCGTTCGCTCAATCTGGCTTCGTAATGACTTAGAAAACTTCAAAAAGCGCCTTATTGCCTTAGAAAAACAGGTCGCTGAGAACGGTATCATTCTAACGGACGAGCAAGTTGCAGCCTTTGAGCGCAAGAAACATGATGACGAGGCTTGTGGTGAGATTGAAACAGCGCACCCAGGCTATCTCGGGTCTCAAGACACGTTTTATATTGGCAACCTTAAAGGTGTTGGACGCATCTATTAGAAGACGTTCGTTGATACCTACAGCAAAATCGCCTTCGCTAAGCTCTACACGACAAAAACACCCATCACGGCTGCTGATATGTTGAATGACAAAGGTGCTCCCGTTCTTCGAAGCACATGAGCTGCCTATGCTCAGGATCGTGACTGACCGAGGTACTGAATACTGTGGCCGTGTTGAACAGCACGATTACCAACTCTATCTTGCCATCAATGATATCGACCACACGAAAACGAAAGCGATGTCGCCACAGACAAATGGTATCTTCGAGCGCTTCCACAAGACCATATTAAATGAGTTCTACCAAGTGACATTCAGAAAGAAACTGTATGGTTCAATAGAAGAGTTACAGAAAGATCTGGACGAATGGATGGACTACTACAACAATCATCGTACCCATCAAGGAAAAATGTGCTGTGGCAGAACGCCAATAGAGACATTAGAGGATGGGAAATCAATCTGGGCTGAAAAGAATCTAGCCCAGATATAATCTGACAGGCACCAAGTCGAAAAATGGGTAACTGTCAGATCAGGTCTGAATTAGTACAAGTAAAACAATTCTTTTAGTTCTATTTTCTGATGCTTTTTGCGTAACATATATTATATGCCATGTTTCTTACTTGAGATGTTAATGGATTTTATTAACTGTCTATTTGTTTCGCGCAATTCAGCAACTTGATTTTGTAGAGTTTGGTTTTCGTGTCGTAACTCAGCCAGTTCATCAGATAGATTTTTGTGAGATTCAATTAGAGTGCAACCAAGTAAGGCTTCAGCAATCGCAACGTAATCGTGATTTCTATCAGTCTTAATTTGGTTCTTAATCAACTGGTTTTCCTTCCGAACCTCCTCTGCTGTTTTCCGGCGGGATACGGTAGATTGACGCTTTACCTGAGCTAAAGCGATTAATTGCTCGGTGTGGTCTGTGATCCACTTATGAAGATCTGGATTCTTCCGCTTGCTGATATTACTTTTGTCGCACTTAGCTGCAGATGCAACTTCCGAAGCAACTATCTTGCGATCTTTTCCTTCAGAAGTTTGTCCTGATTCGATTGCGGCTTTTTTGGCATCGAATTGTTTTTTTGCTTCTAAATAAAGCATTTTTTGAAGTGGAGTTGCAGAGGCAAGCCAATCAGGTTCATGTAGGGAGGAACTGCTCTTTTTTTCATACCTTAAAAGTCTACTCATCATCCATCGCCTTTAATCGAATCTCGCCTGTTCTAATATGTTTTCTGCTTGAGTCTGCTAGACGAGATAGCTCTGCAGGCAAAGCCTTGATAAATTCCTCGTGGGCGATTAGAGAGCGTTCTATCCCATTTCTCTGTAATTTGGTGTTACAGCTATGTGGGCAGCTACCGCATATTTCAAAAGAACGAGATTCTTCAACCATTATTATGCCTAGGTCTTTATTCCAACATTTTGCCAGACTCTCTTCACCTTTCCTAAGTAAGCAGTATCCCCACTCATCAACGGTAATTATGATACTCTCAGTTAAGCTTGCTAGCACAAAGTCAAAATCGTCGGTTGAAATAAGAAGAGCTTTTCTTAATTCATTTCGAGCACGTTTTGCCGCAGGACCATAAAAGCCTGATAAGGATTCATCACGGCTACCAATTCGACGTAAAATATCTTCGATATAAGCGAGTTCTATATCATCACGTTCACGTTCACGAAGTGCGTCTTCGTAATAAGATCTAATGAAATTGTCGGAATATCGATGTCTGAAGTGCTCAGTAATTAAATCTATGACTGCACCATCAAATCGACGAATGGTATATTCTGCCCAAAGGTGTCTTGCTTGGTGGGGCGTGGTTGTATTGTGGATTTTGGCCAGTTCGGGGTGTTGCTTGATAGTTTCACTATAAAACTTATCAAATCCGGATCGAATGGTAATATCTGGATGTTCTCCCCAAATTTTCTTGTCTAATATCTCGGAAAGTTTTGGCATTCTTTTGTTCTTACTAACAAAGCTGTGGGTCCTGAAAGTTCTGATAAATACAGGTGCGTTCTCTGAGACTTTATCAACATAGGAGCACTCGATGAGGGTGTCAACGGCAAGCACTGCCATGCTATGAAGATATCTTGGTGATTTTATCGAATGGTTCGTCTTGTGTATTTCATTGCAAAATTCCCAAGTACCATCAGGCAGTTTTTGAAAATCATTCGCCTTAAAGGTAACCCACTCACTTAGACGGAAGCCGCTCAAGACTAATAATATGTAACTTGCTGCATTGTAGAGTTGAACCACAAAATCACCCAGATTCCCCTCTGTAAATAGGTCTGGCGATTCTCCATCGAGTTTTTCTTCTAAGAGATCTTTAAGCTTTCTTATATTTTTCTTGCGTGGCCCTCTTGATGTTCCAGATCGAGGACAATTTCTGTTTTCTGGGAATAGATTTTCCCTTAAAGATAATATCGTAGTTGGATTTGTAGGTTGGTTTTCCCTCATGAAGTTGTAGAATGCTCTTGCGGCATTAGCTCGTTTCGACTTTAGTAAGTTTAACGCATGAGCCAATACGACCATTCCATTTTCGATAGGGATAGTTCCAAAAGTTCCGCCTTTCAGCCACGTAGCTAAAGTCGTACCAGATTGCTTTAGGTATGGTTCAAGAATAGCACCCGTAAATTGTCGAGTAACAACTACCCTTAGGCCGTCTATGATTGCTGAACTAGTGAAATATTGATATGAACGGTACAAGATATGCCTATAACCCTCTTCCTGACCATGATGTTTGACGCACTGATTACCGTCCTCATCTCTATATGTCATCACCTCCTTAATAAATTTAATAATATCTTTTTGGGTCCATCTAGATAAGGGTATGGTGGGGTTATTAGATTCCCAATACTCACAAAACCCCCGTAATTTGTTAATTATAGGATTCCAAGTTCCCAAATCACTAATTACTATTTTTTGTTGTGCATTAACGTAACCATCAGCACGTTTGAGGATAAATGACTGTGCCCAAACAATTTTATCATCGCTACATTTCCACTCCAGAAAATCAACTACCTTTATTTTTCCATCTTCATCCTCTAGGCACCAGAGAGGATCTCCAAAACTGTTTCGATATTGATTTGTAGAGGCGTTGAGATCAAATTGATTTGTTTTACTATGTTGATCAAAAATCATAAATTCTCCACAAATATAGGTGGTGAGGGAATTGCAAATTGTTCCAACAATTTCTTACCTTGTTCAATAACCAATGGCTCAAATTCGTTGAGTATTTCATCGACATACAGGTAACGAGATAGCATGTAGGCTTTTCTACGATTCGAAACGTATGTATCCTTTTTGAACTCTTTCTCTAACTCGGATTGATAAGAAAGCATGAGAGCAGCTGTAATAGGAATTTCCACTACTATTTTTTTTGATTCTAAGGTTACATCAGCAAAATATCCTGTCTTGTAGTTCGCCTCTGCACATTCATCAATAAAGTCGCCTAGCTTAGAGATTTCATCAGAATCAGGCTTGATCCCCTTAAAACCTAAAACTTTTCGAGCTTCTGACAATGACATTACATTTGTATCTGAGTTTGAAAGAACTGCCTTTATATTAAGCGCATCCGCAACCATTTCCTCACTGACAATCTCAGAAAACCATTTTCGCTCGTTAATTCTTGTTATGGTTTCACTTCTGTTGATATAGATATTTTTTTTGATCTCTGGTGTGTGTGCATCAAGTGCCGCCTCTACAGTACTTTGCCCATATCTCTCATATGCGCTTTGTTTTGTGCGTATATTTCGTTTTCTAGAATTAATTGCTACAGATTGCGCTACATATGAAAGAGAGATACTTTTCATTCCTCTTTTATGTTTGCCGTAGCTATTGTATAAAGGATCGTTGTGTTCGCAGATTTTGGTTAAAAGATCAATGAATGGTTTAGTTGTGGGATGTGTTCTAAATAGCCAATTTCTTAAATAAGAACCTTTGAGAGCTACAGAAAGATAAGGGTCATACTCAGTACCACAACGAAAAGTTAACCTTGCCTGAGTTGATTGCAACGACCTCCCAACCGAAAATTTCTGAGAATCTATTGAGCTACAAAACTGAATGTATTTTAAGTAGGTATGATGGACTAAAGAATTTATAGTATAGAGCCTTGAAGGATGCTCCTTTGCAATAGAGCGTTTTTTGCTAAAATCCCACGAACCACTGTCACCTGTGATGTAATAATTGTCTATGGATAGTTCAAACTGCCCCGACGGTTGTATTCGTTCACTTGCTAGGAGTAAGGATATTAATACTTCTTCTACTTTCGTAGGTTGGGATAATGATTCATAAGAAAGGTTAGAAAGCTTCGCGGCGCTTACAATGTTCCTCTTTTTCGCTACTTTGTAAAAATAGTCACTACTATTAGACCTCAGTGAACCATCACTATTTAAATGTTGCTCTAGAAATTCTTTCTGCTCTTCCTGAGTTATGGGGTCTTCACGGTTTTGTATGTATGAGCGAGTGTAACTACAATTTAATAGCATACGTTCTATCAGTAAACCGTCATTTGATGATGATATTGCATCCCATATTGGCTTAATATACTTTTGTGTTAAGTCAAATGATACTTTATATGAGCTATTAACTCCTCGTTCAATTAATTCTCGTACGTCTTTACTTAATTTAGGCAGTGATGATTTAGCTTCAATTATTTCTGGGAATGATAGTAAATAATCCCTCTGTTCGCTCATTACTTTTAGCATGACAACAGAAAAATCTCTGAGTGATTTAATTAATATTACATCATCATATTCTATTGACTCAATGAGGTCAGACAGTGCAGGTCTTGGCTTACTAGGGTTGCGTGAAATTTTGGGTATTCTAGTTTGTGTAGCTTTAACTCTTGCTATATGCTCTGGATCATTATTTTTTTGTTCTATGTACCACTTAAGTGCTACGTTAATTGTAGAAATACAAGAACTTATATTTTGTCCCTTTTTTTTTCTGTAGCTGATATAGTCTGGATGAATGCCTGTCACATCAGACATACGCTGCTCACCATAGTGCTTATCAAGAAAAAGAAATAAATTACTGAAATGATCATATTTATTTTTACGTGTATTTGGTGATTGGCTTAAAAAGTCTTCAGATTTACAATAGGAAATTAACGCTAAACATAAAGGATCGTTAATAAGCTTCGGAGGAATTGTCAGATTTTCAACTCTTGTTACTTTATCTTCTATGCGGCTATGCGAACTAAGAATAGAGATCCGTGCCGTCGTTGGATCGCTATTTAATGGGGCTATTTCAGCAGGAGCATAGTCAGACAACCAATTTTTGTTTTTATCTTTCATTACTTATCCTGTGTTGATATATCGAGCTCTGATTTGTTAGTCTCTCTACCTACCAGAATGGCTTCGACGGTTATATAGACCGATAAAGTTGATTTGTTAACATGCCCAAGGCGAATCAAAAGAAGTTCATTCGGGTCGGTTCCTGCCTCATAGGCTTCACTTACAAGATCAGTTGCATAGCTATGTCTTCCAGAATGGAAGCTCAACTCCCTGAGCGATTTCTTAGCAATTATGAACTTTCGGTCAGAATTTGAGCAGAAATCGTAATATTTGGATAGTAATGTTGGCATTGCTTTTTTTAGTGTGTCTTTGAACCATTTTGTCGCAGGAGTGCTGTCGCTAGAAAAAGGGAGTCCATCCGAACGGCATAAGAGCTCTCCCTCAGGCAGCTTTCGACGAGGACCATTTAGAAAGCGCTCAATTAATGCTACGTCGTTTTTCTTGATAACGATTGGTCGCTCTTTATTTCCTTTTTCAGAGATAATATCGATCTCTATTGAAGATTCACCACGAGCACGCATCTCAGCAATATTAGTACGCAACTCACCAGTGCTAAAATTTCCTGCTAGCGTGACTTCATGCGCTCTTAAACCACTGTTTCTCCCTAGGCGTATTCCAATGAGATTCCGAATTCGAGTGAATTTACTTTTTCCAGTTATATTTGCCTCAATGACCTCGAAAAGTAGCCGATCTATATATTGTGACTTGATCCTTCTTGGGGTGAGAGTGTTTGAAATTATACTTTTACGGGATCGGTATTTAAGATATGGGAAAGAGTATGCTGTGTGTGAATCTAGGATCGGTAACGTGTCACGAGCGAATAGATAAAATGGACGTATTGACGAAATTGCCCTTAGAATAGTTGATTCGCTATTCTCTCGTTCAGTTCTTAGGTAACCTAAATAGCCTGCTTGGTCATTACCAGTTAACAGCTTCCAATCTAAAGGAAATTGCCGTGGATCATTGGGGAATTCAAGGGTATTAAAAAAGAGAACTAAGTCACTCGCGCGATCTTTTTGTGTGCTTAACTTCACACCATTTGCTGATCCTAGAAGAAGATATAGGGAGGCAGGAACGTGGAAGTGTTCTTCAGTTCCAAATGGTATGTCATCACGAACTACAAAATAGGTATCGATAATACCAATTGCACTTCGAATCCCCGTGACTTTGATCTTTTTCCACATAATCTCTGCATTCATTTATACGATGTAGTGTTATGTTGACTTAAGCAGGTGGTTAAGAATTGGTCAATAAAAGATCGTTAAATATGCAGGTTCAGATAAACATTCCAGCCAATGATCACATCTGGGTCGTAACGTTGAAACCAATCGACTAAAGCACTCAGTAAGTGATATTCATCGGCAACCCATTGAATGGTGGTTTCAGCAGGTTGTGGTTGGCCGACCATGATCACGCGGCTGTCGATGGGGCTATGCAAACCGATGGAGTAGAGCAGGCCTTTTTCGGAGCATTCAATATCTAATGAAACCACGTGCAGTTGTGGTAAGTAGTCGGTTTGTCGGCATTTCGCTTGCCGAACTTGGCGATAGTTGTCGTAATGAGTTATCGCGCCCGTAAACTCAAGGCTACCTTGAATAAATCGCTCCATCAAATAGCGATCAGCCAATTTAATATCGGCTTCTAACGTCATGATATCAGCATGCTGGAGCGCTTGGGCCAGTTGAGATGCCTGATGATGGCTAGCAAAATAACAGCCTGCCAGTGGCTGCTGGTTAAAGTCTTTAAGTTGCAGAGGGCGAATATCTACCGTTATCTGTTGCTGAGTCGCGATGGCTTGACAGGCTTGGATCTGTGATAGCTCGATAAAGAAGACTGCTTGTTCACCTTCGATAATCAATTGTGTCGGGCCCTGATGGGTTGCCAGCCACAGCTCAATATGACTTTTGCCATTGATATCTCTTGCTTGACGAGTGAGAACAAAACCTGATTCGAGAGTCACGGTCAACCTTATTAATTGAAGCATTGAGATACCCTCTTCCAACGTGAAGTTGCAGGTGTATTGTCAACGTCACGTAGTTTTGGGTTATCACAAAAAAATAGCAGAAGATAATATCATCTTCTGCTATCAGCGTCAGGAGGCGTTGATGTTGGCCTATGTTCATGGGGATGATGAGAGTCATCCGTGGCTCTCATCAAAGGCCAGCCTACGGCTGTTCAAATTGGTTCCAGACACATTGGTCACTCACTTACCGCCTACCTGCAACTCCAATTGGTTTGGGTATATTGCAAGTTACATTTCGCTCTTAGTAATAAAAATAACCGGTGATTTTTGCGCTGATTTCTTCTTGTTGCCAATGCTGATAGCGAACTTCACTGCGCAGTGCCCAATGGCGAGCAAGACTCCAGTTCCAAGTCACATTAAGCTGGCTATGATGATCAGCATTACTGTTAAATAAAGCTAAGTATTGTCCTTGTAGCCCTAAACGGTGCTTATCTGCCGCTTGCCAGAGTAGGCCAGCCTCAATCCCCGCACCAGTAGTGAAACGATAATCGGTCAGTGAACCATGATTGAATGCCAATGATGCTAATCCATAGCCATGCAGACGGTTAGGATCGCCCCACGCTTGTCCATAACCACCTTGCAAAAACCATCGTCCTTGACGTTGTTGTTGACTCGGCTGACGGTCAAAGCCAATTCGCATATTCCATGATGCACTAGAGAATAGATTGTGATTTGGCGCTACCGTCATGGCATCAAGCAGATACAACTTTTCTAAACGAGTGGTGCTATTTTGGTCTTGGCTTAATTGCAGATCCAAAAAGCTAATTTGCGCGCCAGGAATAAAGCCTTGTTGAGCATCTAATAAGTCGTGATAAGCGGCGCGCCATTCAAGGTTTAATGCCGATGGAGTATGGTGCCAATATTGCCCACCAACCCCGAATCGCGCCGAACCATGCCCTTGTTCAGGAGAAAAAGCCGGTATCGGTACAGGCTCAAAAGGTGATGGGGCGTTGATTTGGCTACGCAGTCGTAACAATTTGGTTAGTCGCTGAGCTGTTGGATCGCGTTCCAAGCCTTGATCATACAATTGAAAATTAAGCCACTCATAGGCAAATTCATAAATGGTGGCTAATTCTTGCGCGTTAAATTGGTTAGGATCAGGGAATTGACCTTGGGTCGCCAGTTTTGCTGCTTGAAAAAGCTCTGGAGAGACTTGTTGTGATTGATGAATTAAACGTGTACCGAATGATTCTCGATAACGAGGGGTATCAATCAAGCCTCGTTTAGCTAAGGCGTTGACAGTATCCGATGGAATCGCTTGAAAGGGAAAGTCCTCAACCAGAAAAAGATCATCACGAGCCAATTCCAACAAAGCGAGCAGTTGGTAAGAGCAGTTTTCATCCAAGAAATAGTAATCAAACTCGGCGAGTTGCATTTCCCATAAATGCAGTAGCACTCGCTCGACCTCTTGCGCCGTTAAATTTAGAGGATATTCCCAAATATCTCGTGACTCAATGTCATTGTATTCACGCACTTTACGATAATAAGGCATTACAGTGAATCTGCCCGGATAAAAACCAAACAAACCTTTCATCGCATATAATGCAGGGTTGTCATTGCCTTCGGGTTCGGCGGCAAAATTAATTGCAAACGCGACCAGCTCTTGATGACGAGTTTGATCTTTCGCATCAATTCGTAGCAGGGTATGACCAAACATCGAAGAGGGATTATTCATAAACGCGGTAGGAAAAACCAAGGTCATTCCTGCAGGATCGAGTACGCTGCGCCAATTATCTAACTCGGGGCAATTAAGCTGAGCTTTGCGGCCTAATTGGGATTCTATCCATGTAAAACGTGCGGGATAACTGCAACGTGCTTGCTCTGCTATGGCAGGGTCAGAATGATAAAGTTTATCGAGTGTAGCTTGCAATTCGGCCTGTGGATTGGTTTTACCATTAGGTGCAAGGAAAAACGGTGTTGAATCGATGGTACTGCGATATCCTCCCCATCGCGGCAGATAGTGACCTAATTTTAGCCAATAGGGGTGTATCGCGAGCTCCATCGTATTCAGTTCGGAACTGGCTAGTACGGGGCGAGTTAATGCCATACTGAGTAAGAAAAACCCTAAGGAGCGCCAATGGCAACAATGTCTAGCAGAAAGTCTCATACTTATCGTGTTCGTTGGGGGCGAAAATAAATAAAGAGTGCCCTTATCGGGCACTCTAGAGGTAGCTTATTCATCAACCGAAAACTCTACCATTAGATTAGGTTTTCGCTTTGGTCAGGAATAAGCGATTAGATAGTATAAGCAGCAAGGGTTTGATCTTGAGCAACTAAAGCATTTAGATTAGTAAAGACTTCTTGTGAAGTCACGTTTTCAGATTGGAAAACGTTGGCAAAATTTTCTTTTGCTAGTTGATTAAATGCTGCTTTATCAGAAGCTTGAATTCCCCAAACTTCAGAAAGCGTTGCCAGTGTTTCGCCTTCACCACGTGCGATATCACGTGCAAGGTTATCAAGGTTACCATCGATAAATAGCGCAAGCTTTTGGGCAGAATTGATTGTGCCAGTACCATCACAACCTAATGTACCAAAAGTGATACCGAAGGTTTGGTTACCAGAAGTACCGTTAGTGGTTGCCCCCAGTACTTTAAACACTTTACCTTCCTTACCATCAAAGATCATGGTGCCGACACCACAACCAATATCAGAGTCTGCCATGACTGCGTTAGAAAAAGGGAGTGCTACAAGAGCGGCCACTGCGAATAGTTTTTTCATGTTTTATATCCTTAAGATTATCGTTTTAATATCAACCTATTCCAAATAGCGGTATCCGTTTCAATCGGGACAAAGAGTAATGACTCAGTGAGCAAATAATAAACGGTGTATATTCGAAATTAATTGACGGGACTTATAAATATATGAAATTGACTGCATTTTCAATCTAAAGTTACGACGCACTCTCAAAAAACGGTTATTTGGTATGATCTTTGTTCAGTATTAACCTTATTTGTAAAATAAAGGAGTGTTTTTTCATCATCTTCATATCGTGTGGGAATAAGGGAATATATTCTTCAATCATCACCATGATTGCTCTGCTTAATTGGATTTGGTTATGCTTGCTACTGATTGTTTGCTAAATTTAATGTTAGCGATTTATGGTGTTGAGTAGAAACGTTTTAATGAGAGCCTAATTGCCTATTAAACTGCACAGTTTGTAAAAGAAATACTTGCCAAACGTGTGCTTTCGGCACATATTCATTGGCAGCGAGCTAGCCATTTAGGTTAGACTAAGCGGCCATGCTGCATCTTTAAACACGATAAGATGCAGAGCGAATAGATAAGTGTGGAGATACAAGTTTGATAAGTGTTTTCCTTGTAGATGATCACGAGCTGGTTCGCACAGGGATACGACGTATTATTGAAGACGTCCGTGGAATGAACGTAGTAGGGGAAGCGGATAGCGGTGAAGATGCAGTAAAGTGGTGTCGTAGTAATCACACTGATATTGTATTAATGGATATGAATATGCCCGGTATTGGTGGATTGGAAGCCACTAAGAAGATTTTGCGTTTTAATCCAGACGTAAAAATCATTGTGCTCACTATTCATACTGAGAATCCGTTCCCAACCAAAGTGATGCAAGCTGGTGCTGCTGGTTATTTGACCAAAGGTGCCGCGCCCGATGAAATGGTGAACGCTATTCGTATTGTGAATAGTGGCCAGCGATATATTTCTCCTGAAATCGCTCAGCAAATGGCACTAAGCCAATTTTCACCTGCCTCTGAAAATCCGTTTGCTGGTCTATCAGAACGTGAGTTACAAATCATGATGAT
This sequence comes from Vibrio sp. 11986-1-5, assembly GCF_963878025.1. Lineage (NCBI taxonomy): Bacteria > Pseudomonadati > Pseudomonadota > Gammaproteobacteria > Vibrionales > Vibrionaceae > Vibrio > Vibrio sp. 11986-1-5. The sequence continues at coordinate 144,441 of NZ_CAWNVW010000022.1, forward strand.
GATCACTAAAGGCCAAAAAGTAACCGATATTTCTGAGCAACTTAGTCTTAGCCCTAAGACAGTCAATAGTTATCGTTATCGTTTATTTGCTAAACTAGATATCAATGGCGATGTTGAGTTAACTCATTTAGCCATTCGACATGGGATGCTCGATACAGAGAAGTTGTAGTGGCTGATTTCGATTCTGCTTCCTTTTTAAAAAATGTCACCCATCAGCCCGGTGTGTACCGTATGTATAACACTGAGGCTGAGGTGATTTATGTTGGTAAAGCCAAAGATCTTAAAAAGCGACTGTCTAGCTATTTTCGTAGTAAAGTTGATAGTGAAAAGACTCGCGCTTTAGTCAGCCATATCAATAAAATTGACGTCACGGTAACGCATACTGAAACCGAAGCGTTGATCCTCGAACATAACTACATCAAGCAGTATTTGCCCAAATATAATGTGTTGCTGCGGGATGATAAATCTTATCCTTATATCTTTATTAGTGCGCACAAGCATCCTCGTCTCTCTTCTCATCGCGGTGCAAAAAAACGCAAAGGTGAGTATTTTGGCCCTTATCCAGATTCTGGTGCGGTGCGAGAAACGTTACACCTGATTCAAAAAATATTTCCAGTGCGGCAATGTGAAGATACCGTGTACAGCAATCGTGTTCGCCCTTGCTTAATGTATCAAATAGGCCGCTGTGCGGCTCCTTGTGTGAGTAGCCTTATTTCTGATGCAGATTATGCCGAGTTAGTGAACTGTGTACGGCTGTTCTTGCAAGGAAAAGATAAGCAAGTTTTGGAAGTGTTGGTTCGAAAAATGGAGACGGCTAGTCAAGCATTACGTTTTGAAGATGCGGCAAAGTTTCGTGACCAAATTCAAGCGATTCGCCGTGTCCAAGAACAGCAGTTTGTGGCTGAAGATTCACAAGATGATCTGGATGTGCTTGGTTTTTCGCAAGAAAAAGGGCTGGCTTGTATCCATATTTTAATGATCCGTCAAGGTAAGGTGTTGGGGAGTCGTAGTTTTTTTCCAAAAATTCCAGCCAATACTGAATCGCAAGAAGTATTCGAGAGCTTTTTAAGCCAATATTATCTCAATCATACTGATAGCAGAGTCGTTCCCAGTCGGATCATCCTTAATCAGGGATTACTAAAAGAGACTAAATCATTACAGCAGGCATTGAGTGAATTAGCTGGGCATAACGTTTATTTTCATGTGAATCCGACCGGTACTCGTGGCCGATACTTGAAGTTATCAAACACCAATGCCTTGAGCGCGATGACCAGTAAGCTGAATCATAAGATGACCATTCAGCAGCGTATTAATGAGCTGCAGCGTGTATTAGGTATAGAGAATATAGCTCGTATGGAATGTTTTGATATCTCTCATACTATGGGAGAAAGTACGGTTGCTTCTTGTGTGGTATTTAATCAAGAGGGGCCAATCAAAGCAGAATATCGCCGTTTTAATATCACTGGAATTACTGGCGGTGATGATTACGCAGCCATGGCCCAAGCTTTAGAGCGTCGTTACGCAAAGCAATTGGATGTGGATAAAATTCCGGATGTGATATTTATTGATGGTGGTAAAGGTCAGCTCAATCGCGCGTTACAGATCATTACTCAATGTTGGCAAGATTGGCCGAAGCGGCCACAATTGATTGGTATAGCAAAAGGGATTACTCGTAAACCTGGCCTTGAAACATTAATCACCACTGAGGGCGATGAGTTTCATTTACCTAGTGATGCGCCTGCATTACACCTTATCCAACACATTCGCGACGAAAGCCATAATCACGCTATTACCGGACATCGTGCTAAACGAGGTAAAACTCGACGTACCAGTACGTTAGAAGGAATTGAAGGCGTGGGGCCTAAACGTCGGCAAGCTTTATTGAAATACATGGGAGGCTTGCAAGAAATTAAGCGTGCGACTGTTGAAGAAATCGCCAAGGTGCCGGGTATTAGTCACTCTTTAGCAGAAATTATTTATCAAGCATTGAAACCATAGTCAAAATGCAGCACCATTAACGCGCCATTGATCAGAGCCTACTATTATGCGTTTAAATATTCCTAACATCTTGTCGTTGTTGCGACTTTTTCTCATCCCTGTCTTCATCGTTGTTTTTTATTTGCCTTATAGTTGGTCTCCCTTTGCGGCTGCCATGATCTTTTTTGTTGCAGGTTTTACCGATTGGCTAGATGGCATGCTGGCGAGAAAACTTGGCCAAACGTCGCGTTTCGGTGCGTTTATTGATCCGGTTGCTGATAAGGTTCTTGTCGCTACTGCGCTGATTTTGATCACCGAGTATTATCATTCAATATGGATAACCATCCCCGCGGTGACCATGATTGGCCGAGAAATTATTATTTCTGCCTTAAGAGAATGGATGGCTGAAATCGGTAAGCGCGCTAGTGTGGCTGTTTCTTGGATTGGTAAAGTAAAGACCGTCAGCCAAATGTTTGCATTGTGGATTTTGATCTGGCGCTACGACCAATGGATGGTTTGGTTAGGATTTATAGCTCTGTATGTCGCGACTATTTTAACGTATTGGTCTATGGCACAATACTTAGCAGCGGCGAAAAATGATTTGCTAAATGAAGAACATCACTAGAAAAGCGGGCATTGGCCCGTTTTTCTATTTTTGAACACCGACGAGTTGGATGTCTACTGAGCTTGGTTGCGATTATTTTTTATCACGTGTTTCTTGTTGATTAATTATCGTCGATTACGGATTGATAGCAGCTAATCAAAAATCTAGTAAAAGTAGATTTTTGCTTGTTATGTTCTGGATAAATAGAGACTTTTTGCTAAAAAAATAAACAAAAAAACCATTTTTGAATGCAAAGTAATCAAACGATTCAAAAAGCAAAAAAATTCTATTGACTGATCGCATCGAATCCGTAGAATGCATCCCGTACTCAAGAGCAACGCGATAAAGAAGCAAGCGGTTTGAGTTTCGAAGGCGTGTTGGCAGAGTGGCCATGCAGCGGATTGCAAATCCGTGAACCTCGGTTCGACTCCGGGACGCGCCTCCATTGCGACACTAGCTCAGTTGGTAGAGCGCAACCTTGCCAAGGTTGAGGTCACGAGTTCGAACCTCGTGTGTCGCTCCAGATTATATTAGCATGGCAAAAGCGGTGCTAAATTAAAAGATTAGTGTGCCCTGGTGGTGAAATTGGTAGACACAAGGGATTTAAAATCCCTCGACTTTCGAGTCGTGCCGGTTCAAGTCCGGCCCGGGGCACCATTTTTAAATAGTGATGAGATCACTTACTTAATGCGACACTAGCTCAGTTGGTAGAGCGCAACCTTGCCAAGGTTGAGGTCACGAGTTCGAACCTCGTGTGTCGCTCCAAAATAAAAAAGCCCAGCCAGAAATGGCTGGGCTTTTTTATTTTAACTATTTTCTGTTGAAAAACTTACGTTTTAATAAACAGTATCATATTCAGATTTGCGGACGTCCGATTGATTGAACTATAGCCTAGAAAATTTATTCAATACTGGGGTAAACAAGCAGTGACTAAGAGACCAGTAGTGAGTAGCCAATATCTTGTTTGTCTTTGATATCTTGTTGAAAAAACTGATAGCAGAATTCACGAAACCAGCGATGTTCAAGTGAGTGATGGTGTTTTGCATGCCAAAGTAAGTAATAATCGTGCTGAGGCAGCTCATAAGGCGTAGGAAAAAGGGTCACTGGGTACACTTGGGCATATTGAGCGGCGATATGTAATGGTAACGTAACCAAGCAGTCGGTACCAATCATGGTTTCAATGGCAAGACGAATTGAAGGTAACGTGGCAAAGATCTGACGTTTTTTTCGATAGCGCTGAAATAACGTATCAACTTGTAAGCTTTCCGTATGAAGTCCACTGACTAAAATATGCTTTGCTCGAAAGTAGTCATCAAGTGTGAGTGTTGTATTCTGCTCGATACGCTGTGACCAACGACAGACGACATACTGATCACTGGCTAATTTTTTACCATGTAAATTTTCAGGAACAATAACAGATAATGTGGCGAGTAAATCTACTTGGCTTTCCGCTAACTCGCTGAGTGCACGATCTTGCCATAGTGTTGTATTGAGTCGAGCACTGGGGGCTTGTTGATGAAACTCTCGGCAAAGTTGGGGCAGAATATCTGGTGAAATAAAATGATTGAGCGCGAGATTAAATGGCCGCTGAATTTTATGCACTTCACAATCGGCAGGTTGATAAAGTTGTTCCAGTTGTGTAAATACGGAGGGGAGAAGTGCCAGTAATGATTCTCCCCGTTTGGTTAATATAAATTGCTGTCCTTGCCTGATAAGTAACGGATCCTGAAACTCTTCGCGCAGTTGTTTAAGCGTTTTGCTGATAGCGGGTTGAGTAACGTTCAGTTTTTTAGCCGCATCCGTGAGATTTTTGGTCTCTAATAGGGCATACAGGGTCGGCAGCAATTTATAGTTAGGCATAGTATCCTGATTATAGCTTTTTCATCATCCAAACATCACAACCACCATGTTCAGTACCTTCAAGAGGTTTTGATAGATGCTCAAACCCCAATCGTTCATACAATGCAATGGCTGAAGACATACTAGAAAGGGTATCAAGATAACAGTACTGAAACCCTTGAGATTTAGCAAATTCGAGACAGCGTTCGGCGATGATTCTTCCGCCGCCGTAACCCCGGCTTTTGGCTAGTAAGAACAACTTTTTTAATTCGCAAACACTCCCACTATCTTGAAAAGGTGCTATTCCACCCCCTCCAACAATATCATTATCTAATAGAGCAACAAGATATAGGCTATGCCTATCCTGAGTGTAGTACTTACTCATAGTTAAAACTTCTTCATCAGCAGGTCCAAAACCTTCGCCGACTGCACCAAATTCAGCACCGACTTGTTTAATAATTTGGCAAATTGCAGCGTCGTGTTCTGCTTCAATGGGTAAAACTGTTAATGGCATCATCAACCTCTGGTCATAATCTTTGTGGTTCTAACCATAACGGGCAGCGTCATTTGAACAAAATCAATTTATGACAAAATCACTATAACTAAAAGTTATTTTGCAAGTTCCTAACTTGATGAGTTAGCGATGAATAAACAGGCAAAGAATGAAGGAAATGTGATTTCAATTTGGCTTTGACAGCGGCTTTCGTTACTATGTACAGCTTACTAAAAAACCCAAGAATCCCTTAATTCCCTCACGGGTGCCTTAAGGAAACTGCGCATCAGCAGACGAGGAAACAATGCAACATCTACAACAGATTATTGCTAACGCGACAGCAGCTATTGATGCTGCGGAGTCGTTAGTTGCACTGGATGAAGTGCGTGTTCATTATCTGGGCAAAAAGGGTGAGCTAACTGCTCAACTGCAAAGCCTAGGTAAATTACCACCAGAAGAGCGTCGTACCGCAGGTCAAGAGATCAACGTTGCCAAAGAAACCGTGCAAAAAGCGATTTCACTGCGTAAAGATGCTTTACAACGCGCTGAATTAGAAGCGAAGTTAGCGGCTGAAACGATTGACGTGACTTTACCGGGTCGTCGTATCGATAATGGTGGTTTACACCCAGTCACCCGCACGATTGAACGCATCGAAAACTTTTTTGGTGAATTAGGCTTTAGCGTTGAGTCTGGCCCTGAAGTTGAAGATGCCTTCCATAACTTTGATGCGTTAAATATTGCTGCTGATCATCCGGCGCGTACCGATCACGATACCTTCTTTTTTAATCCTGATTTGATGTTGCGTACTCACACCTCTGGCGTACAGATACGTACTATGGAGAATGGTAAACCACCATTTCGTTTTATTGCTCCGGGTCGTGTGTATCGTAATGATTATGATCAAACTCATACGCCAATGTTCCATCAAGTCGAAGGCATGTTGGTCGATGAAAAGGTTAACTTTGCTCAGCTTAAAGGCATTTTGCACGATTTTCTATGCAACTTCTTTGAAGAAGAAGTTGAAGTGCGTTTCCGTCCTTCTTATTTTCCTTTTACCGAGCCTTCCGCTGAAGTGGATGTGAAAGGTAAGAACGGTAAATGGTTAGAAGTACTGGGTTGCGGTATGGTTCATCCAAATGTATTGCGCAGTGTCGGTATTGACCCTGAGCAGTACTCAGGTTTTGCCTTTGGTATGGGAGTAGAGCGTTTAACGATGTTGCGTTATGGCGTGAACGATCTACGTTCGTTTTTCGAAAACGACCTGCGTTTCCTTAAACAATTCAAGTAATCCAGAGGCTTATCACTATGAAATTTAGCGAATCTTGGCTTCGTGAGTGGGTAAACCCTGCGGTTAGCACTGACGAATTGACCCATCAAATTACTATGGCAGGGTTAGAAGTCGATGACGTTCTCCCTGTTGCTGGCGTGTTTAACGGTGTTAAAGTTGGTCAAGTGGTTGAATGTGGTCAACATCCTGACGCTGATAAACTGCGTATCACTAAAGTTGATGTCGGCGAAGATGAATTACTTGATATCGTTTGTGGCGCTGCTAACTGTCGTCAAGGCTTGAAAGTTGCGGTTGCTACCGTTGGCGCTGTACTGCCAGGTGACTTCAAAATTAAGAAAGCCAAATTACGTGGCCAGCCTTCTCACGGCATGTTGTGCTCATTCTCGGAATTAGGGATTGACATTCAATCTGACGGAATCATGGAATTAGCGCCAGATGCGCCTATTGGTTGTGATTTTCGTGAGTTTTTAGGCCTTAATGATGTCACCATCGATGTAGACCTTACGGCTAACCGTGCTGATTGTTTCAGCCTACGTGGATTGGCGCGTGAAGTGGGTGTACTTAACCGTATGGATATTACTGAGCCATCGGTTGAGACAGTTTTGGCGTCAATTAACGATACCCTAACAATTGATATCCAAGCACCTGCCGCTTGTCCGCGTTATCTCGGGCGAATTGTCAAAAATGTCAATGTGAACGCTGCGACACCATTATGGATGCAGGAAAAGTTACGTCGTTGCGGTATTCGTTCGATCGATCCGATTGTCGATATCACTAACTATGTCATGCTAGAGCAAGGTCAGCCAATGCACGCGTTTGATCTGGCAAAGATTGAGGGTGGTATTGTGGTACGTCTTGCTGAGCAAGATGAAAAGTTAATTCTCCTTGATGGCATTGAAGCAACGCTTAATCCAGATACTTTATTGATTGCTGACCATAATAAACCATTGGCGATTGCCGGTGTATTTGGTGGTGAGCATTCTGGGGTAAGTTCAAGCACGCAAGATGTGTTATTAGAGTCGGCTTTCTTCGCGCCAGATCATATTCGCGGACGTGCACGTCGGTATGGTTTACATACGGATTCGTCAATGCGTTTTGAGCGTGGTGTGGATTACGAGTTACAGCAAGCGGCTCTTGAGCGAGCGACCCAACTCCTGATTGATATTTGTGGAGGTCAAGCGGCACCAGTCATCACGGCTCAATCTGATCAGCATCTTCCAAGTGCTAATAAAGTCGCTTTACGTCGTACGACATTGGATAATTTACTTGGCCATACTATCGCCGATGCTGATGTGGTAGAAATTCTACAACGTCTTGGTATGCAAGTAGAAACTACGTCACAAGGTTGGCTGGCGACTGCACCAACTTGGCGTTTTGATATCGCGATCGAGCAAGATTTAGTCGAAGAAGTCGGGCGTATTTATGGCTATAACAATATCCCTAATCAAGCACCTCAAGCAGCATTAAATATGAATGTCCACAAAGAAGCGCGTTTACCGCTCAAGCGTGTGCGTGATTTGTTAGTGGATCGTGGTTATCACGAAGCTATCACTTATAGCTTTGTTGAACCAGAACAGCAAAAACTAGTGGTTCCGAATATAGAACCCCTCATTTTACCAAACCCAATTTCTGCCGATATGTCAGCAATGCGCCTTAGCTTAATCCAAGGCTTGCTGAATACAGTGGTGCACAACCAGAAACGTCAACAGCCCCGCGTACGCTTGTTTGAGCAAGGTTTGCGTTTTATTCCCGATCAAGCTGCTGAAAATGGTATGCGTCAAGAACCTATGCTGGCTGGTGTGATCGCTGGTACTCGTAGTGATGAACATTGGAACATGGAAACGACTAGCGTTGATTTCTTTGATCTAAAAGGCGATGTAGAAGCAATCCTCGATTTAACTGCGAATGGCCGAGCTTATCAGTTTACTGCAACGCAGCATCCGGCATTGCATCCTGGTCAGGCTGCTGCCATTGTACTAGATGGTAAAGAGATAGGCGTGATTGGTACCGTTCATCCAGAACTTGAGCGTAAATTTGGTTTAAATGGTCGTACTATCGTATTTGAAATCGAATGGTCAGCGATTAATACCAAAGTGATCCCAGAAGCGGTGGCTCTGTCCAAGTTCCCTGCAAATCGTCGTGATATTGCTCTGGTTGTCGATCAAAGTGTTGCTTCCGGGGATGTCGTTGCAACCTGTCAAGCGGCTGGAGGTTCGCTATTACGTGATGCTAAGCTGTTTGATGTTTATATTGGTAAAGGCGTTGAAGATGGTAAGAAGAGCTTAGCTATTGCGCTTATCTTACAATCGTCTGAGCGAACGCTAGAAGATGCGGATATTTCTGCTGCAGTGAACAATATTGTTCAAGCAGTGGCAAACCAATACTCTGCAACGCTGCGAGATTAACCTGGTTCAATACATGCAGTAATACCAAAAAGCAGATCAACGTGATCTGCTTTTTTTAGGTTTAATTTTAGAATTATAAAAACAACAGTATGATTTTTAAGATTATTTACAAAAATTCAAGATCAAGATCAATAAAGATGACGTTTGTTTTTTTAGTCATACATTCTGATTTTAGTTATATATAATTACTTTTTTAGCTTTAAATTTTTTATTTAAAAAAATATTAGAGTTTAATCTTGTTGCTGTATGCAAAACGTACCATTCTAAAGGCTTCCCAGTCGATATCCTTCATAATAAAAAAGTTGGCGAAAATCATAAGCTTGGCATACACTTTTCAACAGAGCCGATATGTCTTTGATTGGCTGAACAAAAATGATTTTGATGCTGCTTAATACAGCAAAGTTTAACCTAGCTTTGAGGAAAGTTTATGGCGCTCACAAAAGCCGATTTGGCTGAAAACCTGTTCGAAAAACTAGGCTTTAGTAAACGGGATGCCAAGGACACGGTAGAAGTATTTTTTGAAGAAATTCGTAAAGCACTTGAGAATGGCGAACAAGTAAAACTCTCTGGTTTCGGCAATTTCGATCTGCGAGATAAAAGTGAGAGACCAGGTCGAAACCCTAAAACGGGGGAAGATATTCCTATTTCAGCTCGACGTGTCGTTACATTTCGTCCCGGACAAAAGTTAAAAGCTCGGGTCGAAAATATCCCAGTAGAAAAATAACAACACATCGTATCAGGCCATACTCTCCGTATGGCCTCGTTGTTTTTACTTAACCTGTTGATAGAAAAGCCTTTCTTAACTTTTGTTTTGGAAGCAGTCTCTTATTTTTAAATTAACCTAGTTTCATATCTCTGCCGCTATACGTATAACCACGCCTCTGTTCAATCAATAATAAAGCGCCTAAGTTTAAGTTTGCCTAAGCAACTGGATGCTAATAATGTGCCCGCCATCTTAATGGACGACAGTCTTTCCCTATATGAATGGCGTATCTCATTAATTGTTATTCAAATTGTTAGGAAAGCTCACTGGCGCTTTGGAGTGAGTTATATGGTTACTTTTCCTCTACATCGTCAACGCCCATTAGTATTGGCCTGTTTGTTGGCTTTTTCTTCAGCGAGTTTGGCTGATCATCGCTGTTATTTTTCTGAATTAGTTCAAGCAGAGGATAGATTAGTTAGTATAATCGATGCCGATCACGCATGTTACAGTTCATGGTATAGCGCTGGAGTAGATAGCCTCAACGATTTATACAGTGAGCCGAGTATCGCGAGGGTTCAGGATGAACTCATGGATAAAGTCCATGAGTATCAAGGTCTGGCGGAGCAAGCGAAGGTCATTAAAAATTTAAGCGAATTTATTCGTGCGGCTTATTATGTACGCTTTTATGCCCAAGGCGAACATCAGCCGTTTTCTCAAGCACTAAGCGAGCGTATTGCACAAGCGATCAATCAGTTCCTACGCTCTCCTCATGTGGTTAATCAAGGCCGAGAACAAGTCGATGCTTTTAAAAACATGAGCCTGATGGCAGATAGCATTAAACAATTGCCATTGACGATGGACAGTATGATGGCGCTATTGGCCCATTTTACCCCTGACACGGCCCAAAATACTCAATGGGTTGATGGACTGAATAATTTATTTAGAGCTATGGCTGGTCATATTGGACGAGATGAGTTTTATCAATACTTAGCTCGTAATCCACAGCATATCGATAATCTAGAACGATTTGCGCAAAATAACCAATGGGCATTAACCACGGATGCGAAATTTTTAGTATTTAATGCCGTTCGAGAAACAGGACGGTTATTAGCTTCTCCTCAGTTAGCCACTCGCCAACAAGCGAAACAAGTGATGCTAGATACGTTACAACGTTACCCGTTGGGTAGTGAACATGAAACGTTATGGTTAGCTGCGGTAGAAATGCTCCAGCATTTTGCTCCAGATGCGATTGCTGACATAAATATAGAAGCTCAAAAAGACAATCTGGCAGCGCGTATATTACCTAATTGGCACCAATGTGATGGCCCTGCGATTATTCGCTCACAAGATTTGACTATAAAGCAAGAGCGTGAAGTCTGTGCGGTTCTTAATGCAAAAGAGCAAGATTTTCATCAAGTGGTAAACAGCGGTGGTCTACCTGTTGCCGACGATTTGAATGATAAAGTAGAAGTTGTGGTGTTTGCGAATAACCAAAGTTACGTCGATTATTCCGCATTTTTATTTAATAACACCACGGATAATGGTGGTCAGTACCTAGAGGGCAATCCAGCCGATCCGAACAATCGGGCACGATTTATCGCTTACCGTTATGCTAACGGTGAAGATGCGCTATCGATTCTTAACCTTGAGCATGAGTATGTGCATTATTTGGATGGTCGATTCAATTTATATGGTGGGTTTGGGGATAATCTGGCCCATGGCTACATTGTCTGGTGGTTAGAAGGTTTTGCCGAGTACATGCATTATAAGCAGGGTTATGATGCTGCTATTCGTGTTATTCAACAAGGGAAAATGAGCTTATCCGATGTAATGGCAACGACGTACTCTCATGATACTAACCGTATTTATCGCTGGGGTTACCTTGCGGTTCGCTTTATGTTGGAAGAACATCCACAAGAAATTGACCGTTTACTGGTTTTAGCTCGGCAAGGGCAATATAAACAGTGGGCTGAAACGGTTAAACACCTCGGCAATCAATATGATCATGAGTTTTCGCGTTGGTTAGAAACGTTAACGGTTGACGAGCAACCGAGTATTGAGCCAACTCCAGAGGAGCCGCAACAAGCACAACCGGTAGCATTATTTTCAGGCCAGCCTATTACATTACAAGGGGATTACCTAACAGAGCATCTTTTTTATATCGATGTTCCTGAACGCAGTTTGAGTTTTCAGGTGTCGATAACAGGGCAAGGCGACGCCGATTTATACATGAGTTATAACCAAGTTGCTCATTATTATGACTATCAATTCAGTGACTTTATTAGTGGCAGTAGTAATGAAACCATTAACTTAGAACCACAAGCTGATGGTTATGTACAAGCTGGTCGCTATTACATTAGTGTTACTGGAAGAGCAGCGTTTTCTGATGTAATACTTTCAGCAAAAATTCAAACCGAGCAGGTCAGCTTGCCCCCCAAAGAGCAGGATGACTTACGTCCAATTCGACTAGAAGAAAACCAGAGTCAAACTTTGCTGGTTAATCAGCGTCGTTATGCCGCCATTTATGTTCCAGAGGGAGTGAGTACGGTTCAGGTGTGGATGACGCCAACACAATCCACAAACAGTAATGTTGATCTTTTTGCCAGCTTTGGCCAATGGGCAAGTCGAGCCTCTCATCAATGGGCTTCTACGAGCGTAGATAGTTATGAATATCTATCGATACCAGTAGAAAAAACAGGTCATGTCTATTTCACTTTGGATGCGCAAGCACGAGGTGAGAATGTTGAGTTAGTGGTTTATTTTGATTAATCATAATAAGAATTATTGAACTCAGTTTAGTTTGCTCAAAAACTAACGCGTTGATAGACAAAACATCAACAAAAGAACGCAGAGCCAGCGAGACTCTGCGTTCTTTATTATTGAGGTAATAAATTTAAATTAAGCTGCTTGGATATTTGTCGTAATGTAAGGTTGCCAAGCTTGTTGATATAGGTTGAGAGATTGATGGCGAATTTGATGAATTTTGGCTAATTCCCAATCGTTAAGAGGTCTTTGCTCCCGGCTGGCTTGACGTTCAATACGTTGTATTTGTTCATACAAACGATGCTCAGGGCCGCTTTTTACCTCAGCAATGGCTTTTAAGTGCAATTGAACCTCGGCAATGATTTTACTTTTCGGTAGTTCGACTAAGACATTCAGGTCACGATAACCAGAGGCCGCTGGTGTTTTAAAGCGATTTTTTACTTTTACGATCGTTGCTTCGCGTCCTAACACTTCATAAGCTTCCACCAAACTTGGTACATCGTCAGCAATGATGGTTGCGCGTGCTAAATCGGTAATTCGTTCTGGTTGGCCATTGAGTTCTAATGCAATTTTTTCGAGCGCTCTTGAACGAGATTTGGTTCCAGAAAATAACGCTTTAGCAGATGTCAACATTGCGGCGCTAGTGCATAACGTTTCGAGCTCTAGTTGAGCATCACTTGCTTTTTGATAGAGTTCATCAAAGTTGCTATACGGTTGGATAACCGAGTGATGTGTGGTTTGAATACCGTATAAACCACTTAAACTATGCTTAAAACGTTGGGCATTGATTTCATTTTGATATTCTCCTTGAGGCGTTTGAGACGATACATTGACCGGAATGGTTGCGGCGAAGGCAGGGGCTCGGCTTAACATGAATAGCATGAGGGCCGTTGTTCTTAGCAATAGACTCATTCATTCTCCTTAGCTTGCGTTGTTTAGGTCAAAAGAAGGACTTAAAAGAACGCTAATCCAACAACAAACAGAAGCCACTAAGGTTTAAGTTGGGGTGACTGAAACGAATTCAACCTAAACGATCTTCTCTATTTCAATAATATGGTTTTGGTCACAGTGTTGAGACACTTGATTAGATCCACAGTTCCACATTCGAATGTAAAGAAATGTATATCCTTCACATTTGATGTTGAGCCTTATTGATGACAACAGCATAATGCAGCCTTTTGCGTACTTAGCGTATCAGTCAGCTAGTCGTCTTTGAATAATACAATGGTAGAGAAAAATGAGAGATCCAGAATTTTGGCATAACAAATGGGCGGCAAATCAGCTTGGTTTTCATCTTGATGACGTTAATCCATTACTCATGGAATATTGGTCAGCGACGTTACCACAACGCAGTGATAACGTTTTTGTTCCTTTGTGTGGAAAAAGTGAAGACTTAGTCTGGCTAGCTGCTAGGCATGATAATGTACAAGGTGTCGAACTGAGTCCGATAGCGGTAAGGGCATTTTTTGCTGAGCATTTTTATACGCCATTAGTGACTCAACTTTCTGCACAGCATGAGAGTTATCAATTTGATGAACTGACTCTTTATACTGGGGATATTTTCACCGCGCCATTGGTTCCGGTTGATATTATTTATGATCGCGCGGCCTTAATTGCCCTCCCAGAAGAGATGCGAGTACATTATGCTGAGCGCTTAAAAAGCTTATTGAATCCCGGAGGTAGACTATTACTGATCAGTTTAGATTACCCTCAAGAAGAGCGTAGTGGCCCACCATTTAGCGTCAATGAACAAGAAATTCGTCAGTTATTTAATGGCTTTGATATCCAGCGTTTAGCTCGTGATGAAGCAGATGCACATCATCCGGAAAGCGTTAAAAAAGGAGTCAGTTATTTTGCTGAAGAGGTTTGGTTGATAAAAAGATAAAGAACCTGAGGTTTTGGATAGAATGATATAAACTGTAATCAAGGATTTGCTAATCAAGCCCTTTTAAAGCCCCAGCCGTAGATAATAAGGATCGTTTTATGTTTTTTAATCAGCAGTCCAAACAATTAAAACAAGTTACTCAAGAGCGTGATCAGTTAATCGCCGCAGGCGATATTCTTACGGCAATCGGTAATCATACCGCCTACATCGAGTTTACTCCCCAAGGTGAAGTGTTATCTGCAAATAAGCTTTTCTTGCAAGTGACAGGGTATGGTTTAGAAGAGGTTAAAGGGCATCATCATCGAATGTTCTGTGCTAAAAAAGTGAGTGATTCTCCGGCTTATGCAACTTTTTGGCAGCAGCTCGCTCAAGGTCAGTCTCAATCGGGAACGTTTAGTCGTTTAACCAAAGGTGGGCAAGAAATTTGGATCGAAGCGACCTATATACCGATTAAAAATCAGCAAGGTAAAGTCTATAAGGTGATTAAAATTGCCAGTGATGTGACTAAAGCGAAACAAAAATTAGATTCACAGGCGGCCATTTTTAATGCGGTAGATAAATCGATGGCGGTGATCTCTTTTACGCCGGATGGGACAATTGTTGAAGCCAATAAAAATTTTTTAGCGGCGCTTGGTTATCAATTGAATGAAATTGTTGGCAAACACCACCGTATTTTTTGCGATGATGCGTTTCATCAAGAACATCCTAAATTCTGGAGCGAATTAGCGAAAGGCAAGTTTCAATCAGGATTGTTTAAACGTTTGACTAAGTATGGTGAAGAAATTTGGATCGAAGCGACCTACAATCCTATTTTTGATGATCAAGGTAAGGTGGTTCGAGTCACTAAATTTGCTAGTGATATAACCGATAGAATACAAAGGTCAAAACGGATAGAAGAGGCGACTCTGATTGCCGAGCAGCGTTCTCAAGAAACCGTTTCTTTAACTCACGATGGCTCCAAAATGGTGGCAGATGCAGCCGCTAGTGCACAAGATATTGAAGCTACGGTCAATAAAGCTAATGAGTTAATGGGGCAACTGGCCGGACAATCTAAACAGATTGTGCAAATCGTTACCACCATTTCTAGTATCGCTGATCAGACTAACCTATTGGCATTGAATGCGGCGATTGAAGCAGCAAGAGCTGGCGAGTATGGCCGTGGATTTGCAGTCGTTGCCGATGAGGTTCGATCACTTGCAGCCAATACCTCTAAAGCGACCGATGAAATTAGCGCTATTGTCAAAAGAAATACCGAATTAACGACAACCTCAGAAGCGAGTCTAGATAGCGTACGTGCCAAGGTGACGGAATGTAATAATCAGTTAAATATTACTAAAACATTAATTGAAGAAATACGTAAGGGTGCGGTGTACGTAGCGGAGACGATAGAAAAAATCAAGTAGAGTGGTGTTGCTCTTTTTGTTTAACGTGTATGTCTTTCCAGCTTGAAGCGCTTGACGCTTTAGCGATATTGGCTCGATTTTTATCTCTAATTACATAATTATTTATAATCATTGGGGGACCGTCTGGCCCCCTGCAGCTTCAAGGATGGTTCAGTACTCAATCTTTATCGCTTTAGCACATTCTATCGCTCTATCCGTTGCTTCCGTTGTCGTCTTACTACGCGTTAAAGCAACACCTAAACGACGACGCCCATCAATATCCGGTTTCGCAAATAAACGAACCTGAGCGGTTGGAATGCTTAGAGCGTCATCCAATCCTGAAAATTGGATGTTGTTTGAAAAACCTTGACCAAGAATCGCGGCTGAAGCAGAAGGCCCATATTGAGTTATCGTTCCGACAGGTAAACCGATAAATGCGCGAACATGCAGTGCAAATTCTGATAAATCCTGGGAAATCATCGTCACCATGCCAGTATCGTGTGGGCGAGGGGATACCTCATTGAAAATGACTTGGTCGCCTTTGACAAACAGTTCAACACCAAATAATCCATAGCCACCAAGCGCATTAACAATTTCCTCTGCTACATATTCAGCGGCTTTTAAGGCATTTTCGGACATAGCTTGTGGCTGCCAAGACTCACGATAATCACCGTCTTCTTGTCGGTGACCAATAGGAGCGCAAAAATGGACACCATCGATAGCGCGAACCGTTAATAAGGTGATTTCATAATCAAAATCAACAAAACCTTCGACGATGACTCGGCCTGCTCCTGAACGTCCACCTTGTTGAGCATAGTGCCAGGCTTGTTCAATATCCTCAGGGCTTCTTAAAACACTCTGACCTTTACCGGAAGAGCTCATGATCGGTTTACAGACACAAGGTAAGCCGATTTGCTCGACAGCGAGCACGAATTGCTCATAACTATCTGCAAATTGATAATTGGAGGTTGGTAGTGACAGCTGTTCAGCAGCGAGGCGGCGAATGCCCTCTCGATTCATCGTCAATTGAGTGGCTTTGGCGGTTGGGATAACCGTGAAACCTTGTGTTTCTAATTCGACCAGTTTATCCGTGGCGATAGCTTCGACTTCGGGCACGATATAGTGTGGTTGTTCTTGCTCGATGATTTGTTGTAGTGCTTGTGGATCAAGCATATCGAAAACATGATAACGATGAGCGACTTGCATCGCAGGGGCGTTCGCATAGCGATCACACGCAATCACTTCTAAACCAAGGCGTTGACATTCAATGGCGACTTCCTTACCAAGCTCGCCTGAACCAAGTAATAGCACCCGTGTTGCACTATTGAGAGTAGCCGTTCCCAACATAAAAAATCCTTATTCATACTCAATACCTAAGTGGCATTGACTTCTTCTTGAGAGATAAAAACAGCGGCAATGATACTGGAATCGTGTGAAAAAGAAAACGTTTGCTATTTGGGTTGGATGAAATCAAGTAGGGGCATGAGTGCGACAAATAAAATCGGGTTGTTATTGATTACTCATCAATATACTAACGCGACGAGTAATCAATATTGATTAAGACTAGAGTGCTAAATAAGACAAAGGAAGGTCTGGATTAATCACTTCGAGGGTCGCTTGAGTATCAGCTAAATGGCTGATTTGACCTTGTGCCATCTCGACTAACGCAGCGCCCGCTAAGTCGGTGAATTCTTCCCCTGCCATACGCAGTTGGATCAGTGCGACTTGTAGGGGAGGCAAGCTTGGATTAAAAGCGGCATTTTCTGCGTATGATCCGAAGTATTCTTGACCTGATTGAGTACGCAGCGCAACTCCACTGAGGTTATTAGTATAAGGAGCGTGGCTACGATTGAGAGCTTGAATTGCCGTTTGAACCAGTGAGTCTTGATCGTCACTGTTATAACCATGATCAATCGGGGTCATTAACGCCGATTCAATACCCAAATCCCTTGGCCCAAAAGATTCAGGTAAATAATCTTGCAGCGATTTTTCTTCCCTTTGTGGTAATTGAATCATTAAGGTGGTCGCTGTACTAAGCTCATTCATAAACTGTCGGCAGTGACCACAAGGACTATAATTGACCGTCATACTGGCTATGCCTTGTTCACCCTTCATCCACGCGTGACTAATCGCGGCTTGCTCAGCATGGATGGTTTGTCCTAGCTGCGCTCCGGAAAACTCCATATTAGCGCCAAAATAGAGCCGACCACTCACTCCTCGAGCAATCGCTCCGACATGAAAGTTGGAAATTGGCACGTACGCATAAGCCGCAGCGAGTGGCAGTAGAGCGACTCTGAGATCGGCGTCGTTTAATCCTGATAAAGTCAATAATTGATGGAATTGTTCAGCAGAAAGTGTCGCATCAAAGCGCTCGGCCGTGACGATAGGCGTTAGAAACTCGCTAAGCATGGCTGGCATTTGTGATAACGCTTGTTCGATTCGGCTATGCATAATTCATCCTTAATTGGTCAATTGAACTTCATTTTAGATAATTACCATAGTCATTCTGTGATTAAAGTCTCAATTCTTTATGTAAATTGATTTCATTTTTCATAATTAGAGTGAGGTCACACATAATACCCAGCGAATCTCCCAAAATCTCAACAAGACCCGTTTAATAAAAAAGCCATAGACTAAAAGCAAACAGGCTAGGGGCTAAAATAGAGGTGATCACACCACAGAGTACCAGTGCTAACGAGCTAAATGCCGCATCTCGTGGATCTTTTTCAGCACAGGTTGCAGTACCCAGAGCGTGAGCAATAGTCCCTGTGGTTAAGCCTCTAGCTATTGGGTGGGTAATATTCAGCAGGTTATAAATGGGATAGGCCATAATAGCGCCAAACAACCCGACAAGTAGAACAAGAATAGCGGCGATGGCAGGCTCTCCGCCCAAATTACTACTGACTTCCATTGCAATAGGTGTAGTGACGGATTTGCCCATCAAGGCGGCGACTAAGGTAATGTCTGCGTGCATTGATAAGGCAATAATGCTGGCCGTGAGCATAGACATGATGCTGCCAACGCCACAAGCTAAGAGAATAATTCGCCAATTTGCGCGAATTTGTGGTAATTGCTCATAAAGGGGATAAGCGAGCGCAACAACAGCAGGCTGGAGTAAATCACTGATCCAATGATTATCCGCGTAATATTCTTGGTAAGGCACTTCTAACCAGATCAGTAACGGAATTAAGATGGCGATGCAGATCAACAATGGATTAACTAAAGGTGAGCGGTATTTTTGAGCTACCCAACGAGCGAAAAAAAACACCATCAGTGTTATGAGTAACCACATTATTTTTTGCCTCTTTTTAAAAAGCGATCAAGCACGTAACCTACTGAAATCAAAACAAGGGTTGTTCCGCCAATCGCGCTGGCGATAATCGGCCAAAGGTTAGTTGCTAACATGTCAAAATGGACCATTAAGCCAACGCTGATTGGTACGAACAGCAAAATCATATAACGGATAAAAAGATGAGCGCTAGGTCGTACCCAATCGACGGGAACAATACCACTGGCCAGTAAAGCAAATAAAATTAGCAAGCCAAAAATACTACCTGGGATAGCAATCCCGAGCCAATGTTGTAGGCTAACGCCAGCCCATAGACATAAAAAAATAAGCCCCATTGAGACTAGATACTGCGCAGTCGTTTTCAATAATTTGGCGAGCTTAGGTATCATGGTGTGAATAAACCCTTTTTGTAATAAGCCATTTAAGAAGTAAGCGCTTCAACATAGCGATACACCGCTTTTAGTAAGGCGATCTTTTTAGCATCGTGTTGATGTTGCTCGACCAAATTTTCTAAATTGAGCATATAACTTGGTAACTGAGTAGCAAAATAATCTTGGCAATGACTTGCCCAACGGCGTTGTTCCGTTTCATTGAGTGTCCAAGGATAATGGCGCGCTCGATAACGGAACAGTAAAGGTGCAATGCGTTGATCACTGAATTGAATATCTAAATCAGCCAGTGACTCTGGCGCGGCAGAGCGAATAATGTCCATTGCCGCGCGATCGGCGGGAGAAAAGAAGCCATCATACAATTGGCAATCGACATCATTGCTCGGTGCAAAGTCTCGCTCACTACTGAAGACATTCACTAATTTTTCACGGAGTGTCGGCTGCTGGCGGATTTGAGCCAGGTTGGCCAAGCATTGCTCGCGATCAATACCAATGGTGGCTGCATTTTCAGCCGTGAGGGTTTTCGCAGGAGCTAAAATGGGGCATTTATTTAAGTGAATCAGCTTAACCGGTACTGGCAATTCATCTTCTGCTAAATCATCATGTTTAGTATACAGGCGCTGTAAGAGTTGCTCGCTGGTTAACTCAAATAGCGGCTCGGGGTTTTTGGCTAAATCGACCACGATTACGGCGTTTTGGTTGGTGGGATGCCACGCAATGGGCACGACCCAACTGGTATAACTGCGTTCACGCCCAAGCATGCCTGAAACATGCATCAATGGGGTCATATTAACAATATCAACCAATTCAATTAACTTACGTTTGTGGCGCATGGATAAGAAGTAATCGAACAACTTAGGTTGAGCGGCTTTAACTTTTTTCGCAAGTTCAATGGTGGCAATCACATCAGCCATCGCATCGTGAGCGTTAGTGTGTTCTATACCATTTGCCTCGGAGAGATGCTCAAGTTTAAAACTGGTAAAGCCGTCTTGATTTTCTGGCCACTCAATGCCTTCTGGACGTAATGCATGGCAAGCGCGCATCACATCAAGTAAATCCCAACGTGAGTTACCTTTTTGCCAGCTCCAAGCATAAGGATCAATAAAGTTGCGGTAGCAGGTATAGCGGGTTACTTCATCATCAAATCGAATGCTGTTATAGCCCAAACTGATGGTATTCGGTGTGGCGAGTTCAGCATGAATGCGGGCAATAAATTCTGGCTCGGGCAGCCCCTCTACCTGCGCTTTTTGTGGCGTAATACCGGTTATTAAGGCGGCTTCTGGTGAGGGTAAATAATCACTCTGTGGTTGGCAGTAAATCACCAAAGGCTCACCGATAATATTAAAATCCATATCGGTACGCACACCAGCAAACTGGCTAGGACGATCTTTGGCTGGGCTTGTTCCCCAAGTTTCATAATCTAGGAAGAAGAATGTTGGTTGTGCATCAGCGCTGGAGTGAGTGGAGTTTTTCAAAGTAAGCCTTATCTTTCCGTCGAGTGATTAAAAGAGAGAGCTAGGCTCTCATTCATGACGTCGGTTTGGACATAACAATACAACCATAACCAGTCACAGAGAGCACGATCAGTGAGCGAGATCGGCGGAGTATTAATATTCGGTAACTAGAAAATGATTGAGCAGTCTTGATAGGCTAAGTATCTGATCATATCCACTGACAATGCAAGAGCAATGGCGCTTTGCACTATCAATAGGCTTGCAATTGATGCCAATCTAAGCGCTTAAAAAATCCGTTAGCGGGAACATTGCTTATTGCTGCACTTCGCTGTGCCAGTTAACCAAAATGAAAAACGATAACGATGTTTGGCAAAGTACAGGTAAGCTTTATCGGCCAAAGGTTTAATTAATCGCCAACGTAGTAGGGCATAGATCCAGCCTTTGCCGACGAATTGCCAAGCGCGATGTACGGCGTCTAAGCCAAGGATTAACTGTTGGGACTCATCGAGCGCATGCAAAATAGTGCCCGCTTGCTTGATATCAATTTGCGGGTAAGCGCTAATCTCTTCACTATAAATATCAACCATCTTAAGTGACTGGTTTTTATCTAACCGCCTCAGTGCGTCCATTTCTTTAACGCACAATGGGCAAGTGGCATCATAAAATAAAGTTAATTGAGTCATGGCTGGGTCCGGTTAAAATTATCATGCTGATTATACGTCTTCGTGACTGTGTCGATCACTGTTTAGGGCTGCGCATACATTGGATACTGGTATTAATTAACGGGTGATGATGACGACTATCCCATACCAATGCGACCTGACTGACAAAAGGCATGTCATTGATCTGTTGTACAACAACCGATCGATCGAGATGCTCAGTTAACGATAGCGGTACAATGGCAATACCAAAACCGGCTTGCGCCATGGTAATAGCAGTGCGAAGTTGTGGCGCGGCGTAAGGCCGAGCAATATGCACCCCTGCATTATGTAAAGCCGCCTCAATACGATCGTACAAGGCTGGGCCAGTCTCACGAGGAAACATTAAGACATTTTCATTATGTAACTGGGCCAAATTGAGGGTTGGATGAGTGGCTAAACGATAGCTAATGGGGGTAACGGCCACGAAAGGATCATCAAATAAAATCTGTTGGTTAAGTGACTCACTGGCATAACAAGGCAGGCGCATAAAAGCAAATTCTAAACGCCGCTGTTTGAGCAATGTGACCAGATCGGGCATTGGATGCTCAACGGCTACTAAATTGAGCTTTGGATATTGCTCATGCAAACGGCGGATATTGTCTAAAACTTCACGGCTACTCGCTGTTGAGGAAGCAAATCCGATGCGTAATTCCTGTTTTTCACCGCGCGCAATTTGCTCCAACTTTCGCTGACAGCACTCAACCTCTTGTAAAATGTGTTGCGCATCATGATAAAACTCTTCCCCAGCGGCAGTAAGTTCAACTCCGCGAGATAAACGTTTAAATAAGGCAACGCCTAACTCATCTTCTAACTTTTTGATTTGTTGACTTAATGGTGGTTGGGCGATACCTAACTGCTCAGCAGCGCGCGTAAAATGCTTAGCGTTAGCAACGGCAACGAAATACTTCATGTAGCGAAATTCCATCATTCATCCATATTTTTTTTATATCAAAATAAATCTTTTTTATATTGGATTTGTTGTGCTTCTCAAGTCAATCTAAATATACACTTTAGTTCATATTAGGGTTGAGTTATGCAACGTTTTATCTCTTCGGTCTGTTCTTGTCCTCAGCAAATTGCAGAGCAGTTTGCTCATTATCAGCAAGGCTCGGGAGAAGGGGAGATTTATCAAACTTCGCTGATGAGCGCCTTAATTGCTGGTGTTTATGAAGGTTCAACAACCATTGCTGAACTGCTTAAACACGGTGATTTTGGTTTGGGGACTTTTAATCAATTGGATGGCGAGTTGATTGCTTTTGATAGTCAGGTTTTCCAACTGCACGCCAATGGTTCCGCACATCCTGCTCAACTGGATCAAAAAACGCCTTTTGCGGTGTTTACTTTCTTTAAACCAGACATTGAACTGCCCATTAATGACACATTAACCCGTCAGGAAGTGCATCAGCTTATCGATCGTTTGGTACCTAGTGACAATGTTTTTTGTGCGATTCGGCTTGAAGGGGACTTTCCATTAGTCCAAACCCGTACTGTTCCTAAACAGCAGCGTCCTTATCGACTGATGCTCGAAGCGATCAAACAGCAGCCTACGTTTCATTTTGAACACCAATCGGGCGTGATGGCGGGGTTTCGTAGTCCGCGATATACCACGGGAATTAATGTTCCTGGTTATCATGAGCATTTTATTGATCATGCGAGAACAGGGGGAGGCCATGTTCAGGACTACCTCGTTTCATCGGGGTTTTTACAAATCGGTTGTGTCTCGCGTCTAGTGATTGATACCCCGATATCAAGTGATTTTCTTGATGCCGATCTTATGCCCAAAAATCTTCATTCCGCTATCGAAGCGGCTGAAAAATAACCCAACACATCGTCAGTCAAAAGGAAATGTTATGTCATCTCATCACGCTTTGCGCAGTGGCGCGCAGTTAATTGCACAGCAGCTAGAGACCTTAGGCATTCGGTACGTATTTGGTATACCTGGTGCCAAAATTGATCGATTATTCGACGCGCTTGAAGATACGAATATCCAGATGATCCCAGTCAGACATGAAGCCAATGGGGCGTTTATGGCCGGTATCATGGGACGTTTAACCGGTAAAGCGGGTGTAACGTTAGCGACTTCTGGTCCGGGATGTGGGAACTTAGTGACTGGCGTCGCCACAGCTAATACAGAAGGGGATCCGATGCTAGCTATTGGTGGTGCAGTAAAACGAACTTACCAACAAAAACAGACTCACCAGAGTATGGATACCGTGAGTATTTTTCGCTCGGTAACCAAATACAGCGCAGAGATCCAACATGTTGATGCGGCTAGTGAAGTTATGGCTAATGCATTTCGAATTGCTGAATCTGGGCGTCAAGGGGCATGTTTTATCAGTGTCCCACAAGATGTATTAAGTGATCAAACGGATGCGGATTTAGTTATCCCACCGAGTTATCGCCCAAGCGGTTATGCCGATTTAGCGGCTGTTGAAGAGGCGGCCAAGCGGATCGGTAAAGCGAAGCGTTGCGTGGTATTGCTTGGTTTACATGCCAGTGATCAAGTTAACGCATCGATGATCAGTCAGTTTTTACAAAAAACGCAATTACCTGTGGTTGGTACTTATCAAGCGGCAGGTGCCGTAGATATTAACTATTATCACCATTTTGCTGGCCGAGTCGGATTATTCAATAATCAACCGGGTGATGTGTTACTGCAAGATGCGGATTTAATCATCACCATCGGTTTTAATCCTATTGAATACGACCCAGAGCTCTGGAATGCACGTCGTTGTCCGATCATTCATATTGATATGGAACCTGCACAGTATCAACAACATTACCAACCCTGTATTGAGGTCGTTGGTCATATCGGTGGAGCCTTACAGGCTCTTTGCGCACAGATAACGGAGTTTGCCCGCTTATCACCAACAGCACTATCGATTTTAGAAGAAGTGACGCAGCAAAGACATATCATCAAAAGCTATCCGATTAAGCAGAAAGCCGCAGGTTTTCACCCTTTAAGCTTGATTAAAACCATGCAGGCGATCATCACACCCGACACAACCTTGTGCCTTGATATGGGGAGCTTTCATATTTGGATTGCGCGCTATTTAAGCTGCTTTCGAGCTCGGCAGATGTTGGTTTCAAATGGTCAGCAAACCATGGGAGTGGCGCTACCTTGGGCGATTGCTGCGAGCCTATTAAAACCGGGGCATAAGGTCGTCTCGGTTTCTGGTGATGGTGGCTTTATGCAGTCGAGCATGGAGTTAGAAACTGCGGTGCGCTTAAAATGCAACATTGTCCATATTATCTGGGTTGATCATGCTTACAACATGGTAGAAATGCAGGAGCAACAAAAATATCAACGCAGCTCAGGGGTAAAATTTGGCCCTATTGATTTTCAAGCTTATGCGCAATCGTTTGGTGCGCATGGATTTGCCGTGACCCAAGCCGATCAATTAATGCCTATCCTTCGCCAAGCCATGGCAGTAGAAGGGCCAGCAGTTGTCGCGATTCCAGTGGACTATTCAGATAACTACAAATTAATGCAGGCTCGTAGTGAGCAGCATCAAGATCCTGTTTTTCAAATCAATAATGAAGGAGTTTTACTATGAAAGGGTTAATCAATAAAGTTGCGATCATCACTGGTGCCGCTAATGGTATTGGTTTAGCGATTGCACAGCGTTTGTATGATGAAGGTGCTCAGTTGATGCTAGCTGACTGGGATCAAGAGCAATTGCTGAATGCTTTAGAGCATTTTGATAAGGCTCGTGTTGCCGCGCAAAAAGTGGATGTCTCCGATGCCCAGCAAGTAGCGGCCTTGGTACAAACTTGCGTAGAGCACTTTGGTCAACTGGATATTTTAGTCAACAATGCGGGGATTCATATTCCCGGAACGGTACTGGAATGCAGTGTAGAAGACTGGCAGAAAATTTCGGCAGTCAATATTGATGGGGTGGTTTACTGCGCCAAATTTGCCTTACCAGAATTACTGAAAACCCGCGGTTGTATTGTGAATACCGCGTCAGTTTCTGGTCTAGGTGGTGATTGGGGCGCTGCATTCTATTGTGCGACGAAAGGCGCAGTCGTCAATTTAACGCGTGCGATGGCACTAGATCATGGTTTATACGGTGTTCGTGTTAATGCAGTATGCCCAAGCTTAGTGAAAACCAATATGACCAATGGTTGGCCTGATTCAGTGCAAGATAAATTTAATGAACGTATCCCACTAGGGCGAGCCGCTGAACCCAAAGAGATAGCAGCGGTAGTGGCATTTTTAGCCAGTGATGATGCTTCATTTATCAATGGTGTGAATTTGCCTGTTGATGGTGGCGCGACGGCTTCAGATGGGCAACCGAAAATCGTCTAATCCGTGATTTTTCATTATGACTATATCAAAGCCAGTATGAGGTTAAATCGTACTGGCTTTTCAGTTTGAATCAAAACACAGTAATGTTATGAGAGATAAAGAGTTTTCGGCTAAGCATTCTCTTTATTCAGTTTGTTGCGCTGAAACTTCAAGCGGTTTTTGACATCGCGGTTAGTAATGATTTGCTGTTGATGGTCGATATCAGGGTTAGCTTTAGCCAGGCGATCGTAAAGCAAAACATTAACGCTGGCGGCTAAATTCATACAGCCTACGGTCGGGACATACACTACCTCATCAGCTTGATTAATGATGCTTTGAGGGATAGATCCATCTTCGGGGCCGAAGACATACAGCGCCTGTGGCGGATGAACAAATTCAGGCAGTGGCGTTGCCCCTTCCGCCAGTTCAACACAAACAATCTTGGTAGCGGATGGCAAATCGTCGGTGATCTCAGTGACTGCCATCAAGGGGATGCTACTTTGGCGGTTTTTAGTGTCGGTTTGTAGTTTCGCGGCTCTGTCGTAACGAGTCCCCGTATAACGAATCGCATCCGCTTGATAGCATCCAGCAGCACGTAATACACCACCGACATTGGTTGGGCTTTTGGGGTTACATAAACCGATGATCACCGATATTTGCTTACTCACAAAGTGCTCCTCTTAAAATTTGGGCGAGAAGTATAGCGCTAAATTTATAGAGAGTAAGAAAAATATTTTATGAAATTAGCATCATTTATCTATCTTAGTGAGTAAAAATAAATACTTATTTGTTATGGGTAGGTAATAGTAGTGAAATTGTAATGATAGTTTTATCTCGTTAAATAAAACGTTTTAATGAGCAAATTCCAAGTGACGTAGAACATTTTTTAATATTAGGAATATTAAAACTCCAATCTATATACAAGATCACTAAATGGAGAGGTGGTTACATAGTCATTACATATTAAACTGAGCTTTAACTGGCATTAAAACCAAAATATTTAATTAAACTAAATGTGTTCATTGAATTATCACAAATCTGATGTAAAACTAGTTTAGTATGATTTGGTAGGGACGCTGTTAGCCGTATTAGTTCTCTAACAAATGGACTAAGTAGTGCTGGTATTAATCAATATAAAGGAAATATGAAAATGAGTAATTTATTAGTAAAAACTAATGAATGGGTTAAACATATCACTAGTACAGATAAAATTATTTTACCTCAGTCGATATTTGAAAGGCCATCCTTACTAAGGATGGAAGGTGTTCAAATAGAGAACCCTGCACGTGCAGAAGCTGTCGGTGACTATAGACAGCAAGCAAATAATGCATCAACCCCAGGTACTGCACCTCAAAGTATTTTTGATGGTATGCAGACAGCTGTTAATATGTGTCGAACCAAAGCGGAATATAACCCATTAGACCCAGATGGTAAGGGCGATAAAACCCATTTTATTCAGTTTACTCAATATATTAGCTCGATGCCTTTTGTAACTTTAGATTGGGCGACAACGACACAAATAAAACAGCAGAGCAAAAATGCGGATGTGTTGATTAACTCATTTGTGGATGGATTTTGGGGTATAGAAAAAGGTGATAAAAATCAAATAGTAAAATCTGTTCAAGGGTTGGTTTCAGCAGCGTTATCCTATGCTAACCAAACGGAAAAAATGTCTAATTTTGCTCAAAACTTATTACAAGTAGATTCAGCAGGTAATGTTCAGTTTAGTCTTTATAGTAGTACTTTCCAAATATCCGCAACAGAGAAAAAAGGCATTATTACTTTCCATTCAGAGTATGAATTATCACAAGCGATGTATTCACTCTCCCCAACAAGTTGGGCTTCGGTTAGAGAGGCTTTCTCAAGACAATATAAAGTGACTGTTGATGACTGGATTAATGATATGACAACGCCAGTTAAACAAGGAAGTACAGTAAAAGCTCTCTGTTTAGAAGAAAGATAATACCAAATTAATCTCATGAACTAAGCTTACTGTATAAGTAAGCTTAGTTTTTACATGGTATAATTATACTTTTTAAGTTTCTATCGGTGATTTTTATTAGATACAAATTGGTATTTTATTCCAATGGTTTTTATTATGTTTATTATTGACAGTTTTTTAATTAATAGTGGATGATTTTATTAACTATATTTAATCTTTATCAATAATATCATTTAATAGTGCTAATAAGGCTTTGCGTGCTTGCTGGTGCAAAGGATCGGTATTCCATTTTTGGTGTTGAATCAGGTCAATATTAACCTCCCATGCGAAATTAGTGAATGTACCATTAATTCGAGTCAGTGCGTCAGGGACGCTTTGTGCGAGATGGTTAGGTAAAAAGGACCAGCCAAAGCCATTCACCGCCAATTCTAGAACAGTGTAATAGTTATCGGTGTACCAAATGTCTGGACTAAATGCTTGATTTAAACTACTAAATTGACTGTTTTTAGAGCGCACGGTGAGCTGTCGATATTGTCTTAACTCATCAATGTGTGTGATCGGTATGTTAGCCAGTGGATGATGTTTAGCCACAAAGACATCAAAGGCGATATGACCTAAACTGAAAAAATCTAAGCAAGTGGGTAAATCTGGTTCACTTAAAATCAGTCCAGTTGTCGCGCGCCCTGATTCGACTAACTCAATAATATCACGGCTCGAGGCCATTAAGCACTCGACCTGAAGATGAGGAAAGGTTTGTTCTAATTGACGTAAAGCAATCGGCAGTTTAGCCAGCGGAATCCCTTCATCCATCGCTAAAATTAATTGGTTGGCATCAGGAGTATAGAGTTGTGATGCTTTACTACTCATGCGAGCAAGCTGAATCAATGTCGCTTGTGCATAAGGCATTAACTCTTCCCCTTTAGCGGTTAGTTTTGGATAGCGTCCACTACGATCAAAGAGATCGACCCCGCAATCTAATTCCATATTGATGATGTGCTGACTGATCACTGATTGTGCTTTGCCAAGTTCTCTTGCTGCTGAGGAAAACGAGCCTGTTTCTACGGTTTTCACAAAAGCACGCAGTTGATCGATGTTGAACATATCGTTTTTACCGATGGTATCTAACTTTTAAGTATCCTTATTGTAGATAAAATGATGACTCTTGAATAGTTGAATTGAGGTAATTCATCATGGGTCGGAATGAGCGTATTTTTCACGCTGTGGTTTTCGAAATCATTGCACTATTAATGATGGTGCCCCTTGCTTCGTGGTTTTCTGGTAAAGGAACAGGTGATATGGCGTTAGTGAGTATCGTCCTGAGTGTTACCGCGACAGTATGGAACTATATTTATAACGTGTATTTTGATAAGTGGTTTGGTAGTGATCGTATTCAACGTGGTTTAATGATGCGGATTGGTCATACACTGGGTTTTGAAGGCGGATTATTACTGATCACCATTCCTTTTGTTGGCTGGTTTTTACAAATGTCGTTATTAGAAACCTTAGCTTTAGAAGCGGTCTTTATTACGTTTTTCCTCTTTTATACCTTAGGATTTAACTGGTTATACGATAAATATCAGCCTTATCGTGCACTAGGTAAATGGTTAAAAATAGGAAAGAGAGTAGAAACAAAGAGAATTTCTTCGTAACGATTGTTGCCACAACGCCCTAGCGCTCTTTAGCTCTAGGGCGCTTTACTTTATAATCGGCGCGCTTTCATCTGGGATAAAATCATGATTTCAAAAAACCAACTCAAATTACTGCGCGCGTTAGGACAAAAAAAACAGCGTAAAGCACACGGCTTATTTTTGGTTCAGGGTGAAAAAAACGTCCTTGAATTAACCCATAGCGCATTCAACGTTCAGCATGTTTTTGCCACAGCAGAGTTTCTAAACTCACACGCTGAGAACGTAGCGAGTTACACTTGCACTGAAGCATCATTGGATGAGTTGACCAAAGCCAGTACGTTGGTTAGTAATAATGCCGCGATAGCAGTGGTCGAGATCCCGAAGATTGAAGTCCCCAAAGCACAAGGTTTAATGATTGCTTTAGATGGTGTTTCTGACCCTGGTAATTTAGGTACGATTATTCGAGTCGCAGATTGGTATGGGATTAAACATATTGTTGCCAGTGTCGATTGCGCTGATCCTTATAATCCGAAAACCATCAGTGCAACTATGGGCAGTTTTGGTCGCGTTCAGGTGAGTTTGGTGGATTTACCTCATTACTTGGCACAAGCCAATTTACCCGTTTATGGTGCGTTTTTAGAGGGGGAAAGTGTCCATACCACTTCCTTTAGTGCCCAAGGTATTTTGTTGATGGGCAGTGAATCTCATGGTGTCCGCGAACTGGCTGCGCAATGGGTAACCGATAAAATTACTATCCCGGCGTTTGGTGGAGCAGAGTCATTGAACGTGGCGATGGCGACAGGAATTATCTTGGACAATATGCGTCGTCAACATAGTTAATCACTATTTTCGTGTACCCTATTGCTATTTGATATGGCTACTCCACGTTGTTTGGGTATAAAGCAAAACACCAGCGCTCAGCTGGTGTTGTTGTGTGAGACCAAAATCAGGTGACCGGGCTATTTCTCTAGCATTGAGAGCTTATTTGGCACACCATTCCATTTACCTGCTTCATCCATAGCTGGCTTGACTTCGGTTTGTGTTGGCCAGATTTCTGCCAGCTCGGCATTAAGCTCAATAAATAGCTTTTGGTCGTCGGGCAACTCATCTTCTTGAAAAATCGCTTGTGCATCACACTCCGGCACACAGAGGCCACAGTCAATGCACTCAATCGGATTAATGACCATAAAGTTGGGGCCTTCGTGAAAGGCATCGGCCGGACATACCGCCACACAATCTGTGTATTTACATTGTATACAATTATCGGTGACCACAAACGCCATAACAGGTTGCTCTTTAATCAGTCAAAAACGAAGAAGGGGCATAATACGGATCCGAAGGCAAAATTCAACATTCTCTGCACGGAATGTTACGGTCAATGCGCTCAAATCTTTGCTGAATCGGGATTTAGTATGACATAGAAAGCAAATTCTCGTAAAATGCGCGCCATTGTGAGCCGGGCCTTAATGGCTTTAGCTAAGACACCAACCGATACGAGACATCACTTCATGATACGTTTAACTGAAATCAGACTCCCTTTGACACACGAAGAAGGTGAACTACGCGAGGCGATTGCCAAAAAACTGCGTATTCCAGCACAGCAAGTGCTCTCTTTTACTCTGTTCAAACGTGGCTATGATGCTCGTAAAAAAACGAATATCCAGTTGATTTATACCTTAGATGTGGAAGTTGCCAATGAATCTGAGTTGCTGGCAACGTTTAGTGATGATCCTCATGTTCGAATCACACCAGATATGGAATATAAATTTGTTGCTCAAGCACCCGCTGATTTGACTGAGCGTCCAGTGGTGATTGGCTTTGGTCCTTGTGGCTTATTTGCTGGCTTAGTGTTAGCACAAATGGGTTTTAAGCCGATCATTGTTGAACGTGGAAAAGAAGTGCGTGAGCGGACTAAAGATACGTTCGGTTTTTGGCGCAAACGGACATTAAACCCTGAATCGAATGTTCAGTTTGGTGAAGGCGGAGCAGGGACCTTCTCTGATGGTAAGCTATACAGTCAAGTCAAAGATCCTAACTTTTATGGTCGCAAAGTGATCACCGAGTTTGTTGCTGCTGGTGCACCAAAAGAGATCATGTACGTCAGTAAGCCACACATTGGTACCTTTAAATTGGTGACCATGATCGAAAAAATGCGCGCGACGATTCTTGAACTGGGCGGTGAAATTCGTTTTAGCACCCGAGTTGATGATATTCATCAACAAGATGGCAGAATCACTGGTGTGACGTTGTCCAATGGTGAAGTCCTGCATTCTCGTCATGTAGTACTTGCCGTTGGTCATAGTGCACGTGATACGTTTGAAATGCTTTATCAACGCGGTGTTTATATGGAAGCTAAACCATTTTCGGTTGGCTTTCGGATTGAACATAAACAATCGATGATCGATGAAGCGCGTTTTGGCCCAAGTGCGGGCCACCCGATTTTGGGCGCTGCCGATTATAAACTGGTTCATCATTGCAAAAACGGTCGTACGGTATACAGCTTCTGTATGTGTCCGGGTGGAACTGTGGTCGCCGCCACATCAGAAGAAGGGCGCGTGGTCACGAATGGCATGAGTCAATATTCTCGTGCTGAGCGCAATGCGAACAGCGCAATCGTTGTTGGTATTGATCCTGAACGTGACTATCCTGGTGACCCATTAGCAGGGATTCGTTTTCAGCGTGAACTGGAATCGGGCGCTTACCAATTGGGCGGTGCCAATTACGATGCACCAGCACAAACGATAGGTGATTTTTTGGCTGGGCGTGAGCCAAATGCTCTCGGCGATGTTGAACCTTCTTTTACTCCCGGTATTAAACTGACCGATTTATCGAAAGCGTTACCTGCGTTTGCTATTGAAGCGATTCGTGAAGCTATTCCTGCCTTTGATCGCCAAATCAAAGGTTTTGCTTCTGACGATGGACTATTAACTGGCGTAGAAACTCGGACTTCATCGCCTATCTGTATCAAACGTGGCAAGGATTTCCAAAGCATTAACTTACAAGGGTTCTATCCTGCGGGTGAAGGCGCTGGTTACGCTGGTGGTATTTTATCTGCTGGGATTGATGGGATTAAAGTCGCTGAAGCGGTTGCGCGCGATATGTTAAAAGCGTAACGAATAGCGAGATATAACCTCAGTACTGCATCATCAAAAGCGCTCTTCGGAGCGCTTTTGATGTATTAATGCTCGAGGTTTATTTATTTCGCCAGCGGCTGGTGGAGCGAGATAGCCCATAATGCAGTGCACTGTGAATCAGTTTAGCGATAACACAAGTAAAAAATATTACCATAGCCATGGCCGCCGCAGGGGCCGTTCCGCCCGCTTCTTCTAAACTCATTACTACTACAGAGGCTAAACGAGAGTGAGGGCCATACAAGAACACTACGGCTGAAACGGTGGTCATTGCGTTAACAAAAAGATACAGCGCAATATCCAATATCGCTGGTAAAGAGAGCGGAAAGATGAGGCGCGAGAAGAGATGAATCCTACTTGATTTAAGAGAATCGCCAACGCTTTCAAACTCACTATCCAATTGCTTTAGAGAAGTCACTGCGGTTAAGTGTGCGACCGAATAAAAATGCACCACTGTTGATAATACCATTACCATTAATCCACCATAAAAGGCATTGAGTGGATTACTAGGATGATTGAAAAAGAAGATATAAGCGATTCCTAAAACTAAACCAGGTACTGCCATCGGTAGCAATGCGACAAATTGGTAGATTCTGGCTAACCAAGTCGGTTGTGGTGTGCGTTCAACTAACCACGCATTAAAAAAGACAACCGTAGTGCCAATAATCATGGTCGCCGAGGCCATTATCAGTGAGTTTTGATAAGGCTTCCAGCCATGAGCATCAAAACGTTCAAATTGATAGTTGGCGAAAGTGAGATCTAAATTGTATGGCCAGTAGGTAAATAATGAAGCCATTCCTGCCATCCCGAGAATAGTCAGGATAAATAAGCCACTTGGTGCCACACACAGGATACCAAATAGACTTTTACGCCATGAACGTGGTGGTTGATAAGGGACCGAACGTGCATTTAAACTGGCTACTTGTTTTTTGCGCACCCACAGGTCGGCGGCAAAGGCCAGTAGAGCAGGAAGTAACAGGATCACGCCGACCACTGCACCCATTTCAAACGGCTGTTGACCAATCACTTGCTTATAAATGTCCGTTGCTAAAACATTAAATTGACCACCAATGATTTTGGGCACGCCGAAGTCGGTGATCACTAAAGTAAAGACGACAAAGCTGGCGCTGACTAAGCCATAACGAGCAGAAGGTACAGTGACAGACCAAAAGGTGCGCCATGGGGACGCTTTTAAGCTTGCTGCCGCTTCATATTGTCTTGCGTCTGCATGAGAAAGTGCCGTGCAGAGGATCATTAGCGCGTGTGGAAATGTCCAAAATACCGAGCCAAGGACAATACCAATTGGGCCATAAATGGTCTGCTCAGCGAGTAAAAACTTGAAAATACCTTGATTACCAAATAGATAAATTAAGCTGATCGCCGGCAGTAATGAAGGGGCCAATATTGGGATCGTGAGCAAAAGACGCAGCAGATGGCTGCCCGGTAATCGGGTGCGTGTGAGAGCGTAAGCGGCTATAAAACTGAAAAAAATCACGATAACCGTGCTCATTGAAGCTACCCAAAGCGAATGGTAGGCCGCGGTAGTGATCCCGCCCGATGAAATATACGCCGCGAAATTAGCGAGCCCGACAAACTCGCCTTGTGCATTCATTAGGCTGCGACTAAAGAGCGCGTATAATGGCCCCAATAAAGTGATACTCAAGAATAGTAGACCAACTGCGAATAAAGCCGTTAACCAAAACCGTTCGTTAAAACGCCATTCTTGAGACCAAGTGAGAGAGGATTTTGACTGCGAAATCCTAGTTGATAACATGGTGCTTTCCTTTTTTTAACTCACTATGCCGCAAAGCAATGAATGCTCTCTGCTTGCAATAATACGCCCACATGATCGCCAGTACGCAGTTGTAAGCGCTGAGCAAGACTAATGGTGA
Organism: Vibrio sp. 11986-1-5; assembly: GCF_963878025.1. Lineage (NCBI taxonomy): Bacteria > Pseudomonadati > Pseudomonadota > Gammaproteobacteria > Vibrionales > Vibrionaceae > Vibrio > Vibrio sp. 11986-1-5. Next base: position 178,497 of record NZ_CAWNVW010000022.1, read on the forward strand.
CATCGGCATAAAGTTCTTCTGTAATGCCTTCGATCACTAAAGCACAGCGTAAGAAAGCGCCCATAAACTCGATGTGATTAATTTGTGCTTGAATATGACTTTCGTGAGTCGCAACGAGGGAAACATGCTCTGGCCTTACAGCAATACGTAGGGTTTTATCGACTAGGCATGGATGTTGTGTTGCTAGAGCTTGTTGTACCGCACTAAGTCGATGGATCTGGCTCTGTTGTGTCGGCGTCATGAAGTTCATTTGACCAATGAAATGGGCAACAAAAGCACTGGCAGGCTGGTTGTAAATTTGCTCTGGAGTACCAATTTGTTCAATGACACCGTGGTTCATGACCACGATACGATCCGCCATGGCTAAGGCTTCCTCTTGATCATGAGTGACCATAATCGTTGTTACGCCTAAGCGTTTTTGTAAACTGCGAATCCCATGACGTAAATGGGCACGAACCTTAGCATCTAAGGCGGATAATGGTTCATCCAGTAATAGTAAACCCGGTGCAGGTGCTAACGCTCGTGCAAGAGCGACACGTTGCTGTTGACCTCCGGAAATTTGTGCGGGAAATTTATGGGCATGTTCGGAGAGTTCAACCAAGTCGAGTAACTCATTGACACGTTGTTTAATTAAGCGACTTTCAGTTCCTTGGCAACGTAGGCCAAACGCAACGTTATCGAACAAGCTCATGTTAGGAAACAGCGCGTAAGATTGAAAAACGATCCCAAAATCACGTTCTTTGACGGCCAGTGTGCTGATGTCTCGTTGGCCTTGTAATAACGTTCCGCTATTTTGTTGCTCTAATCCGGCGATAATTCGCAATAAAGTCGTTTTTCCGCACCCAGAAGGACCTAAAAAACAGATCAATTCACCAGGCTGAATGGTTAATTGAATATTATTTAGCACTTGGGTTTCACCAAACCATTTATTGATATTTTCAAGAGCCAGTTGGCTGCCTTGGCATCGCATGATGTTCTCCTTAACTAAGCTGGGATAAAAGGGGTAAATAGGCGGCAACCAGTCTCCGCTATTTGCGACAAATCAGAAACTGGTTAACCATCCATCGATTATTTGGCTTCAGATTTAGCGTCGTAACGACGTTCCCATTCGCGTAAAATCCGTTCACGATTAGCCGCTGCAAATTGGAAGTTATTATCAATCAGTAAGCTTTCTGCATTGGTTGGGAAGTATTGAACCGGTTTCGCCACACCAGGCATGGCAACAATGGCATACCCTTCATTGTACATTTCCATCGCCGCCTGACTGATTGACCAATCAACCAGTGTTTGAGCGGCTTGTTGTTGCTTTGTCCCCGCGATGATCGCGGTCGCTTCCATATCCCAGCCGACACCTTCAGTTGGGAAAATTAGCTCAAGGGGGGCGCCACGTTGTTTTTCACGTGCACCGCGAAAGGCAAAAGAAATACCGATAGCGGTTTCTCCGGTAGCGGCATGGACACAAGGACGAGATCCGGAATGGGTATAATTTTTGATGTTAGCGTGTAACTTATCCATGTACGCCCAGCCCTGTTGTTCACCAAACAGCTGTAACCAAGAAGAAACGTCTAAATAGCCAGTTCCGGAAGAGGCTGGATTTGGCATTACGATATGGCCGCGATAGACAGGTTTAGTAAGATCTTGCCACGATGTTGGCATCGGCAAGTTATGTTTTTTTGCTTCAATAGTATTAAAACAAATGGCTGCCATCCAAGCATCCATACCGACCCAATGAGTGGGTTGTGCACTGTCTTTAAATTTAGGCGATAGTTTTTCGACACCCTTAGGTGAGTAAGGCAGTAGCATCCCTTCATCTTGCAGCAACATTAGACTGGTTGCCGCCAGCCCCCAAACCACATCGGCGCGAGGATTGTTTTTTTCTGCCAATAGACGAGCCGTAATGACACCCGTTGAATCGCGTACCCAGTTAATTTTAATGTCTGGGTGAGCTTGATTGAAACGCTCGGCGTATTTTCGCAAATCATCTGACTCAATGGCGGTGTAGACGGTCAGTTCTGTTGCGTAAAGCATAAAAGAAAAACTTGCCGAGAGAGCCAGTATTCCTTTGGCCAAAATGTGTCGTGCTGACATGGTTAACTCCTAATAACGTATTTGTTGAGTGAATATTCTTGGTGAACTTTATTATGAATACGTTAAGCAAGTTAGATGACGAAACCGTTACGCCGCTGTATTAAATGACTTAGAATTTCTTATGTTAGCCCTAATAAATCAGCTTGTGTTGCATGGTGCTTGGCAACTTCACGGCGGATCCAATCACAAAAAGCCAATACTTTGGGGCGATGATCGCCTTTTTTCCACACGAGGTAATGTCCTCCGGTCGTGGTCATGCTCGCTGGATGCGCCAGCACGAGGCTACCTTTAGCAAGAGGATCGGCGACCACAAAATTACGCGTCAGTAAGGCAATATCACCGTGACGAACCGCTTGAATTGCTAGGGTAGTGGTATCGAACTCTAAGCAAGGTGCATCGGCAATCTCAGTGATACCTTGTTGACTAAACCAATCGAGCCAAGTTTCTCGATAACCAATAATGGCGGCTCGTGGCCAATCCAATAACTGTTTGGCACAAGTGACGTTACCGTAATGGTTTATGGCTTGTGGGCGGCATACCACTTGCCAGTATTCATGAGTTAGCCGTTCGACTTGACGTCCATCCCAGTCTCCATAGCCGTTGTATATTTCAATATCAGGCTGACTTCTTTGATCAGATTGGCTCCATGGTGAGGTGTATAATCGAACTCGAAAGCGGGGATAATCTTTTAAAAAATTTGGCAATCTTGGGGCAAGGAAATGCTCAGCAAATGTATTGGATACACGCAGTGATAAGGTGTTATTACCTCGCTCACCAAACAGGTCTTCAGTTCCGATCCGTAATGAGTGAAAAACTTGGCTTAATACTGGCTGATAACTTTGTCCGGCATCCGTCAGTCGAATGCCTTTCGCTTCACGAATAAACAATGTGGCTTTGAGATGATGTTCTAAAATTTTCACTTGCTGGCTGACCGCAGCTTGCGTGACATTGAGTTCATCGGCTGCTTTGGTAAAACTGCCTAAACGAGCTGAGGCTTCAAATGCACGTAACGCATTCAGAGGGGGTAACTGACTCATGATTAACTCCAATGGGATGTGGTTTAACCATAAAGAAGAAAGATGAAGCTTCCATGACAGGTATTAGTAAATATAGGGCTAAGACCGAGCTAGACTCGCTATACAAACGCATTTTGGCTTGGCATCCTATATTAAGGATTCTTAATTAGGAAAAAATATGGAACTGGCTCTGTTTGATTTAGACCACACATTGATTGCCACTGATAGCTCAGCACAGTGGTGGCATTACATGTCGGAGATAGGTTGGCTGAAGAAAGAGAGTGCATTGCATCATCAGCATGCGCAAATGATGGCTGAATACGATCATGGTGTACTGGATATGCATGACTATTTAAAGCTCACCCTTGCTCCTCTTGTCGGTAAGGAGTATCAGCAAGTCAGTCAGACAGCGGAAGCATTTGTGCAGCAGCATTTATTCAAGCAGTTATATCCGATGGCGCAACAATTGATCAGAGAGCATCAACAAGCTGGACGTCGAGTCGTGATCGTTTCAGCCAGTGAGGATTTTTTGGTGCGCCCTTGGCAGCAGTTATTAGCGATTGATGCCGCGATTGGTATTGAGATAGAGACACGGCAAGGGTTTATTACCGGACAGGCGCGAACCCCGTTGAGTTATCGGGAAGGAAAAGTGGCGGTAATTAATCGTTGGTTGGCCGAACAGGGCATCAGTGCTAGTGATTGTTATGCCTACAGTGATTCACATAATGATATTGCCATGCTTGAGTTTGCCAGCCATCCAGTGGCGACCAATCCAAACCAACAGCTTAAAGCACGAGCTTTAGTGTCTGATTGGCCGATCATGCATTTTTAGTCGTTGCAGGGATTATCAAGCAACCGATCTTTTTCGCCCCTCAAGTACGATATCGTACTTGAGGGTATTGTTCTTTGCGAATCAAGATCAAAGTGTCAAAAGCTCCCCCAGCATTCCTATACGGTGGTAAAATGCTGTACTTTTTCTCCAAGCTGTTGAGAAGCATCACTTAACCGCTCACTGACCGCTCTTGCTTGTGTTGCTTGTTGTTCTAGCCCATGAGTTTCTTGACCTAGCTGATAAATAATACTTTTAGTCTGCTTTGCGACACTGGCTTGTTGATGGCTAGCCGTGGTGATCGATTGGTTAACCTGAGCAACTTCTTCAAAGGCTTGACGAATGTGTTTAAGGACCTGTTCAGAGTGTTCCGAAAATTCAACACTGGCTAAAGCTTGTTGATTTGCCGATTGCATCGCCGTGACCGCGTCATTAGCGCCTTTTTGTAATCGAGAAAGCACATCGTTAATCGAACGGGTAGCTTGTTCAGTATTGCCTGATAAATTACGCACTTCATCGGCGACGACAGCAAATCCACGACCGGCTTCACCCGCTCGTGCCGCTTCAATTGCAGCATTGAGAGCTAATAAATTCGTTTGTTCAGCAATGGTCTGGATGACGGTTAATACTTGGGATATTTCGGTAGATTCTTTATGCAGATGGCGAATGATTTGTGCTGAGTCATCGATCGATTTTGCTAAGCTTTTTATTCCAGTACTGGCTTTTTGTACGGTATTCGTTCCTTGTGAACTCAATGCTTCCGCTTGGGCAATCACGGTTTGCGCATATTGTGTGTGTTCACCGACTGCATGAATGGTTTGCTCCATTTCATCCATCGCTTTTGTGACGCTTGCGGTTTGTCGACTTTGAGTGTTGGCTTTGTCCTCAACCGTTTCGCTTACCGCGAGCATACATTGAGCATTTTGGTGTAAATCGACACTTTTATTTTCAATTTCGATGATCAAGTGACAGAAATTATTAACCATCGTATTGAGCGCTTGCGCGGTTTGTGCGACTTCATCTTTTCCTTGCACTGTTACTTGTGTTGTTAGATTAGAAGAATGAGCAAGGCGTTGAATGCTATTACGTAATTGGCGTAATGGTTGCTGAATGGATCGTTGGATCAACCAGCCGAATGCCGTGAGCAAGATAACCCAAGCGGCTCCACCAAAGAGATAAAAATGCATCATTCTAGCCGTCAAGAGCGTTGCTTCTTGTTGAACGTCATCGGCTTTACTAATTTGCTGGTTAACTAATTGATTCAGTGTGTCACCGAGCGGAACCAATACTTGATTAATTTCATTACCAAACGTTGATTCGTTGAGAATTCGGATCATAATTGCATCACTGCCTGCCCTTGATATCCACTGCTGATAAAGTTCGATAGCTTTTTGCAATTGCTCATCCGCTTGTTGACTTAATGGGTCGAGCACACCGCTTTGCGTCCGTTGATAAGCTGTCCAGTGGGTTTCCACTTGGTTTATTAACTGTTCTATTTTTTCTACGGTATCTTTTTGACTTGCCCAGCCGGTGCGATAGCGTCTTAAGTCATCTAAACCTTCTTGTCTCAGTAAAGAGTGGGTCGCCAAAATATCACTCAGTGGTAGTAAATGCTGTTGATAAAGCCGCGTGAATTGCCGGTCTTTTTCCTGAGCGGCCTCAAATGAGAGTCCAAGTGCGATCAGTAAGCTGATGATGGGTAAGGCACTTAAGCAAAATAAGCGAGTACTAATGTTGAACTGGTTTAATTTAAACATAATGATAACCACCGTTAGAAAGAGGCTCTCTCGCTATCACTGCCGTGTTTGAGTAGTAAAATACCGAGAATACGCTGAATTATTTCTCTTTTAGATGACGACGATGTTACAGAATGTTTGAAAATTGAGCGTTCAATAAATAAGTATCGAGTCTAATCGCTCGCTTTGATGATAAGTTAAAGTGCACAGTAGAAAACAGAGTGGTTAATTATTACTTTTTCCTATCAAATTAATACGTAGATTCTATTAGCGAAGCCCCCTTTATTTCACTATACCTAATCAGACTAAAGTGGTCTTTTTAGTTTGCGTTACGTACAAGTTGTTCAGCGCTGATTCGGCATACGGCACAGTAAAAACTGTTTTGTCTGAACGTCTGATACATCGGTGTGTTGACCCTATTTAGCCTATTTTTTGCATTAAATATCAGCAAGCTTAATAACAAGAAATACTAATAATTTATTGATACTTATTTTTGGAGGAAGCCATGGACTTTATGTCTCAATGGAAAGTAAAAACGCGACTTGCACTGGGCTTTGGCATTTTAGTCTGTTTAATGTTGCTGTTAACGATACTCGGTATTCAGAAAGTAAACTTAATTGACGATACTTTGTCACAAATCACCGACGTGAACTCACTCAAACAGCGTTATGCGATTAACTATCGGGGCAGTGTACATGATCGCGCAATTGCGATCAGAGATGTCGCGATTGCACGAAATAATGCGGAACTCAACGCCCTAGAAAATGAAATAAAAAACTTAGCGCGTTTTTATCAAGACTCTGAAAATAACATGCAAAAAATGATCGCCAGTGGCGTGATATTTACACCCAAAGAGCAGTCCATTTTACGTAATATCGAACAAATCCAGCAGAAAACCTTACCCATGGTGCAATCGATCATTAATGATAAGAAAAGAGACATTAATGCGAATGTAACGTTATTAGATCAGGTTCGTCCGGCATTTGTTGAATGGTTGAATAGCATCAATCAGTTTATTGATTATCAAGAGGAATTGAATCAACAAATGACACCTGCAGCGCGTGAGCAAGCGAGTGGTTTTCAAAACTTAATGCTGCTGCTATCGGGAGTGGCGATCGTGATTTCATTACTCGTCGCTATCGTCATTGAGAGAAGCTTTCGTCAATCATTGGGTGGTGAGCCATATGAAGCGCAATTGGCAATTAAACGCTTATCAAAAGGTGATTTAACTCACCGCTACGGGCAAAGAGCGAAAGACAGTATTTTCGATTCGTTGTCGGGTATGTCATTAACTTTAACCGCTATCGTCAGTAATATTGTTCAAGCTTCAACTAAGATCGTTGGCCAAGTTTCGGAGGTTTCTGACGGCTCGAGTCGAGTATTGAATTCGGCCAAACAACAATCTCATTTAACGGCAGATACCCTTGCCCGATTAGAAGATATGCGTCATACGATTGATCAAATTGCTGATATTGCTAAACAAACCGAAAGTAATTCGGTCATGACGACAGATAATGCTCATCACGGACGCGAATTAGTCTTCTCGGTCGCGAAACAAATGGAAAAAATTGCTCTTACGGTTAACTCAACCGTTGAACAAGTCAAGTTACTTGAAGCAAAGACCAAAGATATTGGTGGAATATTAAATGTGATCAGTGGTATTTCAGAACAAACCAATCTGCTCGCATTGAATGCTGCGATTGAGGCTGCACGAGCAGGAGAATCGGGTCGAGGATTTGCTGTAGTGGCTGATGAAGTGCGTCAATTAGCTAAGCGTACCGGTGAAGCTACCTCGCAAATTGAATCATTGATCAGTGAGGTGCAGTCTCAAACCGCGATTAGCGTTAAGGCAATGCAAGCGACACAACCTCAGGTCGAAGAGGGTAACCAAAAAACAGCACAAGCCAGCGACCTGCTCATCAATATAGAAAAACAAGCGAAAGATACCCTTCATCGGATTCGAGAAGTGGTTTCAGCCACAGATGATCAAGTTGCTGTGGTTGGTGAAGTGGTCTCAGCGATGGGGCAAATCTCATCCATGTCGAGTGAGTCTATCCAATTGATGGCAACCAATGAAAAAGCGGGCCATGAGCTAAATCGTTTAGCCAACGAACTTAAAAAAGAGGTCGCTTATTTTAATATATCGGACAATCGATAAGTCGATACGATGAAGTTTTTTAAAATTATCAGCAACGCTCAGCCGATTAAGGGACATGTTTGATTGGTGGGATATCACCCCACTGAACGATACTTTTTTCGGCTGAGTGCCTAGGGGAACGGGATAGAGAGTAATAACGGGAAATTTTATTTTTGAAAAGCATCCATCCTGTTTTAGACAACGTACTACGCTGAGTATTTTCATAAAAAGAATAGGGCGATAGCATGTTTTCTGGTGATGAGTATTCAAGAATTATTGAAATGGCATGGGAAGATAGAACGCCTTTTGAGGCGATTTATCATCAATTTGGTTTAACTGAAGCACAAGTTATCACTTTGATGCGGCGTAATTTGGCGTCACGCAGTTTTAAACGATGGCGAGCCAGAGTCAGTGGTCGAGAAACCAAACATCTTAAATTACGGCCACCTGAAGTTGATCGTGGTTACTGCCCGACTCAATATAAACCTCGTTAACCGGTTTATTGATTGGGGATCATGGGCAGGTCTGCTAAAATGGCGACCTGCCAGCGATCAAGTTGATAGCGCTGGAGTACCTAAGACTAGGAAAAACTTTGACCAATAATGATATTTTCTGCGCTTTGCGCACGACGTTTGCTTTTAACGACCAAAATCTATTAGAGATTTTTCATCTCGCGGATAATGAGACGACACCAGCACAATTCGCCTCTTGGCTGAGCAAGCCACAAGCATCAGAGTTTGCTGAACTGAGTGACTCACAATTAGCGAGTTTTTTAAATGGTTTGATTAACCTCAAACGTGGTAAGCGTGAAGGCCAAGCGCCAAAGCTAGAAGAAAATTTGAATAACAATATGGTGTTGCAGAAACTCCGTATCGCGTTAAATTTACAGGCCGATGATTTACTGGATCTTTTCCAGAAGGTTGGCCTTGAGTTTAGTAAGAACGAAATTGGTGCTTTTTTCCGTAAGCCGGATAATAAACATTATCGAGAGTGCAGCGATGCAACGTTACGTCAGTTTTTACAAGCGATTGAGCATCATCCACCAGTTGTCGTGCAGTAATCATTAGCCAACAAATTTAATAAACGTCGTGAGAAGGGAGCGATTCCTTCTCACGATTTTTTGTTATCTCTCTTCACTGATGTCGAGTGGTAAACTGAATTCAAAACAAGCGCCACCCAAATTATGGCTTGAGGTGACGATCAGATGCCCATGATGTTGACGAGCGATCTGTTCAGCGATCGCTAATCCTAATCCAAAACCACCACTGGCTTTATCTCGAGCAGAACCGACGCGATAAAATGGTTTAAAAATGTGTGGCCAATGTACTTCGGGGATCCCTGGGCCATCGTCTTCAATCGTGACTTTCCAATCGATATCATCATGGCTGATACTGATTTTCACTTGTTGTTTGGCATAGCGAGATGCATTACGTACCACGTTGGAAATGGCGCGATTTAATAAATTACTATCGACTAACGGTATTGGCCAGAGTTGTGGCGCTTGTAATTCAATGGGGACTGGTGACTCAATTTGCCATTTTTCAATTTGCGTTGGTAGCCATTGTGCTAGGTCGAGGCTGATGAAGGTTAACGGCGTGGTTTCCATTTTTCCTAAGCGAAGCAGTTCGTTAATCATCTCTTCGAGTTCATGGATATCATCTTCGATACCAGCAATGTATTTATCTTTTTGTTCTGGCATATCTTGCAACATATCAAGCTGGCACTGAATGCGAAATAGTGGGGTGCGCACCTCATGAGCAATCGCGTTAGTGAGCATTTTATGACTTTCTATTAGCTGAGAGATTTTATCAGCCATGGCATTGAAGCTACGATTTAGGGTCCCCAACCGCATGGAACCTGTCTCTTTTGCTCGGATACTTAAGTCACCTTTGGCTAAGGCTTGAGTAACTTGTTCGAGGTGTTTGAATCGCCACATAAATAGCTTCATCATCAACATGCTGTATACGGCAAAGCAACCCATTAAAACCAGAAAAATAACCCAATCTTCGATATCTAAAGCAATCCAAATCTCAGCTTCTGGATCGCGATAGATGTGATAGATGGTATCGGTCGGATTGAAGGTAAATATAGAGCCATCGTCGTCGGTGGTAAACACCCCATGATTGGCCAGCCGCTCCTTAACTTGAGCCGTTAGTAAAGGGGAGTTTTCAGGCAGCGCCTCAATGATCAACCAGTTTGCATCGGCAATCGCTTTGAGTTTTTCTTTGGCAACGTCAACCCCATGCTGATCGGCCACAAACTCCAAAAGCTCAAGACTACTTTGAATTTGCTGGCTGCGTGCGACTAAATCAAGATCAGGAGAGAGCCAGTCATTAATACTGACATAACTGACTAAAGTGAACATAAAAATACCGACAAGAGCAAGATAAAGCTCTAAATAAAGACGTTTCATAGTCTCCCTTTATGACCAGCTTTCTGGGACAAATAAATAACCTTTACCACGTAAGGTTAAGATACGTTTTGGGACCGAGGAGCTATCCCCAAGTTTACGGCGTAAAATAGCTACTTTGTTATCAATGGTTCTATCAAGCCCATCGTATTCAATACCACGGGTTTCTTTGACTAAATACTCGCGTGAAAGTACTTGCTCAGCATGACTAGCCAGTAACCACAAAAGGTCAAATTCACTGTCGGTGAGCACAATATCTTCTCCGGCAAGAGAGCATTGACGAAGTTTGTGATTGATACTGAGCTGCCCAAAGTGAAGTTGATGATCATTGTCTGGATGTGGTAACTCGGTTTGTTGCTGGCGGCGCAGCAACATGCGGATTCTCGCCAGTAATACCCGAGGTTTAATCGGTTTATTCACAAAGTCATCTGCACCTAATTCAAGAGCGGCGACATGGTCGATGTCATCGTCACTGGCGGTTAAAAAGACGATTTTTCCTTTGTAGTCGTTACGAATGTCTCGACAAATCGATAAACCATCTAAACCGGGTAGCATCAGGTCGAGAATCACTAAGTCAGGCTGAACTTGCAAAATCAGGCTGCTTGCTTGCAGGCCATCATGAGCTAGATGAACCTCAAACTCATTATTTTCCAAATAGCTAGTCAACAGCTCTGCTAGCTTTACATCGTCTTCGATAAGTACAATTTTCATAAGTGAATCATCAGTTAAAAATAGCGTGGATACAATAGGAGCAGACAAAACGGTACATTATGTGGCGCTGTGTAAGGCTTGCATACATAAGCGTACAAAACATGAGTTGTGTCACAAAAAGTAAATAACTATAGTTCGGGCCAATACGTTAATAGTACGAGTATCGTCCCATGAATTCTATACAACCCTATGAGAACCGTACGCGTTTAGTCGGCCTCGACTTTTTACGCGGTTTGGTCATTTTTATGGCTATCTTTGAACATTATACGGGGTATTTAAACTATTGGTATGTGGATTTTTTTCCTAAAGAGAGCGATTTTTATGAGACATTATATCGTTCACATTTACCTATGTTGGGGCAACTTGTCCCGATGGACAGTTTTACCGGTCAAGTCTCAGCGTGGTTGATCCCTTGGGTGAGTCAAGTCTATTTGGCGTTAGCGGCGTTTAATCTCTCGGCGCGATCATCTGAACATATGCGGGCAACACTAGTGAAAAAACTGGCTCTATTTTTGAGCATTATTTTTGTGTTGTATATTGAAGGTTTTATTATTGCGCCTAACTTTGGTGAGGCAATTTCATTTTATCCAGTCATGCTATGGATGACGTTACTGGCTTTTTTCTCTATTGTTTACGCCTTTTTTGGTATCCGCGGCATGTTGGTGTTAACCGTATTGAGTACTGTCGTCAGTCAGCTTGGGGTAACGTCATTACTTGAGCATGCTGAGCTATGGATGCAAACCCATGTACACCCAGGCTATGAGTTGGATGCACGGTTAGACCTGTTTATGGCCAGTGGGTGTTTTGGTTTCCTCTACGGGTGGGTGTGGCATCATTACGCTGACAAACGTGATGCGCTGAATAAACTTGTTTTGGGCGTTGCGTTGGTGGCTTTAACACTCTATTTCTTAAATGGTCAAGCGGCGACGATTGATTTGCATGATGTGTATGCCGAAGAGCATGCTTTAGCAGAAGATACTATTGGTCGTCTCGGGATCTGGGGTACGGAATTTCTAGTGATTGGTTTAATCTTAACACTGCATCAAGCTGGGATCCGTTTAAGCTGGCGTCCTCTCAATTGGATAGGCATGTACTCATTAACCGTGTTTATTTTCCATAAGTCGATTTTTATTTTCTTATGGGGACCGCTACTTACTTGGGCTTCAGCGAAGATGGGAACGACCTTACCGAATAATTTCTTGCTGATATTTACTTTATGTTCATTATCAGTCGGTATCATTTATCTGTTTAAACGCTCAGGCATTATTTGTCATCTGATGGGTGATCATCAAGATCAGATGTGGAAGGATGTTTACCGTCAGAAAAGGCTACCCGATGCTCAATAAAACGATGATTCTAGGTTACCAAACTATCGTCGTGTTCACGCTGACCCTATGGGTCAGCGTTGTTCGTTGTGATGAATTTAGTCTTGGTGCAAGTTTTGGTATTGATAGTCCAGCGGTGAACTCATCAACCAAATGGCAATGGTCACCGAGTATCGCTTATGAAAAAGAGACGGAGTTTGGACTGCTCTTTGCTCAGGGAGGGGAAGCGGGGATCGCTTTGCCTGTGCCATATTCGGACAAGGCTTATTTTACTATCGGCCCTGTCTTATTGAGCGAAGAGCAGGGATCGTCACGAGTCGGTTCCAGTTTGCGCATCGGTTATCTATTTACGGAATCACTGTCGGCCTCATTAGCATGGCAAAAGGATTGGTCAAATGCTGTTGGAGCGCAGTGGCTGATTGATGGCTCCTATCAGCTTAATGATGAGTGGAGTATCAATGGTTGGTCTCGCTATGCAGATAAACATAATCAAGCATTACGTCATGTCTCTGGTACATGGCGTGATGTTGGCCTAAGTGTTGAATGGGAAACGCCGTTTTTATCCGATTGGGTGAGTACAGTAGAGGTTGGCGTTAATCATCAAATGGATAGGCATTTTACCGAGCCAGTGTTGAGTTGGAGTGTGCGTTACCTGTTTTGGTAATCATCATTAGCTGCCATTCAGTGTCGTCTCTCAGCAAGATCTTCTGTGTTGAAACGGTCATAGCTTGGTTAGGATTAAGACAAAACCATACATTTCAAGACGGAATGGTTTTGATGTTTCTTCTTATAATAGACGTTGTTAATCATTGATAGGATCGTTGTTCACTATGTCGAAAACATTTGCACTTTCTCCGATTATGGGCCTGATGGCTTGTCTTGGACTTCATTCTCCTCATGTGTTGGCGGAGCCTGTTGCTTGGGATCAAGCCGGGCAGGTATGGCAAACTCAGCAATCGGCGCACTTTATCGTGCATTTTCGCAGTGAACTTGCTAGTAGTGCAGCGCGCGCATTAGATATTGCGGAGCAGGTTCATCAAGAGCTTGCGACTCAGTTTTCACAAATGCCAGTGGAGAGAACTCATCTCACACTTGTCGATGATTATGATTACTCTAATGGCTGGGCAACGCCACTGCCTTATGCACAGATACGTCTGATCATAAATCCACCTAGCGATGTGAATGGTTTAGAAGGTAATGATGAGTGGCTGCATTTACTGATCCGCCATGAATACACTCATATTATCCATATGGAAATGAGTGATGGTGCTGTTACCATCGGACGAGGCATTGTCGGTCGTCATCCTCTTTTATTCCCACATGCTCTTACCCCCTCGATGCTACTGGAAGGTTTGGCGGTCTATATGGAAAGCCAAAACGATCATGGTGTGGGTCGATTACATAATAGTCACTTTGCAATGCAGATGCGCATGGAAGTGGCGAGCGGTCAGTTAGCCGATATTGAACAAGTGGTGGTGGCGAATAAGCGTTTGCCCCTTGGTAGTAACTATTTGTATGGTGCTTATTTTGTTCAGTACCTAGCCAAAACTTATGGTGAAGAGTCTGTTCAGGCCTTTTTAACGGATTATAGTGGCTATCTGGTTCCGGGGCTTTTCTTAAATCTCAGTGCCAGACACATTTTTGGAAAAGATTTTTTTGCACTTTGGGAAGAGTTTCGTACCGATTTGAACACGCAGTTTGCTGATCAACTGACTTCGAATACGTCGTTTACTTACCATGAGCTTGACGCTCAGCCATTTGAGTATTTGTTAGCCCATGACAATGACACATTACTCGCTTGGCGTCGAAATGGCGACGATCGCGCTAACCTTGCTCAATGGGATGCAAAACGTGGTCAATGGCAGAGCCTGATCAGTACCAAAAGCTTAACCAGTATCGACTCGCATCCGACGCAAGGGCTAGTGGTTTCGCAAATCAATTCGTATGTCGATGGGCGTGTTTTTAATGATCTGTATCGTTATGTTGATGGTCAATGGTTACGGTTAACTGAGCAACAACGTTTTGTACAAGCACGTTGGAGTCACGATGGGCAAAGCATTTTTGCGGTCCGTCACCAACAAGGTCTGGCTGAGCTATGGCAAATCGAATTAAACGGCAAGCAAACGCAATTGTGGCAGGGTGAACCCAATTGGGTATTAGGTGATATGGCTGTATCACCAAACGGTGATATTTATGCCGCCGTGAAAGCACCTTTTCAGTCGTGGAATATTATGCGTTTTGATCCGATAACGCAAAGCTGGATTGCGGTGACTGAAACCGCGGCTACCGAACATCAACTGAGCTTTACTGCACAAGGCGATTTACTGTTTAGTGCCGATTATACTGGGCGTTATCAGATTTATCGTCTTGATTTACAAAGCAATATCATTGAACAATTAACCGCAGAAATCGGTGGAGCATTTTCACCCCAATCGGGGCCTGAAGGGATTGTTTATCAAGCGTATGAGCATGATGGTTACCATCTACGCCGTGTGACGAGTACTCAAGGACTTGCTGAAATAGCGCTGTCGACGCTACCGGTAGCGAAAACTGTTAATGCGGCTCCGATAGCCACGGTCACTGCGACAGAGAAAAGTCAGCCAATCGCATATTCGCCATTATCAACGTTAGCACCACGTTACTGGATGCCGGTCTGGCAGTCAGATAATAATCAATCGTTATTTGGTGTTGCTACTAGTGGCTCCGATGTATTGGGCCGCCACCAATATGAGATCATGGCAGCGTGGGACAGTAAAAATGCACTGGCTGCTTATCAATTCGGTTATCAATACGATAACCGTTGGCAAGCGACATTAAGTCGTGAACATGAGTTTAAATTTAACGCATTAACGAGTAAAGATGATCGTATTGTTCGTCAGGATGATTTTACTCTGCAGCGTAACCATTTATGGCATGGGTTTGATGACCACTTAAACGTTGGCGTTGGAACCTATTGGCAGAAAGAAGCGTTGGTCAAATCTCCTCAAGGTTCTCACTATGCGGACGCAAGTAATGAATGGTTGGCCGGTGGTGCGATTCAATGGGATAACCGTGAAGGCTTATTGAATATTCTCGGTTACGCTTGGGGACATTACGCTGACTTAGTATGGGAAACCAACATTGACGGTGATTACTCAGGACAGAAGTGGCAAGCACAATGGCAAGCGAACTGGGATTTGCCCGGACGTTTACGCTTAACAACGCATTTGGCTGCTGGTTATGCCGATGCTAAAGCCAAACCTTTTGAACTTGGTGGTTACACGGGGGACGAAGGACAACTTTACGGTCGTAATGAGCTCAAATTACGCGGTTATGGTTCTGCGGCGCAAGTGGGCCAGCAATATGCCACACAAAGTATTGAGCTAAGCCGTTTGCTGTATCGCGCTGAGCGAAACTGGGGTTTGTGGCCAATTGGCTTGGGTGACATTTCTGCGACCGCGTTTGTTGATTCTGGTTCCAGTTGGAATTCTCAGCAAAGCTACAGCGCATTAACGGGCATCGGTGCTGAGTTACAAGTCGATGCGATCGTTTTGTATGGTAATGTGTTACCGATTCGTATCGGTTATGCTCATGGCTTAGACAGTAAGCTGGGTAAAGATGAAGTGTACATTAAGCTCGCGGCGGAGTTTTAAACTCGCACCACTATCGGTTGGAAAAAGGGCAGAAGAGTTTCTGCCCTTTTTTATTGCTGAATCGATCGATAATTCCTCGATTTGCGTATCAATATGAAATTTAATCATCGGTTACTTTTTATGTCCATACGTTCTCTTTATTGGTTTACCAATGATTTACGGATCTCAGATAACCCATTGCTGGCTCAAGCTGCGCAAAACAGTCACCAGTTGACTTGCTGTTATCTGCTCCCTTCGTTAACGCCTTTAGAGCAACGTTTCCAAGTTGTGGCTAGTAATGGCTTGGCCAAGCAGACCGCGTTATACGATCCTGAGCTGAGTTTCATTAGTCGTTGGCAGGGGGAAGCGGATCATCACAGTATTGATGTTGTTGATATGGTCGATTGGCCTATCTCTTCGACGCCATAATCGTACGCTTATTGTGCAAGTGATGCTTCATTCACTTTTTGTCATCATTCTCATCGATTCGATACACCTTTTGCCTCGGTTATGCCGCAAAATTTTGATATACATCAAACTTCTTTGTGTTTTATATCGAACCGATCTAAATCAGCCCTATCAGGCACTAACAGCACGAATAAAACTTGCCACGAGTAAACCAAATCGGAGCAGAACTCGTAATTAACAAGTAAGTTAATAATCGTTGTGTCGTTGCCTACGGTTTTTTTAGATTGAGGAATACGTGATGTTAGATACCCTCATGTTGTCGCGGATACAGTTTGCGGCCAATATTAGTTTTCATATTTTATTTCCGACCATCACCATAGCACTAGCATGGATTATGGTGTTTTTTAAGTGGCGCTTTGTTCGTACTCAAGCTCAATTATGGCTTGATTTGTACTATTTTTGGGTCAAGGTATTTGCGCTTACCTTCGCTCTTGGGGTTGTCTCTGGTATTACCATGAGTTTCCAATTTGGCACCAACTGGCCGGGTTTTATGGAAAAAGTCGGTAATGTTGCCGGACCATTACTGGGTTATGAAGTGATGACCGCTTTCTTCATGGAAGCGACCTTCCTTGGTGTGATGTTGTTTGGACGGGGTCGTGTTCCGGAATGGGTACACACCTTAGCTACCGTGCTGGTTGCGATTGGTACTTCACTTTCTGCTTTTTGGATTTTGGTTCTCAATAGTTGGATGCATACGCCGACGGGTTATGAGTTAATCGACGGTGTTGTACATGTAACCAGTTGGAAAGAAGTGATTTTGAATCCTTCAATGCCTTATCGTCTCGCCCACATGCTGCTTGCTTCGTTGCTTACTGCTAGCTTCGTTATCGCTGGGATCTCGGCTTATCAGTATCTACGTAATTCACAGCTTAATGCTGCGAAAGTGGGCATGAAAGTGGCGATTATCCTGGCTGCTATCGGTATTCCGGTGCAGATTTTGGTCGGGGATTTACATGGCTTAAATACGCTTGAACATCAGCCTGCGAAAATCGCTGCGATGGAAGGAGTGTGGGAAACTGAGCAAGGCGCGCCGTTGTTGCTTTTTGCTTGGCCTGATGAAGTTACGCGCAGTAATCATTTTGAAGTCGGGATCCCTAAACTAGCGAGCTTGATTTTAACTCATGATCTCAATGGTGAGATTCAGGGTTTAAATGAGTTTGCGCCGGATCATCCACCGGTCAAGCCTTTATTCTTTGGTTTTCGGATCATGGTGGGAGTCGGGATGTTGATGCTATTGGTGAGTTGGTACGGTGCTTGGCGATTGCTACGCCAACAATCATTACCGAAACCTTACTTATACACTTTAGTCGCGATGACGTTTTCCGGCTGGGTAGCAACTTTAGCGGGTTGGTATGTGACAGAAATTGGTCGTCAGCCTTGGTTAGTGCAAGGGGTACTACGAACCTCAGACGCGGTAACGACGGTGGCGAGTAGCTCCGTAGCCACGTCATTAGTGATGTATTTGGTTGTCTATGCGGTCTTATTGGTGGCTTATATCCATACCCTGTTTTATTTAGCCAGACAGTTTTCATCATCCACAGAAACAGTAACGACCAGTGAGCAAAAGGTATAAATATGATTGCGCATCTACCAGAAATTTACCTATTACTCTTAGGTTTTAGTGTCTTCATGTATGCTGTCCTTGATGGTTATGATCTCGGGGTTGGTATTTTATTACCGCGTAACAATGAGCAGCAACGCGACCGAATGATCGCTTCGATTGGCCCTTTTTGGGACGCTAATGAAACGTGGCTAGTATTAGGTATTGGTATCTTATTAATCGCGTTTCCTGCTGCTCATAGCTATATCCTTACCGAACTCTATATGCCAGTTGCCATTATGCTGATCGCCTTGATTATGCGAGGTGTGGCGTTCGATTTTCGTGCCAAAGCGAAAGCTGATCACAAAGATCACTGGGATTTGTGCTTTAAAACGGGTTCACTGCTCGCGGCACTGACTCAAGGCTACATGATTGGTCGCTATGTGATGAGTTTTGAAGACTCCACTCAAGCTTATGCCTTTGCACTGCTCAGCGCGTTGTGTGTCACTGCGGCTTACGTGTACATTGGTGGCGCATGGTTAGTTTTAAAAACTGAAGGTGAATTACAAAAACGCGCTGCACGTTGGTCTCGCCGAGCGGGTTGGTTAGCGGCATTAGGTATTCTAGCGGTCAGTGTCGTTAATCCGTTATTTAATCCGATGGTCGCTGAGCGTTGGTTCAGTTTTCCTGAGATGTTACTGTTGGCTCCGGTGCCATTAGTCGTGTTAGCAACCATTTTTATGGTTGATCGTTATTTAAGACGGGTGCCCGTAGAGAATGATATGGGCGTTCAATGGCCATTCTTTGGGGTAATGTTGATCTTTGCTTTAAGCTTTCTTGGTTTAGCTTACAGCTTTTTTCCGGATGTGGTACCCGGTGTGATGACAGCGCAAGAATCAGCCGCGTCTACTGCCAGCTTGTTAGTGGTGGGGATTGGGGTAGTGATTGTTATGCCGATGATCTTGCTTTATACCTTTGTTGTCTATCGGATTTTTAAAGGTAAGGCGACAGACTTAAGCTACAAGTAATAGCGTGTAGTGGTATTGGAAAAATAATGGCCTCGAAAGAGGCCGTTATTTTATGGTGTCTAGATAACCTTGCAGGCAAAGCCTTTCAGATAAAAACCTTCCGGGTATGCCGTGTCAACGGGATGATCGGCGGCTTGTTCGAAGCGTTCGATAAACTTGACATCGCGACCGGCATCCAGCGCTGCATCGGCAATAATTTTTTGAAACAGGACTTGATCCATCAAACCAGAGCAAGAATAGGTGAGTAGGGTGCCACCGGGTTTTAAAATTTGCATCGCCAACATATTAATGTCTTTGTAGCCACGACAAGCGCCGTTCAACTGAGCTTTAGACTCGGCAAACTTCGGTGGGTCCATGATCACCACATCGAATTGTGTGCCTTGCTCTCGGTATTCGCGCAGCAGTTTGAATACATCGGCATTCAAAAACACTGCGCGTTTTTTGCTAGTATCAAATTCATTGAGCTCGGCATTCATTTTTGCATTATCGAGCGCAGGTTGTGACACATCAGCATTAATTACCCGCTTAGCGCCACCTTTTAACGCGTATAACCCAAAGCCACCGGTGTAAGAGAAGCAATTGAGTACTTCTTTATCTTTAACGTATTTCATCGATTGCTGACGGCTGTCACGTTGATCAAGATAAAAGCCAGTTTTATGGCCACCAACAATATCAACACGGATTTTAATGCCATTTTCTTCAATCACCACCACTTCTGGTGGAACTTCTCCGTGTAATACACCAACGCGCTCTTCTAAGCCTTCTTTCTTACGCACGGCAACGTCTGAACGCTCATAAATATGACAATTGGCAAAACAGTGTTTAAGTGCCGTGATCAAGTGCGGTTTTTGGTATTCGGCATCGGCACTGAGTAGCTGACAGACTAAATAGTTATCATATTTATCAATCGTGATACCGGGCAAGCCATCCGATTCCGCAGCAATTAGGCGATATCCAGTGACGCCGTCACGCTTAATCAGTTCGTCGCGCAGTTTTTGAGCTTGCTGAATACGTTTGATAAAAAAATCACTATCAATGTTTTCATTGTTAAAGCTCCATACACGAGCACGAATTTGAGAGTGGGGAGAGTAAGCCGCTTTCGCTAACCATTGTCCATCATGCGTGTAAATATCGACTGTTTCACCGAGTTGTGGATCGCCTTCAACTTTGCTAATGCCACGAGAAAAAACCCAAGGATGTTTACGACGTAAAGATTTATCACGACCTTTGACCAGATAGATTGCAGGAGTCATTGCGCTACTCAAAAAGATTAATAAAAATGGGCAGGCATTGTCATGCAACTTGGGGTGAAAAGCAAATCAGAGTATTACTTTGCTTTATCAATGCTACGGCATTAACTATACGTTCACCTTCAGTACTTATATCGCTATTGATATTCATGAGATAACTATCCTTCATTTTTCTCTATAAGGTTACCAAATGGTTATCTACCTACAACGGCAAGTCGCTGAGAGATATACTCTACTGGAAATGACTTTGAAATGGAGGAGAGTATGAACAACCTAATAAGCGAGACGTTTATCGTGTCGGGAAGAGTACAAGGGGTTGGCTTTCGTTACCATACCGCCTTACAAGCATCGAAGCTAAGTGTGCTTGGTTATGCGAAAAACCTTCCTAGCGGTGAGGTTGAGGTGCTGGCGGTTGGTCAAGCTGATCAGGTTGAACAGCTTTTTATGTGGCTACAACAAGGGCCAAAAACCGCACGGGTGGAACACGTGAGGCGCAGTCAAGTCATCATCGATTCAGTGCCATCGGATTTTCAGATTTTATAGCCTATGAGGGAGGCTGAGCCACTGCCAGCCTTCCGTAGCCTTGTTAAAGTGAATTATAAGCACTTCGCGGGTTTGGGTAAGCCAGCGAGCTTTGTTGCTTGTTTAGCGGGACCTTTAGGAAACAGCTTAAACAGATATTTACTATTGCCTTTTTCCGGTCCGTGGGCTTTTTCCATTGCCTTAACCAGCATACGAATCGCGGGGGAGGTTTGGTATTCTAGATAGAATTGGCGAACAAAATGGATTACTTCTAAGTGCGCATCACTCAACAGGATTCCCTCTTCTTTAGCTAGAATCTCTATCATTCCTTCTTCCCAAAGGGTGTGATCAAGTAAATACCCTTGTGCATCGGTTGCAATGTTTTTACCGTTGTAGTCGAACATCAGTTTCTCGCCAAAATTGAAAAGTGCGCATAGGGTAATGGAGGCTTGGTTTTTGCTCAAGAGAAAACAAAGGCCCGAAAGCAAGCTTTCGGGCCTTTAGGTAATGTGATTTCAGTTGTGTCGCGATTAATCGCGCATGATGCCAAGAATCGTCAACAAGCTGATGAATAGGTTGTAGATTGAAACGTAAAGGCTGACGGTCGCAGAGATGTAGTTAGTTTCACCACCACGAACAATTTGCTGAGTTGTTAACAAGATAACACCGGTTGAAAACAACACGAACATTCCGCTCATTGCTAGGTGCAGCATTGGCATTTGTAGGAAGATGTTTGCCACAATACCGATAAGTAGTACCACGAAACCAGCCATCAGTACGCCACCAAGGAAAGAGAGGTCACGTTTGGTGGTTAGCGCATACGCTGATGCACCCATAAAGGCTAAGGCAGTGCCGCCTAAGGCGGTTAGGATCACATCACCCATACCTGCACCGATGTACATGTTGAGGATTGGACCAATCGTATAACCTAAGAAGCCAGTAAATAAGAACGTAAACACAAGGCCAAGGCTGTTGTTACGGTTTTTCTCAGTTAAAAATAACAGACCATAAAAACCGACCAGCATAAGAATCAAACCCGGGCGTGGTAGGTTCATTGCCATTGATACCCCAGCGACAACAGCTGACCATAATAAGGTCATTGAGAGTAGCGCGTAGGTGTTTCTTAACACTTTGTTGGTTTGTAGAGCACTGTCATAAGACGAGGTGCGTGAATATATTGGACTGTTCATACTCTTCCTCATAGAAGGTGTAGTTAACTATGTAGACAGTAATGGGGTGAAAAGTTCACTATTTCAATCCCATAACTGTATTTTTGTTTACGAGAATAATAATCAAAAAGCGCGAATTAAGTGTGAACAAGTTGTAACACGATATTACTTTGGTTTGCTGTTCATACTAGAACGAGACGCTCGCGCTTGTGAATAGGTAACGCTTATTCTACGTTAAAATAGACGTAATAATAAGAAACTTTTAGCGTATAGGTGGTGCATACATAATTCCTCCGGCGTTCCACAATGCATTGAGTCCGCGTGGCATCGCTAAAGGAGAACCGTCTCCGACATTACGTTGGAAACTCTCATTATAGTTGCCTACTTGTTTAATGATTTGATAAGCCCAGTCGTTACTGAGGCCCAGCGGACGACCTATTTCGCCTTCCACACCGAGCAAGCGCCTGATTTCAGGATTGGCCGACTTGAGCTGTTGGTCGACATTAGCTGAAGTAATGCCGAGCTCTTCAGCATTAATCATCGCAGCGAGTGTCCAGCGAGTGATATTTAACCAGCGGTCATCGCCTTCGCGAATCACGGGGCCAAGCGGCTCTTTGGAAATGATTTCTGGCAGAATAATGGCTGAGTCTGGTTTCGCTAAGTTCAGTCGCAAGGCATACAGCCCAGATTGATCCCCGGTGATGGCAACGCAACGTCCTGCATTGAAGGCGCGTGCAATTTGTATTGCAGTATCAAACACAACGGGTTGGTAACTCATGCCGTGATGACGAAAATAATCATCCAAATTCAATTTGGTGGTGGTTTCTGATTGGACGCAAATAGGGCGATTATTAAGCTGGCTGAGTTGGGTTATGGCGGATTTTTTAGTAACCATAAATCCTTGCCCATCATAAAAATTAACGCCAACAAAGTTGAGCCCCATTGTAGTATCTCGCTCGAATGTCCACGTGGTATTGCGAGAAAGCACATCGACTTGTCCAGATTGTAGGGCTCTAAAGCGTT
This sequence comes from Vibrio sp. 11986-1-5, assembly GCF_963878025.1. Lineage (NCBI taxonomy): Bacteria > Pseudomonadati > Pseudomonadota > Gammaproteobacteria > Vibrionales > Vibrionaceae > Vibrio > Vibrio sp. 11986-1-5. The sequence continues at coordinate 201,360 of NZ_CAWNVW010000022.1, forward strand.
CGCGAGCGGTTAAAGGGACGTACTCCACTTTATTCTTATCGCCTAATACTGCCGCCGCGACAGCGCGACAGTAGTCCACATCCAAACCTTGCCATTGGCCCTTAGCATCGGCATCGGAAAAGCCAGCTAAACCAGTGCTGATGCCACAGGTGAGTTTTCCTTGGGTTAATACGCGGTCTAAGGTTGTTGGCGATGCAAGAACGAAATGAGCGGTTAACGATAATGAAACCGCACAAACAAGAGTAGTCAATCGATTCGCCATAAGAAATTCCCTCTTTGAGCAGAAGCGCTCGGTCAATTTGTCAGTTATTATAAGCGTAGATAAGATAAGTCACTTCCACCAAGTCAAATTAATGTTAGATTGCTTCAACAACCCATCTATTGTTAGTGTTGATTTTTTGTTAGCATGAATCGATTGAATTAAAAGGTAAAAGACTAACATGCGCTATTTTCCAGTGTTTCTTGATTTGTCCAATAAAGCCGTTTTAGTGGTGGGGGGCGGCGAGGTGGCGTGTCGCAAGATTGAAGCTCTGATGCGTGCAGGTGCTCATATTACGGTAGTGTCGCCTCATATTACCCCTCAGTTGCAGGCTTGGGTTGAGCAGGACCGTTGTCACTGGATTCAAAATTTCTACTCATCAAAGTTTATCAGTGCTGATTATGTGCAAGTCTGGGCGACCACTGATAATCCCGATCTCAATCATCAAGTATTTCGTGATGCCAAGTCTGTCGGCGTCTTAGTCAATGTGGTCGATGATCAGCCTTATTGTGATTTCATTACTCCATCGATGGTTGAGCGCGGCCGAATTCAACTGGCGATCTCCAGTGGCGGGGCTTCTCCAGTCTTAATCCGCAATATTCGTGAAACCCTCGAAAGTGTTTTACCGCAAAACCTCGCATTATTAGCAGATTTTGGCGCTTCGAAACGTAATTCCATCAAAGAGCATCTCTCTACCGTTGATCAACGCCGTAAGTTTTGGGAGCTATTTTTTGCGCAAACTGCGGTTAAAAATGCCACCAGCCGTGAAGCGTTAGAAAAACAGTATTGCCAAATGTTAAATCAGCCTATTGATGAGCGGGGTGAGGTGACATGGATTGAGTGTGGTACGGACGTTGAGTTGCTTTCACTAAAAGCGTTACGTTATATGCAACAAGCGGAGTTGGTGTTGTTTTGTGACTCTTGTGACCATGAGTTTGTTAACTTGTGCCGTCGTGATGCTGAGCGCGAACCGTTTAGCCATCCTGGTCAATTAAGCGAACGTTTAGCCAGTGCAAAACAGGCTCAGCAGCGTGTAGTGATATTAATCCCTTCGGCACGTCAAGAATATGTGCTTTTGCAAGGGCAAGAAAAAGTGCTTAAACAAGGTAGCGAAGGGTAGTATTCCCTTGATACCTAAAACACCACTCTAGTTTGAGAGTATAAAAACCCCCGAATCATTTAATAAGGGGGTTTTTAAATGGTGTTTCTTAACGTAAAGCAAACTGCTCAATCGCAACAGCAACACCGTCTTGATCATTGCTCAAGGTAATATGGTCCGCGATGCGTTTTGTTTCTTCCATAGCATTGTCCATGGCAATACCGAGTCCTGCATATTGCAACATATGGTGATCGTTTTCAGCATCCCCCATACACATCACTTCAGAGGCCTGAATGCCTAAGTGTTCAGCAATCGCTTTTACGCCAATCCCTTTATTGCTTTTAGGATTAAGAAATTCAACAAAGAATGCCGCACTTTGTACAATCGTGAAATCTCGATAGAACTCAGCCGGAATTTTCGCGATGGTTGCGGTTAACACTGCTGGCTCTGCGACAATCATTGCTTTGATGATCGGATGATCATCTTCCAACTGGTCAAAGTCCATCTCAGTGATGGAAATGCCATTTATAGTCGCTTCAACTTCAGTATATTGGCTGATTTTCGGGGTGATCAAACCATGAATTTGACTAAATGCATGGGTGTTAACGCCCAGCTCTTTGGCTAATTGTGCGACCCGTTTAGCCGAGCGGCCATCAATAATTTGTTGATAGATAACTTCCCCCGTACCGACGTTTTGCACCATCGAACCGTTGTAATGCAATACATAGTCTTGATCTGAGGTGAGGTTTAAAAACTCGAGTTTATCTTGCATCCCCGCGAGTGGGCGACCAGAAGCGAGGACCACTTTTATCCCTTGCTCGCGGGCTTTGGCTATCGCTTGTTGAGTGCGTAGAGAAATCTGCTTTTGGCTATTGAGTAAGGTGCCATCCATATCGAGCGCGATCAATTTATACATGTGTTACCTAATAAAATGACTAAAAAGAGAGTTACCGCTGGATTTATCGTTTTTAGCACATTTGCCATCGTGTAACGGATAAATCGCTTGGCTTGAAAGTATGACAAGATACGTGTTTTTTATGAAAATCTAAAGTCAGTTTATAGAAAGGGTGTGATTGAGCTAGGTGAACGAACGTTATGCGGTTAACACTAACGTCGCTTCAAGTAGGAAGAGATCAGTGCCTAAAAAGAGAAATTATTGATGATCGGCGGGTTTAAATTGACCTCAAGTTGAGCATCTATTAAGGTCTGCGACCTAACGTTTTATCAGCGCAAATATAGGCCAATGACTTTGTACAAAGTGAATGAAATATTTGAAACCATCCAAGGGGAAGGCGTCTTCACTGGTGTCCCAGCGGTATTCGTACGTCTTCAACAATGTCCAGTAGGTTGTGCTTGGTGTGATACTAAGCAAACTTGGGATGCAGAGCCACAAGATCAGCGTAGTTTCGATCAAATCATTGCCAAACAAGGCGATAGTCCAACATGGTGTCAAGGCTCTGCGGAGCAGATCATCGCTCAATATCAGCAGCAAGGCTATACAGCCAAACATATTGTGATCACAGGTGGTGAACCTTGCCTTTATGATCTTGTTCCGTTGACGGAGGCATTTGAAGCGATAGGTTGTCAATGTCAAATTGAAACCAGTGGTACGTTTGAGGTTAAAGCCAGTGTGAAGACTTGGGTGACAGTGTCACCTAAGATCGCAATGAAAGGTAAGTTGCCAATTGTGCCGTCGGCGCTGCAAAGAGCCAATGAGATCAAGCACCCAGTGGGGACAGAAAAAGACATCGCCCAATTAGAAGCGCTATTAGAGCAAGTCACGGTCAGTGCTGATACCATTATTGCTTTACAGCCGATCAGTCAAAAACCACGGGCAACCCAGTTATGCATAGAGACTTGTATTGCTCGTAACTGGCGTTTATCGATCCAAACCCATAAATACTTAAATATTGCTTAAAGGAATCCAACATGAATAGAGCGGTCGTGGTATTCAGTGGTGGGCAAGATTCCACCACTTGTTTGGTGCAAGCTTTGCAAGAGTTTGAGGAAGTTCATGCGATAACGTTTGATTATGGACAGCGACACAAACTTGAAATTGAAGTCGCTCAACAATTAGCACTCAAATTGGGCGTAAAAGCACATAAAGTGATGGATGTTGGCTTGTTGAATGAACTGGCGATCAGTTCACTGACTCGCGATGATATTCCGGTCTCTCATGAATTGCAGGCCAACGGTTTGCCCAATTCCTTTGTTCCGGGACGTAATATTTTGTTTCTGACTTTAGCGGGTATTTACGCTTACCAAATTGGCGCAGAGACGATCATCACTGGAGTGTGTGAGACCGATTTTTCAGGGTATCCGGATTGTCGAAATGATTTTGTCAAAGCGATGAACCATGCTTTGGTGCAAGGTATGGATCGTCAATTAACCATTCGTACCCCTTTAATGTGGCTAAATAAAGCAGAAACATGGGCGTTAGCGGATCAGTATCAAGCTTTGGATTTAGTGCGTAACGAAACGCTGACCTGTTACAACGGCATTATCGGTGACGGCTGTGGCGTTTGTCCTGCTTGTGATCTACGTAAAGCGGGCCTAGATGAATATTTACTTCATCATCAAAAGGTTACTCAATCTTTGCTCCATAAGCAAACTATCGATAAAGCATGAGTAAAATAGAGTTTTAAGCGTAAAAAAGTGTAAATACTGTGCATAATAACAGTATTTGCGCTTGACAAGCCTAGAGGCTGAGCTATGCTGGTTATATAACCAGTGGTAAGGAGGTCTCTATGTTGTGGGAAACATTAGAACGCGTTAACCGCCTACGCCAACAGGCGATATCAAACCCTGAGTTCATTCAATCCGCTAAAGAACATGAGCAAACGTTAAAACACGTTGAGCAAGAGTTCGAACCCAAACGGCGTCGAAAAGCCAGAGCCAACAAAGTCAAAGCACTGGCTGATATTTATCAACAAACCGAATTTAGTCATAACCCTTCCGGTGTACAACACTGATCTTGTATTCCACTCAGCCTGTTAAGGTTGAGTGGATCACTGACTTTCTACCGTTCACGTTAATGGTTTACTGCAAAACGTTTTGATTAACCAGAGCTTTTCACAAAATATGGATTGGTCTGTGTTTTCTCAGAACCTAATTCTGAACGTACTATGCGATTCCACAATGCCGAGTTAAATTGTCCTTTCGGTATCGAGGGGTAGAGGGTTTCCAGTTCTTCTTGCGCAAAACGGATAAACTGTTTTTTCTGTTGTTGATTATATTTGTTCAGTACAAGGTTGTATTGCTTAATCCACTCGGTTTTAAACGCACGTAAAGTCGGTTCAGCTTGCTCAAGAGGTAAACTGGACAGATAAATTCGTTTATAAGCTACTTTTCGATCGATCATAGTGAGCATCGTTGTTTGGATGTATTTACCATGATGGGTAATAGAAATGTTCTCGACAGAAAATGGCGTTAAACACCACCCTCGAGGCAAAAAGTTAGCTTGGCGATACTGTTGGTTACGTATCGTCAGTGCTTGGTGTAAAACAATATCGGAAGTACCACGAAAGGTCGACTGCCATTGACCTATACGAACTTGTATTGAGCCGGGGAGGCGAAATACATTCATAAATTTATCTGCGTTCATAGACATATCATACAACTGCTTTACTTAAGGTGATCTATCCTTCCGATTGGGTTTTGAGCTGAACGGTGAGTCATCATGACAGCCGACTATCATACCGTAATCATTGATAAGATAGCGAGTATTTTGTCATTAGTGATGGTGTGTTTCAGTCGCGATTCGATGAAAGGGAATATGTTGGATTACTTGACGAGGAAAATGGCGATGCAGCTTCGATTGGTGATCGAGGCTGCATAGGATTAGCAAACTGGTTCGAGAGGTGTTTGATGCTCAATATCACGAAGATGTTCACCTACTTGCTGCATTTTATACATTTGTGCGTAACGTCCTTTTTGAGCCAGTAATTCTTGATGTGAGCCTTGTTCGACCAGTTCACCATGATGCAAAACTACAATCTTATCGGCTTCCATAATGGTTGATAGGCGGTGGGCAATCACCACTAAGGTCATGTCATGACGTAATGCATGGAGACTACGTTGAATTAATGCTTCCGTTCCTGAATCAATATTGGCTGTTGCTTCGTCTAAGATAAGTACCTTAGGTTTAGCAACTAAGACTCGAGCCATAGCTAATAACTGTTTTTGTCCTGCCGAGAGGTTAGTTTGGCCTTGTCCCAATAAAGTCTCTAATTGTTCGGGATAATGTTGAATTTGTTCAGCTAACCCAACTTGATGTAACGCTCGCCAAATTGATTCATCACTGATCTTGCGTCCAAGAGCCACGTTATCACGTACGGATGAGGGCAAAACATGAGGATCTTGTTGCACCATAGCGATGTCTTGCCTTAATACTGCTTTATCTAAGCTATCGATAGATCTTCCATCAATTAATAATGCATTGTGTTCTACAGGATAAAAGCCCATCAATAATGAAGCGATGGTGCTTTTGCCACTGCCCGTATGGCCGACTAAAGCGACAAAGTTTTGATGAGGAATCGTCAAGTTAATCTGCTTGAGTACAGTTTGTTTACCATCGTAACTGAATGAAAGGTTATTGAAGCTGATCGCACCACTGGCTAGTGGTCGGTTATCTGTTCCGTAGGTTTGTTGTGGCGCATCGATCATCTCAAAAATTCGTTCACTGGCAACTAAGGCTTGCTGTAATAACGCTAATTGTTGGGTCATTTCGATTAGCGGTTCGGTTATTCGTCCGAGGTAACTAATAAAGGCGTAAAGCACACCAACACCGATCAATTCAGTGCCACTAAAACCAAAGATAGCCACTAAGGTCAATAACGCTATACCAGCCAACAGATCCATTAATGGGCGAAGAAGAATGCCATTTAAGGTAATCACCTTTTTACCAGCATTGAAATGCTCGGCAGTCAGTTGCTTGAACTGTTGGTTAAAACGTTGTTCTTGGCGCATTAACTGAATCACACTCATGCCTTGAATCGATTCACTCATATTGCCATTAATATCGGTCAGAAGATCTCGCATGACTCGGTATGCGGGGGTGCTGAGCTTTTGGAAAAGAAACATAAATCCAACGACGATAGGTAAAAGAACCAGTACCACTAATGTGAGCTGCCAACTGAGTAGCCACATCACTACCAGCATCACAGAGATCATCACCATATTTCTGATCACTGAAGCGATCAGCAATTCATAAAATTGCTGTAGCGATTCGGTGTCGTTCGTTAACCGTGAGACGAGCTTGCCGGTTGGAGTATAGTCAAATGCAGCAAGGGGCTGTCGAAGGACACTGTTAAACGCTTGTTTTCGAATGGTTTTAATCACCCCTGTGGCGACAATATTAAATTGAATACTTTGCAGATACTGAAAGAGTGCTGAGCACAGGGTAAGACCAAGGTAACCTGCCGCTAATAGAGTTAATGCTTGCTGCGAATAATCTCCTTTAGCAATGTGTTCATCGATAAAGTGTTGGATAAGCCAAGGCCCGCCCGCATTCGCTACAGCGGCGATGAACAAAAACAACAGACCAATGATCATCGGTTTGGGTTGTGAAAGAGGGTAAGTAAACAGGCGTTTTATGGTTTGCTTTCTCATGTTTATTCTCCCTCAATCGCTTGAGCCAACTGTTGATATTGATACATTTCTGCATACCAAGCGTGATTGGCAAGCAATGATTGATGCCGACCGCGTTCGGCTATTTTTCCATGGTTAAGGACAATAATTTCATCGGCTTTTTCCAAAGCCGTTAAGCGGTGAGCAATGATAATCAAAGATTGCTGCTGGTTACTCGTTGCAAGGTTACGCAAGATGGTATGCTCAGTACGTCCATCCACCGCTGATAATGCATCATCGAGAATCAATATTTCAGCATTCAATAACATCGCACGTGCGATCGCGATGCGCTGTTTTTGCCCTCCAGATAACGTGATGCCTTTTTCTCCAACCTCGGTATCGTAACCCGCCGGAAACTTCAAAATATCGTCATGAATACAAGCCAGTTGTGCCGCTCGATAAACCTCTTCCTGAGTGGCGCTCGGACAACCTAGGGCAATATTGTCAAATATCGAACGAGAGAATAGAAAAGGCGATTGGCTCACCACGGCAAATTTACTGCGCCATTGATCCAATTTGGCTTCTTTTATCCGCACATCACCATAACGAATCTCCCCATGTTGTAACTCTTGTTGCCGCAGTAGTAAGGCGACTAAGGTCGATTTACCGCTGCCCACTGGGCCAGCAATACCCAACATAGCCCCGGGTTTTAGAACGATATGACACTGTTCTAGAGTAGCGGGAAGTTGTTCATCCCAATGAAATTGCTCGATATGAATTGTCAGAGATTGTGCTTTGTTTGGTAATGAATGAGTGCCACTAGTGATGCTGGGGGCTAGATCAAACACTTCTTGCAAGCGCTCCCATGCGGCTGAACCTCGTTCTAAGATATTAAATAAAAACGCAAATGCTAACATCGGCCAGATCATCAGACCGAGGTACATAGTGAATGCAGTAAGATCGCCTAGGCTGATTTCCTGCTGTTCAACAAGGTAAGCGCCGACGCTGATACTGATGAAAAACGATAAGCCAATCGCTAATTGGATCGCCGGATCAAACCGTGCATCGACACGAGCAACAGCAATATTTTTATCCCCAGTTTCGTTGACCATCGTCTCAAAGCGCTGTTGTTCTTGGTTCTCTAGGCCAAATGCCCGCAACATACGCACACCATTTAATGACTCTTGAGTCATGTCGGACATATCAGAGAAAGCTTCTTGAGCGACTTTAAATCGCTGATGAAGGATGCGAACAATGAAAAAAATCGTCAATCCAAGAAAGGGCATAGGCAATAGTGCCATTAGGGTTAGCTTCCAACTGATTTGAGTACTCATAATGATCAGTACAGCAATACCGGTGATCAGTGAATCTGTCGCGGTAAGCACACCTTCGCCTGCCGTCATAACTATATTTTTCACGTCATTAGTGCCACGCGCCATGAGATCGCCGGTTTTATAGCGTTCAAAAAAACGTGGTGGCTGGTGTGAGAGGTGTTGATAGAGACGATTACGCAGAATACTGCCCAGTTCAAAACTGGCACCAAATAACCAAATCCGCCAGAGAATTCGACAACCATAGATAATAAGGATGACCACAAAGAGTCCACCCAGCCATTGTAATATTTCATGGCGAGTCATGGTGTTATCGACGATACCATCCACGATATGACCAACCGCTTTCGGTGTAATAAGCTGCATACTTGAAATAAGTACGAACAGTAAAATAGAACCGCAATAGTGTTGCCAGCGTAGCCTAAAAAACCAGCGCAAATGCCAAAATATTTTCACGACATTCTCCTAAATTATCGATAGCGTTTGGGGGGATTGGAGACATTCTCCTCCCTGATGATTTGATAGCGTCGAGATTCAAACATTTTGCTTTCCTAACGTGCGACGTTGAGGGCGCAGAAATAATAGCAACCAAAAGCGTGCAGATAATGTGGGGAATCACAGACTGATTTTTACGCGTATTAGTTGTGGTTGTTTCTTTGTCAATATTCAGCGTTATTCAATGCGTTCAACGCATTAGATACATTATCTACGGGGTGTGAACAGACGGTCCGTTTGTCATCTCAAGCCGTTTAGGGAGATTGAACCTACTATTATTATCCGATGGTCAATTAATACAAGATCAATTGTTACTAATGTTAAAAAACGGCATAAAACAGTGAATGAAAAGTTGTTTTAGCTTAAAAGATGATTGTCTATGCTAAATACCCGCTGTTTTACAGAGACTTAGCTGGTTATGAAATCAAGCTTGAATCTGATCCTCAGCAAACGACATTCACGATACGGCTCCCCGCTCATCCATAAACAGCGGTGAAAATACCAATATAATAAAGGACAGCTACCGCGACTGTCCTTTATCGATCTTAAACACCTTCGTCACAACTGACGATTAATGTTCAATCAGCTGTAGGCCATACGGTAAAGCATCACCAAAGACACGTTTTGACTCATTCGCGGAAAGCTCACTGACGCTATCGACCAGAGCTACCCATGCATCAGGAACCTTACTGTGTTTCAGTTTACTTAACACATCACGACGCATTGAATCACGAATATCAAACAAGCGATCACCCGTTTTACGGCACATCATCACGGTGGCAAAAGCAATCATCGGTTCTTGTTGCCAGTTTTGTTCAAGCAGAGTGGGTAACCATTGTTCGGCTTGTTCACGCGCAATGACCGAATGTTGACTTCCGTATAATAAGCTACGTGAGGCAAGTCGGCCAAATGCCCACCAGTGAGCTTGAGTAAAGCTCGTTTGGTTGAGAGCTTTACTTAAAAACCAAGAGGCGAGCAGAACTTTATCTTCAACATCCAGATGTTCTAACGATGCCGCGAGTCTTACCATCGCTTCGTAGCCCATCTCTTGCGCTACTTTCGCCGTTTGTGGGTTTTTCATCGCACCGGGATGCAAGTATTTAGCAATGTCGGCGAGAATTTGCTCCTGTTGAGCTTGATTTAGCCCCCCAGAGATGCGTCGCCAAAATACCCACCAATCACTCCAACCTTGTTGATTTTGAAACTGAATCCCTTGCTGATAAAGACTCCATACCTGATCGATGCGCCATGGGTCGGTGCTATCACCAAAACCAGGGCGCAACGTAAACCCGGCCAAACGTAGCCAATGTTTTTCGTGTGCTTCTGAACGGCGACGACGTTTACGACCTTGTGTGAACACATCAAATAAATGACGCAGGGTGGTAAAATCCCAGTCGTCACGTTTACCCAATTGTTTCTCAAGGGTTTTGGTTAAGGTTTTTATCTCGTTATTCGCTGCACTTTTGGTATTGCCGCTGTATAAACGAGCGATTAAAGCTTTGCATTCTGATAAGCGAGGATGAAGAGAAGCTGGTTGCTGCATCGCTTCGGTTTGCCGACGAACTTCAAATTCTAATTCCCAGCGTTTACTTTCATCGTCAACGTGAACACACTCTATTTTCAATGTACCGACTTCGGTTAACTGACAAGCAAGCTGTACTTCAATCCGTTCTTTTTGATTCGCATGTAAAACGCTCCCCTCACCGTCGAGGCTGATAATGTATGGCGGTAAAGGGCTCAATCGTTCGGGTTCAACCTTGACGACCATACCATTTTGTATGGGCGTTTTTTCATCAATAGCATCATAACTGGAGGTGAGAAGGTTAAAACGAACCGGCTCACCTAACGTTAACGAGAAGCGCCGACCCGTTAAACGGATCTCTTGTCCTTCTTCACTGCCTTTAGCGAGTAAACACAATGCCTTGCCTAAATGATTTTTTTCTGGAAGATGCAAGAAATACGAACGAGGTGAGCCGCCGCCAATTTTCAGTTGTGCGCCGCGTCGGGCTTTAGCAAACGCGACAGCACCAAGCGCCACTGCCCAATCAGGATGAGGATTATCTAACACCGTTATTGGCGCACCTCGCCAATCGGTCAGCAGTTGGGTAAGACGTTCAGTAATTAACGGGCTATTAAAAACCCCACCGTTGAGTAATAAGCCAACCGGTATGGCCGCTTGGTGAGCGGTCAGTTGATCGAGTGCTGAGATTGCTACAGATTGGTGCTGATGAAGAAATTTAGCAATATGTTTACTTACCGCAGGGTCGGCGACGTAGGGCAAGCCAAATTCGACGACCGCACGACGCCGCTTATCAGGCAACTGAGAGAATTCAGACCGTGGAAAGAATCCCTCCAGAGCAATCTGATGTACTTCTTGGCGAGTGAGTGAGACGCTTTTACTGCCGCCGAGCAATTTAGAACCGCTGCCGAGTAGGGTGATTTTGATGTTTTCTGGCGCATCATGAGAGAGTAATTGTTCTTTTGCTTGTCGGGTTTGCTGAATCAATTTACTCAGGCTCGCTGCACTCAGTTTTTGATTATTATTGAAGCGTTGTTCTGCGAGATGAGCGAGGGCAAGATCGACGTTATCACCGCCGAGCATTAAATGTTCACCGACACCAATGCGATTGAGGCTTAAGCTTTGCTGATGATTGACTTCAATTAAGCTCAGATCAGTGGTACCGCCGCCGACATCACAAACTAAAATCAACGGTAGATCACGCAGTTGTTCGCTGGCTGTAGCAGAGTGCCGAGCATACCAATCGTAGCAAACCGCTTGTGGCTCTTCTAAGAGGATGATTTTAGATAAGCCAGCTAATTGCGCTGCAGAAAGAGTGAGTTGCCGTGCTGTTTCATCAAATGAGGCTGGCACTGTGACCACAACTTCTTGATTTTCTAAGCGATCTCCTGGATGGCGGTGATTCCACGCTTGACGGATATGGTTTAGGTAACTGGCACTGGCAATGACGGGGGAGACTTTTTCGACATCGCTCGCTCCAGCCCAAGGTAAAATCGCGGAGTGTCGATCAACATTAGGATGAGATAACCAGCTTTTGGCACTCGCTACTTGGCGACCTTCAACTTTGGCACCGAGCGATCGAGCCCATTCACCAATGATCACCTGAGGAAGATCACCGCTGACCGGTTGATGTTGCCAAGGTAGGGTAAGATCAGCAATATTGACTTGATCGGCTGCCGGATGATAGCGGAAAGAAGGCAACAGTGGTTTACGCACTACCTCACCAGGACCAATTAATTGATCAATCTCGAACAGCGTCACTGGAGAATGCTGTAAATCTGTATTTAACTCGCAATACGCGACGACAGTGTTGGTGGTGCCTAAGTCAATGCCCACCAGAAAACGAGGAGATGTCATGACAACCTTTTTCGTTAATAAAAACGACACTCTGAAAGTGCCGTTTGGTAATGGATGACTAAGCGGTCGGTTGAGCCTCTTCACGCACATTGAACTCAACATGCCACGTTTGGCCATTATCCGCGGCGATAGCCTCAAGGCGCAAAGTGCCTAATTCAGTGACTCGGGCGGCTAAAGTGACGGGGACAATCTCACCTTCGCGACGGCCTTCTGATACTGGTAAGGTAACTTGAATTTCTGGCAGCTCTTCTAACTCATCCTCTTGCCAATGATCCAGATGAGTCCCTGCGATATCATCGCGGCGGGTTGTCGAACCAAAAAACTGAAAGTTAACCGGTTGACCAATCACCAAACCAAAAGTTTGGCTGGGGACGTCGACGTTCGAGCCTTCTTCCATGCCAAATGGCGCAACGCAGAGCGCCTCCATCGGTGGAGCCATACCGGGAATCGCTGGCATGGCGCTTTCAATGCCGACGTAGTAACTCGAAGCTATACCACCACGAATCCGTACCCCTTGACCACGACGTACGGCCCCATAATAAGCCGCCCCACTGGCAACCGCTAAGTCTAAATCAACACCAGTTAGGCGTTTAGCGATTGGAGCGCCAGCCTCGATTAACCATTGATTTATGGTGTCTTGCAAACGCTCTGCCAGAAGGGATGATTTTAACACCCCGCCATTAAACAATATTGCGGTTGGTTTAATAAAAGCGTTTGATGGTGATGCTTGGCCGGGCATACCACCAAGAAACGGGTTGAATTCTTGGTCTGTTGCCTCTGTGGTTGCGTTCGCTTGTTTGGCAAGAAATGCGGCAATATGGCGAGTAATTCCGGCATCTTGCGCATAAGGTAGGCCCATTTGGGTCAATGCACCACGGTTACGTTGCTGTGGATGATCATTAATCGTCACTTTAGGGAAGAAGCCCTCAACCAACATTTGTTGAACGTCGTGCTGCGTTAATTCGGTTTTCAAGGTGCTACCGAGCAGTTTGGATCCGCGACTTGGTACGACAATCGGCATGGCTTGCCGTTGATGGTCATTCAATAACGCTTCTTTAGCATCACGACAAGCGTGAGTTATGGCTTGCACTTGCCAAGGTTGTAGCTCTTTACCTTCTTTGGCTAGTTTCATTTTTAAATGGTAAGCAAGAGCGAGGTCCATATTATCGCCCCCAAGTAAAATATGCTCACCGACGGCGATGCGTTTTAAAGTTAATGTCCCTTCATCTTCGGTCACTTCAACCAGTGATAGGTCAGTTGTTCCGCCACCAATATCGACCACCAATACAATATCACCCACGTTGACCTGATCGCGCCATTGCTCATGGCTATTATCGATCCAGCTATACAATGCCGCTTGAGGTTCTTCGAGTAAAGTCAGATGGTGTAAACCAATATTCCGCGCAGCTTCAGCCGTGAGGTCTCGTGCTGCCGGATCGAACGAGGCTGGCACGGTGATAGTGACGTCTTGATCGCTCAGTGGATGATCGGGATGAGCGTGATCCCACGCCTGTTTTAAGTGTTCAAGGTAAAGCTCAGTAGCGCGGAGAGGGGATATTTTCTCGACTTCTTCGGGGCTACCAGCGGGTAAAAATGCTTCACGACGATTAACGCCGCCATGGCATAACCAAGATTTAGCACTGGCTACCAAACGAATCGGCGTTTTCGCCCCAAGATTACGGGCAATCGCTCCGACTAAGGCATGGGGTTTATCTGTCCACGGTAACACACGAGACGCAGGATTCATTTCGTGCTCATGGGGTTGATAGACAAAAGAACCAAGCTGATTGAGTGATTCGACGCTACCCGGTGCGCTAAGCTGGGGAATCGGCATGACTTGTACACTCGCGTGTTCGTTTCGTGTATCGCTATAAGCAATCACACAGTGAGTCGTACCTAAATCAATACCGACACTAAAAGTTGCTGATGATTGGGTGGAGAGATCGTGTTGATGTTCCATTATAGCTCTACCTCTGCTGGGGCAATGATCGAGGCATCATAATGCTCAGCCAGTTTTGGTAAATGAATGGCGCTGGCTTGCCAACCTTTGTGGATCAACGTACCTGTAAACGGTGCTTGTCCCGTTACATTGCCGACCAAACGAATCGCTTGCGAGTTGAAGCCTTGTTCAATGGTGATGCGTGTTTCTTCGTCTTCCGGACGAATCGGCACTAAAGTTAGATATTCTTTGAGAACTTTTTGACCACCCGAATGGATAACGCGAGCCGCTGCACCGACTTCTTCGTCAGAGAATGCGCTGAGTTCTTCTTGTAAAAAGTCAATGAATCGGGCTTCTTTTTGCAAAATAGCCAGCAATTGCAGTGCAGAGTCAGTCGATGTCGTGGCAAGTTTAGATTCAACTTCGACCACTTTCTCGACCACTTTTTCTACTTCGATAATCTTTTCGACTTCAATAATCTTCTCCACCGGTTTTTCCACTTCGACGATTTTCTCAATCGGTTTTTCAACGAGGGTTTCTATCACACGCGGTTTACGAAGAATCAGTAATAAAACAAAAAATAGACTCAAAATAGCAAGGACAGCGTGGAGCATGTCGATAGTGGTTGGCATAGCGCTTAAATCGAAGTTCATGATGAATTCTCAATATTAGGTCTAACAAATACAGCGTGCTGCGGTATTTTGATGATCAGAATAGCTTGATAAATAAGGGCAGATATTAGCATATTCAACCGATGAGGCATGGTTAAATCGGTGTTTTCAGGGGGAGAGAACGACTATTCGTTCGCTTTTTAGGCGCTTAACGTGGTGATTTGCTGAGTTTGTCGACAATCGTTTTAAAATTGCGGCAACCAATCATGGTGTTACGGTTTAATCGTCGAGTTTTGGCAGAGAGTTGGGTAATATTTGCAGCTAGTTGAGTCTAATCACGGAATAAGCGAATGAACTACAACCGAGTGGTGTGTTTTGACCTTGAAATGTGTTGTTGGAATGAGAATGGTGTCGGCACTACCGGAGAGATCATCGAAGTGGGGTTGGCTGAAATCGATCTCACCGCGGGTAAAATTGTTAAGCGAGCTCAATATTATGTACAACCAGAGCAGGATAAAATTTCTGAGTTTTGCGTTGAACTAACGGGTATTACTCCGCGTACAGTGGCTAAACAAGGACGCCCATTGGCCGATGTGTTGCGTTCGATGGTGAAAAATTTTGGAGGCAGTAAGAAGATTTACGCGTGTTGGGGAAGAGACGATTTGATCTTAGCCAAAGAGTGCGCTGAAAAAGGTCTGCCCATGCCGATCCACGAATGTATCAATTTAGCGACATTATACCGTCTTCAACATCGTTTAAAAGATAAACGAATCGGGCACCGAGCAGCGCAAGAAGCACAAGGCATTGATTGGGAAGGGCGACAGCATTCCGGTTATGTGGACGCTTATAACCTCGCTAAACTGGCACTAACCATGCTTTAAAGCTGGTTTTTGCGTTGTTTCTATGGCAAATCTCTCAATAAAAACGCGATGACAATGCTCAAAGGAAAAATCTGACTTAAACTGGAAGTAATCAATGGATAAGTAAGGTTATCAGGATGAAATTTACCAGTATTCGCCAACAGGTTTTAACCTTCAGTGTGTTAGCCCTTCTATCAATTACTCTTGCGGTGATTGGTTTTAGTTATCATAGCAGTCAAGCTTTATCCGCTTCTGTTAATCAACAGGTTGATCAAGAGCTGCGTCGTCAAGCGTTGCAAAATATGCAACTTATCGCCAATCAGGAGGCGTCTGGAGTCAAAAGTCGTTTTGATCAAGCAATGCTGATCTCACAGTCGTTATCGAGTAGCTTAGAAGGTGAACGACCTTCCCGTGAAGTGGTCACCGAGATGCTGCGCAGTGTTTTTCTTCAGCACCCCGATCTGCTGGGTATTTATACTGGCTGGGAAGCGCATCAATTCGATGGCGATGATATTTTCTCTCTCGGGTTACCGCATAGTAAAGATAATGGTCAATTCGCCCCTTATTGGAACCGTTCAGCTTCGGGGCAATTAGGGATGCGCCCACTAGGCAATATGTACGATAAAACCGTCTCTGCGACAGGTGTACGTAATTCTGAATGGTATTTATGCCCTATCGAAACGGGCAGAAATTGCGTGATTGACCCAGCGAGTTACGATATCCAAGGGGTACAAACCTTATTGAGTTCTTTTGTTTCCCCCGTGATGGTTAATGGTAAAGCGGTTGGTATGGTTGGCGTCGATTATTCGTTAAACTTCCTGCAACGTATTGCTGCTGATACCCAAAAGCATATTGACCGTCAAGCGCGAGTGATCATCCTCAGCCCGAAAAATATCGTGAGTGCCGATAGTTCAGAAGCCGGAAATGTTGGTAAAGCCCTCCAGCAGACGGGTGTGGCTCCACTGATCAGTAAGCGTGTGGTTGGACAAAGCCGGATTGAAGATAATTCCGTGATTGCATCAGCACAGTTTCGTGCTCATGGCGTGAATGATCATTGGGAAGTTATTGTTATCCTGCCCGTTTCTGTAGCACTAGCTCAAGCCGCTGTGATTTCGCAGCAGTTAGATCAGGGCTTCTCCGCTAACCTTCAAGGCCAGCTTTGGGTCGGTGGTTTACTCATTCTACTAGGCATTATCGCGATGTGGATTATGGCATTGTCAATCAGTCGTCCGATTCAAAAGCTGGTCGGTTTGGTTGAAAAACTCACCCAATCTGGCGGAGATTTAACTCAAACGATTAAAATTGATCGCCGTGATGAAACCGGGCAATTGGCTCATCATTTAAATACCTTTGTCGGTAATGTTCGTTCGATAGTCTCTGATGTTGCACAACAAATGGAGGGTTTAACCGAAAGTACTCAGCGTTCGGCTTCTTATGCGAAACAAGGGGTCGATCAAATTCGACATCAACGAGCAGAAATCGAGCAGGTGGTGACAGCAACCAATGAGATGTCCTCTACCGCACACAGCGTTTCTGACAATGCTCAAGAAACCGCCAGCGCGGTGACTCAAGCTCAGCAAGAAATTAACCAAAGCCAGCGCGAAGTTGAACAAAGTGCTGAAGGATTGAAACGTCTAGCTAATGATCTTCTCAAATCTGCGCAAGAGATAGAAGAGCTGGAAGCGCAAAGTGAGCAAGTGGGGTCAATCTTGGATGTCATTCGAGCCATCTCTGAGCAGACTAACTTATTAGCATTAAACGCAGCGATCGAAGCGGCGCGTGCTGGCGATCAGGGACGTGGTTTTGCCGTGGTGGCTGACGAAGTGCGTAACCTTGCCACGCGCACCGCGCAGTCCACCGATGAAATTCAAACCATGATTGATACTTTACGTCAGCGCAGTAAAAAAGCGGTGGCCACAGTGAATGAAAGTCGTGAACAGAGTAATAACTGCCAAGCGTTATCACAACGTGCTGTCGATGCTTTAAAAGAGGTTCGCGCGCAAAGTGAACGTATTCAAGACATGGCGCATCAAATCGCTACCGCAGCAGAAGAGCAGGCGGCGGTGACTGAAGAGGTTAATCGCAATATTGTGGCGATTAATGATGCGGCGAATGAAATTGATAATGGTGCCAGCGCGGCGAATCAAGAGAGTCGCGACGCGGCGAATCGGGTGAGTGCGGTGAGTTCGCGTTTAAATCAGTTTAAATATTAACGAACGGTCTTAGAGGCCTTGATGGGTGTATTTATTGCTTAGCTCCCATCAAGGTCATCGTGGAATTCAACATTAAAGAAAGTAAAAACAGCAAACAAATAAACCATCAAGCGAAGGTCGCGTTAATTCGAGAACTTCGCTTTATTTTTTCGGATTAACAACCATCAATTTCGCGCGAATAAACTGACTGTGGTCAACGTACAGTAACTCGGCCGTTTTACGGATCACCACATCCTCCAGCGGATCAATTTCGCCATCGGCGTGGGCCACTTCCCACATCGCTTTTATTAACTCAAATCGTTTATCTTGGGTTAGATCTCGCAACTGGGAAGTAAATTCATACAGTGATGCCGATTGGCGTATTTGCTGCTCAGCACGGGTAATCAAAGCTTGTGCTTCATTCTCTTCTACCGCGAGTAAGCGTTGCAGTAAGGCTAGCTTAGCTTGTCGTTCTGTGGGGGTTATTTTTTGATCTGAGCCAGCGACCTCGCTTAATAAACAAGCGATAGCAAAATTAGGGCTAGGAGAGGGTTGACTTAGATCTTGCCCGTCGAGGAGTTGTTTAAATAAGGCGGTAATAGTATTAAACATAAAAAACCTTTTCTGTATGCGCTATCGGTGAACCCTAACTATTGGAGGAGAAAATGGAGCCACAGTTCCCTTGTCGTTACAGAATAGGGTGAAAGAGAGTGGTGATTTAAGTGGTGAACCATTCAAATACCTAGAGTTCCCAGTCACTGACCATTTCGACAAACTCTGAACTGCTTTGTTCATGGGCAAGCAGCAGTAGGGCGACCAAGGCTTCAACCTGAACGCTCTGCGGATTAGGTTCATTGAGCAATTGAGTAATACGCTCGCGGATCAGATTAATTTCATGCTGGACAAAGCCGCGGCCTTCTTCTTCGCCTTCTCCTTCTTCAGGAGCATTATCAAATTGCAAAAACAGCATATCGTTATCATGCTGAGTGCCGACTAAACGTTCGGGCAGCCAAAGTTCTCCCATAACGACTTCAGGGTCACAATCAGCAGGCAGATCATCCAATCTCAGTTTCAGTTCAGAAGCTTTCACAATATTTTCTACTTGGTTAGGTATCTTTCTATTTTAGCGGCCAAATGACAATAAAACTAAACCTTCTTGTATGCAATGGGCCTTAAACGAACAATTAATCGTCGAAATGCATTTCTTTGCTGGTTAGTGGCTTAAGTCCGTATGATTTGCTCAATACGAAGTACCGAACAATCCACAAGTTTGTGATACAATTCAGACAATTTTATGCAAAGAAAAGAATAGGTAACGCTTTGACTCAGTCACAGCCTCATTCAGAAAAAAACACAATGGCAAAAGCCAATACAGCCAAATCACTACAACAAGCGCTGCAACAGTGTTTAATCAAAGATCGTTTTCGTCTCAACAAGCGGATCATCGGTGCCAGTAAAATTGTTAAAGAGCAAGCAAGAACGGCAGTCTTTGATGAGATTGCTTTAGATATTGCTCGTTCAATGATGGTGGTTTCGCAGCGAGAAGCGCAAAAGATGACTATCGAATACCCAGAACAGTTACCCGTTAGTCAAAAGCGGGATGATATTGCGCGGGCGATTGAGCAGCATCAAGTGGTGATTGTCGCAGGGGAAACCGGTTCTGGTAAAACCACTCAGTTACCGAAAATTTGCGCTGAACTTGGGCGCGGCAAATATGGGCTGATTGGCCATACCCAGCCACGTCGTTTAGCTGCTCGCTCGGTAGCGAATCGTATTGCTGAAGAGATGCAGTGTGAGCTCGGCGGAGTGGTTGGTTATAAGGTTCGCTTTAACGATCAGATCTCGGAACAAACCCAAATCAAATTAATGACTGACGGTATTTTACTGGCAGAAATTCAACATGACCGATATCTCAATCAATACGATACCATCATTATTGATGAAGCCCACGAGCGCAGTCTAAACATTGATTTTATTCTCGGTTATTTACGCCAGTTACTACCGCGTCGCCCTGATCTCAAGGTGATCATCACCTCGGCAACCATCGACCCTGAGCGATTTTCGAAACACTTTGATAATGCGCCGATCATTGAAGTATCAGGCAGAACCTTTCCGGTAGAAACTCGTTACCGCCCATTGGTTTCCGAAACTGACAGCGATCGCGATCAACTCGAAGGTATTGTTGACGCGGTGGATGAGCTGTGCCTTGAAGGTTTAGGGGATATCCTGATTTTTATGAATGGTGAACGGGAAATTCGTGACACTGCGGATGCGTTGGCCAAACGTAAGTTACGAGATACCGAGATTGTGCCTTTGTATGCCCGTTTATCCTCTGGTGAACAAAATAAGATTTTCCAACCTCATAGCGGCCGGCGGATCGTACTTGCCACCAACGTGGCGGAAACCTCATTAACGGTGCCAGGGATCAAGTATGTTATTGATCCGGGCACCGCGCGGATCAGCCGTTACAGCTATCGCACCAAGGTGCAACGTTTACCGATTGAACCGATTTCTCAAGCCAGTGCTAATCAGCGCAAAGGACGATGTGGACGTGTTGAAGAAGGGATCTGTATTCGTCTTTATTCAGAAGAAGATTTTTTATCTCGTCCTGAGTTTACCGATCCGGAAATTTTACGCACCAACTTAGCGTCAGTCATTCTACAAATGACCGCGTTAGGCTTAGGCGATATCGAGGCGTTCCCATTTGTTGAAGCGCCAGACAAACGTCATATTCAAGATGGGGTTCGCTTGTTGGAAGAGTTGGGGGCAATGAACCCTGAGATCAGCGACCCGAAAAAACGCCTGACCACGATTGGACGCCAGTTGGCTCGTTTACCGATTGACCCACGTTTAGCACGAATGGTGCTAGAAGCGCCGCGGCTCGGCTGCTTAAAAGAGGTGATGATCATTGCCTCAGCGTTATCGATTCAAGACCCAAGAGAAAGGCCGAGTGATAAGCAGCAAGCCTCAGATGAAAAACATCGCCGTTTTGTCGATGAAGACTCGGATTTTGTTACCTTAATCAATCTGTGGCATTACTTACAAGAGCAGCAAAAGGCCTTGAATAGCAATGCTTTTCGTCGTCAATGTAAACAGGATTATTTAAATTATTTGCGCGTTCGTGAGTGGCAAGATGTTTATTTCCAAATTCATCAATCGATGCGTGAAATGGATTATAGGCTCAACGATCAGCCGGCCAATTATGACAGTCTACACAGCGCCATTTTGGTGGGTCTGCTGTCACACATCGGCAGTAAAGACGCTGAAAAAAATGAGTATCAAGGGGCTCGTAACGCAAGATTCAATATCTTCCCAGCTTCTGGTTTATTTAAAAAACAGCCAAAGTGGGTGATGTCGGCAGAATTGGTTGAAACCTCGAAACTGTGGGCGCGGATTGTCGCCAAAATTCAACCGGAATGGATTGAGCCTCTTGCTAAGCACTTGATCAAACGCAGTTACAGCGAACCACATTGGTCGAAGAAA
This sequence comes from Vibrio sp. 11986-1-5, assembly GCF_963878025.1. NCBI lineage: Bacteria > Pseudomonadati > Pseudomonadota > Gammaproteobacteria > Vibrionales > Vibrionaceae > Vibrio > Vibrio sp. 11986-1-5. The sequence continues at coordinate 222,573 of NZ_CAWNVW010000022.1, forward strand.
AGTGCTGTGGTGATGGCGTATGAAAAAGTGACTCTTTATGGCGTACCTATCGTTGCCAAACGTGCGGTGAATTATGGCGCGATTGACGTGCCATTGAGCAGAGAGATTTTCATTCGCAGTGCTTTGGTGGAAGGTGATTGGCAAACTAAACACGCTTTCTTTAAGCAAAATCGTGCCTTGTTACTTGAGGTAGAAGAGTTAGAGCATAAATCGCGTCGCCGAGATATCTTGGTGGATGATGAAGAGCTGTTCCAATTTTATGATCAACGAGTCGGCGCGGAGGTGGTTTCAGGACGTCATTTTGATGCTTGGTGGAAAAAAGCCAGCCGTGATAACCCGGATCTACTCAATTTTGAAAAAGAGATGCTGGTTAAAGGCGATGCCAGCCATATCACCGAACTCGATTACCCTAATTTCTGGCACCAAAATGGGATTAAGTTAAAGCTCAGTTACCAGTTTGAACCGGGCATTGATAGTGACGGTGTCACCGTGCATATTCCACTACCGATCCTTAACCAAATTGAGCCTCAAGGCTTTGATTGGCAAATTCCGGGGTTACGTCATCAATTAGTGGTCAGTTTGATTAAATCGCTACCGAAAACGCTGCGTAAGAATTTTGTACCAGCGCCAAACTATGCTGATGCCTTTTTAGCGCGGGTCACGCCCTTAGACATGCCATTACTGGATGCGCTGGAAAAAGAGCTGAAGCGAATGACAGGCGTGGCTATCGAGCGCGAAGATTGGAATTGGCAGCAAGTGCCTGATCACTTAAAAGTGACTTATCGGGTAGTGGATCACCGTCAGCGAAAACTCAATGAGGATAAAGACTTATACGCATTGAAAGAAAGTTTGAAAGCTAAGGTCCAAGAAACCTTATCGCAAGTGGCGGATGATGATATTGAGCAGAAAGATCTCCACACTTGGTCGTTTGGTGAGCTGCCGAAAGTTTATCAGCAAAAACGCGGCGGTTTTGAGGTTAAAGCCTATCCTGCGCTAGTGGACAATAAAGACAGCATTGAAATTAAGCTATTTGAAACGGAAAGTGAGCAGCAAACTGCGATGCAAGCCGGCCAAAGACGATTAATTTTGCTTAATGTGCCATCACCGATCAAATACTTACACAGTAACTTGCCTAATAAATCCAAGCTTGGCTTGTATTTTAACCCTTACGGTAAAGTGCTGGATTTAATTGATGATTGTATTGCTTGTGGCGTTGATAAGCTTATCGAGCAGCATGGGGGCATGGTTTGGCAGCCAGAAGCCTTTGAAGCGCTGAAAGAATATGTTCGCGCTGAACTGGGGGATACGGTGGTCGAGATTGCCCAGCAAGTAGAAACCATTTTAACCACCGCGTACAACATTAATAAGCGTTTGAAAGGCAAAGTCGATTTCACGATGGCTTTTGCTTTATCGGATATCAAAGCACAAATGGAAGGACTGATTTTTAAAGGCTTTGCTACCGAATGTGGCTGGAAAAAGCTGGCGGATATTTTGCGCTACATGAAGGCCATTGAACGGCGGATGGAAAAGCTGCCAGTTGATCCCAATAAAGATCGTTTGCACATGTTGAAAATTGAATCTGTGGTTCAGGAATATAAAGCCTTATTAAATAAAATCCCGAAAGGGATGGCAGTGCCTGAATCGGTCAAAGAGATCCGGTGGATGATTGAAGAGCTAAGAGTGAGTTATTTTGCTCAGCAACTCGGCACGCCTTATCCGATTTCGGATAAACGGGTCAAACAAGCGATTGATGCCTGTTAGGCAAGCTACAAGTCACCGCCCATCGGGCGGTGACTTCAAATGATAAGCGGATATATTATTGATCTTTATTCACTATCTGTCCTTTCGTTCCTTGAGGTGCAGTGAAGATGATTCTATAATTTCCGGTAATGCATAACATTGGCTTAGCAGCAAGCGGCCAGACAACTATCAAAAGGTTAATTATGAAAAAAACGTTACTTGCCCTCGCGCTATTGGGAGCCTCTTCTGCAGCAATGGCAGATGCTTTGGTTTACGCTGGTGCATCGGTTGGCCAATCTGATTACCGTGGTGATAGCAGTACGGCTTACAATTTGCATGTCGGGACCGGAATTCTGCCATTTTTTGCGGTTGAAGGTGGTTACACAAAATTAGGCGATTTTAAAATTAATGGTATTGAGACCTCTGCTTCAACCATGTATGCCGCACTAAAGCCAAGCATTGATTTTGGCCCTTTGCATATTTATGCGCGTGGTGGTATCCATTCATGGAAAACAGAAATCAACAACAGTAAAGATGATGATGGTTTCGATATCATGTATGGCGTAGGCGCTGAATATTTTATTATGGGTCCTTTTTCGGTAGGCGCGGGTTACCATCGTTATACGCTCGACAAGAAAGATGTCAGTGTGCTTTCCTTTAACGCGACTTTCCATTTTCTATAATCGCTTTAGCGGTTAGTCGCTAAATCGGTTTATCACTCAGTTGATAAAACATCAATAACGCCCTTGGAGGTTTTGTTTTTCTCCAAGGGCGTTTTATTCTCGTCAATTATGTATTTAACCAATGACTGAACGCCACTCTTGGCCAATGTGCATTAATGTAGTCAATAAAAGCTTGGGTCCTTTCTGGTAAAAATCGCCGTTGAGGGTGCAGTAAATAAACATCAGCCCCTTCAATATCCCATTCTGGCAATAAAGGAACTAATTGCTGTTGCGTCAGTTCTTGGCTAATCAATCCTTTCGGTAAACGAGCGACTCCCATATCTAGGAGTGTCGCTTGTAAAATCGTATCTAACTCTTCTGAACTTAAGCGAGCTCGGGGGGTAAATTGAAATTGTTCTCCGGTGAGCCGATGTTTAAACACCCAAGCCTGTTTAGTATTCAGTGTCAGTAGCGGTAATGATTGCAACTGTTCAGGGTGATTTAAGGTTAAGGTAGCGGCGTAACTGGGAGTCGAGCAGAGCTGTGATGGATTATTGGCTAGCTTACGAGCGACCCAGTCGGAATGAGGCTGAGGACCAAAACGCAAAGCGATATCAATATCGTGACGCGTGAAGTAATCCATGCCGGCACCGACTTGAAAATGGATATTAACGTTGGGATGTTGCTGACAAAATTCTAATGCAAGTGGGCTCAGTTGATGACGTAAGGGGATAATCGGTGCATTAATGACAATCGTGCCACGATATTCTTGTTTGGCACGTAAGGCGATTTCTTGTTTCGATTCGATCTCAGCAAAGAGCTCGGCATAGGTCTCAAATAATTGTTCCCCTTCTTTGGTTAAAACAATTTCTTTACTACTACGGATCAGCAAGATGCTGCCTATATCATGCTCAAGCTGTTGGATTCGGCGACTTAGAGTGCTGCTAGAGAGCGCTTTTTGCTTAGCGGCTAAGGCGAAGCTGCCGCAGCGTACCACCGTAAGAAAAAGCGCCAGATCGTCTAATTTCATCATAATCCCATATTTGCAATTGACGATCCCATTCTATCCTATTTTAGATAGAATGATATTCAGTTATCTTATCGTGATGCGCGATAGACTGCATTTTCTTCAATCTTGAGTTACCGAAGCTGCGCACCCTCTGCGCTCATTCGCTGATCACTTACCCATAACGTTATGTTGTATTGGTATCGTTTAATACCAGAGGATTTATGTCAACCGATTCGACTTATTCAGCTAATCCGAAAATTATATTTGCCAGTGTAGCGCTGGTGATTGCCTTAGGCTCTTTAGAAAAAAGCATTGTCACCACACCCTTAGCTTTGATTGGGCAGGAGTTATCGGCTGGAAAAGCGCTTACTTGGGTGATTACCGCTTACTTATTGGCCGCGACAGCAGTGCTACCCGTTTATGGTAAGTTGAGCGATCTATTTGGTCGGGTACGCATGCTCAATATCAGCATTGTCATTTTCATGATTGGCTCGGCGCTCTGTACGTTTGCGATTGATTTACCGAGTTTAATTGGTGCTCGTGTTATTCAAGGTATTGGTGGTGGTGGCTTAATTGCTCTCGCCTTTACCGTGATTGCGGATTCGATTCCTGCCCGTGAAGTAGGCAAGTACCAAGGTTATATTTCCGCGGTGTATGCGGTATCGAGTATTGCTGGGCCATTATTGGGCGGTTATTTTGCCGATCATTTAACGTGGCGCTGGGTATTTGGAATCAACTTGCCTCTTGGTTTGGTAGCATTATGGATGGTTAATCGTTACCTCAGCCACTTGAATAAACGCCGTAATAGCCGTTTTGACTGGCTTGGTGCCGGATTATTGATGATCGCCACTACCATGTTGCTGCTATTGCTTTCATCACACTCGTTTATGCCGAATGGCTGGGGCGCGTTTATTTTATTGGCAAGCCTTGTCATGCTCGTGTTAGTAGAAAAACGTGTGAGCGATCCTATTTTACCCGCTCGTTTAGCGCGTTTACCCAACTACTTAACCGCCATTATGTTGGTGATGGGATCGCAAATGTTGATGTTTGCGCTGTTAGTTTATTTACCGTTACAACTGCAATGGCAGAAGGGGCTTTCTCCATCACAAAGTGGTGTTGTGATGGTCATTTTCATGTTTTGTATCACGGCGGGGGCTTATGTTGGCGGTAAGTTAGTTGCTAAGTTTGCTCGTTATAAATTGTTGGTAGCGTTAGGTTTTGCTTTGGCGATGATTGCGCTATGGCAAATTCACTATGATATTTGGGTTAATTTCGCGCTCGGTTTTGCAGGAATTGGACTTGGCTTAACCTTGCCCGCACTCAGCGTTGTCGTGCAAAGTGTGTTGCCTGCTCGCGATCGTGGTATTGGCATGTCGTTATTTAATTTTGGTCGTGAGTTAGGTGGGGCATTAGGGGTGGCATTTTGCTCGGCGTTATTCTATCTACGAGTTCCCCAAGACGTGACGGTGAGTGAGCATGGCGCTGAGCAGGCGCAAGTTGCTAGCCATGTGTTAGCTCAAGGCTTTAGCTTGGTTTATATCGGCATGAGTGTTCTAGCACTTTGTGCCATGCTACTGACTATTCTCAAGCTGCGTCGAGATGCATTAACCGTAAAAGCGCCAGCCACAGAGTAGCGCCATTTACTTTTTGATGCTGACCCATGCGCTCAACACTAATCGGTGTTGAGCGTATTTTTTTTTACCTTTATTAGATAGAATTCAGATAGTTTTTATTTCTGTGATGGCAAGACAATGTCAGCAATTATCCTATCAGCGGCTCAGGTAAATGATTTAGAAGTACTCAATCAGTTGATGTTTGAGTTACACGACGAGCATCACCGTGCTTGCCCAGCTTATTTCAAAACCGCTCATGAGATTGAGCAAGAGAAGAGCATTGCCCGTTATTTAGATGATCCGGAATGTTTGGTTTACGTTGCTAAACAGGGGGCTCAAATCGTTGGTTTTATTACTGGGCATTTTTGTGAGTTAATTTCGAGTGTCAGTCAGCCCATTCCGATGGGCAGTATTGATGAGCTATATGTTGTTCCCTGTTATCGCCAACAAAGAGTCGCAGCCTCGCTTCTTGCTCATTTAGAGCAGACATTCGTTGACTATGGCGTCAAAGAAATGTTTGTTGAGGTGTGGGAGTTTAATCAAACGGCGCAACATTTTTATCAGCAAGGGGGATTTGTTCCGCATATACACTGGTTGCGCAAATCCCTATCACAACAGAAGGTGTAACCTTGGTGTTGTTTTGGCTGGTCTTCATTAGGATGAGGATGCTTTCCCCTTTGTTATTGTCGAAAGATCGAGGGGTTTAGAGTAGAAATAGCCTTGTTGATATTGAACCCCTTTGTTGGCAAGGTATTTGGCTTGAGCGGCATGTTCCACTCCTTCCGCGACGATATTGACTTTCAGCTGATGAGCCAGCTCAATAATGGTGTTTAAAATTGGCGCACTAACCGATTGCACGCCAATCGAATCAATAAAGCATTTATCGATTTTTAAATAATCGAAAGCGATATGTTGCAGAACCGATAACGAGGTTTGCCCTGTGCCAAAATCATCAATAGAGATCATCACGCCAGCTTGCCGTAGTTCATGTAAAACGGCTTGTCCTTTTTGATCCAGCAGTTGGCGTTCAGTAATTTCAACCACTAATTGAATTCCTTGAGTCGCCAGATGAGTGGCACAAAGGATTAAACGATGAATATGTTTTTGATGCGAAAGATAACAAGGCGGAACATTAATGCTAAGGTGTAATTGCTGATGGTTAGGTAAATACTGAGCGTCTTTTTGGACTTGATTAATCACATAATCGGTGACTTTATTAATTAAGCCATACTCTTCTGCAATTTGAATAAACGTATCGGGTTTAACAAAACCCAATTTAGGATTAATCCAACGCAGTAACGCTTCATAGCCGACCACATTTTGTTTCTGGCTATCGATCACTGGTTGATAGACTAAAAATAGCTCGTGTCGTTCTAATCCTCTTTTTAGATCATCGAGTAGGCTAGTTCGGCCAGTAAAAAATAAAAATAGTGCATAAATAAAGAAAGACAGCGCAATCGAAGCTGGAAGGGCACTCAGTAGATAAAAGGTTATCTGTTCGGTGACAAAAGAGTCACTAGCGACAATTTGTAACGTAAACAGTTTATTAGCGGAATTCACTTTTACATTATGTTGCTTAGTAATAAATTTACTATTAGCTGGATAGTATTCATTACCGACTTTGACGATTAATTTCGCGATACGAGTATCGGTATGATAACCGAGACGAGCTTGAATATAACCTTGATCGACAACAGAAATGGCACCACGATAGGAATTGTTTTTATCGGCATCAATGACTAATAAAGTGCGCATGGCTGGATCGTTTTGCAAGTCAAAGAAGCGTTCTTTACTGGTGATAATACCATCTGGATAGTAGTAGCTGATGTCTGACTGCATTTCTCCTCGTTTGGATGAACAAACGATCTGTTGATCTTCAACGATCAACATTTCACGCAATAAACTTTCAAACAGTAAGTCTTCTTGAATCTGAGCGCAGCTTTTGTTGCTGTATAACGCTTTGGCATTTTCATCATGGAGATCAGCGACCAGACTATCGATTCGTTTGGCGTATGAATCAGCAATCGTATTCAGTTGGCTATTAATGCTTGTGACGCTGGTGTAGTAAGCGTAAAAAAAAACGATCGGGATAGGGATAAGACAAGCAGATAATATTTTTTTGAGTAGGACTCTTTTTTTATTTTGCAATGCTTTTGACCTGTATTTCTAACTTCGTCTTAAATTTGAAACGGATTGTACACAGATTGCGCATTATAGAGCAAGCGAGCCAAGGCACAAGGCATAACTTATCGAAGGTTCCGTTTTTTTATGCGGTTGTATACACGTATCGATTAAAGATAGTGCGCAATCATTGATTTCACCAATCCGTTATTTGTTGCGTCATCTAAGGCAAGATTAAAAAATAACCCTGCATTAAGTTTGCTAAGTAGTTAAATCCTTCATTTTTTACACCTGTATAGATATTTATACTCACTAAACTCGGCTCTTTCGAGCGAGGTTTGTCAGTAAAATGACAACGAGATTGATGAGCCACTGGCGGCTTAAACGGATTATGGCTTTTCAATGTAACAAAAATGTTACATTGTTGGTGTTTTTTAGGGGCAGTATTAGGTATTGGCTGATCGTTGCGACTTTATTGAATCGTGCCATGGTTAATAGAGATTTCGACCCTATAAAGGAAACCTAGACATGACATCAATAAGTAACCCTCTTGGTACCGATGGTTTTGAGTTTGTTGAATACACGGCAGCGGATGCGCAGGGGATTGAAGCACTAAAACAGCTGTTCACTTCTTTAGGTTTTGCTGAAATCGCGAAACACCGCTCTAAACAAGCTTGGCTATATCGTCAAGGGGATATCAATTTCATCATCAATGCTCAACCTCATAGTCAAGCGGCTGACTTTGCAAAGCTGCATGGCCCTTCGGTCTGTGGTATGGCATTTCGAGTCAAGGATGCAGCAAGCGCATTGCAACATGCCTTAAGTTGTGGAGCCAAGGCTTATCAAGGTGAAATAGGGCCGATGGAATTGAGCATTCCAGCGATTTATGGGATTGGTGACAGTTTGTTGTACTTTGTCGACCGCTATGGCGATAAAAGTATTTATGATGTTGATTTCTTATTTTACGACGATGCAGAGCAGCGTTTGCAGCACAAGCAGGTTGGTTTATGCGAAATCGATCATCTGACTCATAACGTAAAACAAGGCAATATGGATAAGTGGGCTGGTTTTTATGAACAGTTGGCGAACTTTAAAGAGATTCGATATTTCGATATTGAAGGCAAGTTAACTGGGCTTGTTAGCCGAGCAATGACCTCACCATGTGGAAAAATTCGTATTCCAATTAATGAATCGCGTGATGATAAATCACAAATTGAAGAGTTTTTGCGTGAATACAATGGCGAAGGGATTCAACATATCGCCTTGAGTACCACCGATATTTATCACACCGTACGTACGTTGCGATCGCAAGGTATGGAATTTATGCCTACCCCAGATACCTACTATGAGAAAATTAATTCGCGCGTTCCCGGTCATCATGAATCCGTTGATGAGTTACGCGAATTGCGGGTATTGATTGATGGTGCACCGATCAAAGATGGTATTTTGCTGCAAATATTTACCCAAACCGTTATTGGTCCAGTCTTTTTTGAAATTATTCAGCGTAAAGGCAATCAAGGTTTTGGCGAAGGTAACTTCAAAGCCTTGTTTGAATCGATAGAAGAAGATCAAATTCGTCGTGGAGTATTGGATGATGCATAAACCGTTTACGTTTCCTCATCGCGAAGGGGTGTTTTCGAAACAGGCTCATGCGGATTTTCCTGAGCAAGCGATCTATGAGCGAGAAGCTGGGCGCAGTGGCTTTTTTGGCGCTGCGAGTCACTTTCATCATCAGCATCCACCCACCGCATGGACCGAATGGCAGGGCGATTTACGGCCCAGAGCATTTAACTTAAATCACTTGAGCCACTCTGAACAATCCTCCCCTTGGTCTGTCCCTCATTTACTGCATAACCAAGAGGTGAAAATCCGGGTCTGGCAGCTTAGCCAACCAATGACCCAATTGGTGCGTAATGCGGATGGCGATGAATTATTATTTGTTCATCAAGGCAGTGCAGAGCTGTTTTGTGATTATGGTCATATGACGATTCATGAAGGGGATTATGTGTTAATTCCGCGCTCAACAACTTGGCGTTTAGACCCTAATGAACCACTGTTTTTGTTGATGATCGAGAATACGGATGCCGCTTATGCGTTACCAGAAAAAGGCATTGTCGGTCAGCACGCTTTGTTTGATCCGGCGGTGCTTGAAGTGCCGAGCATCAATGCACGTTTTCAGGCGCAATATTCGGAGCGTACTACGCACGTTGAAGTTAAACGTCATGATCAAGTCAGTGTGATCACCTATCCTTTTAATCCTCTAGATGCGGTAGGCTGGCATGGCGATCTGGCGGTACTGAGATTGAATTGGCGAGATATTCGACCGCTAATGTCCCATCGTTATCATTTGCCGCCATCAGCCCATACTACCTTTGTTGGGCAAGGGTTTGTAGTCTGTACGTTTGTACCAAGACCGATTGAAAGTGATCCCGGTGCATTAAAAGTGCCGTTTTATCACAACAATGACGATTATGATGAAGTGCTGTTTTATCACGCGGGGGATTTCTTTAGTCGCGATAATATTGAAGCTGGTATGGTGACGTTTCACCCTGCGGGTTTTACCCATGGCCCACATCCGAAAGCATTTCAAGCCGGATTGAAAAACAGCAAAACCTTTACCGATGAAGTGGCGGTGATGATTGATACTCGTCACGCTCTGCAATTTAGCGACGCGGTTAAAGAAGTAGAAAATCCTCAGTACGTTTATAGCTGGAAAGAGCACAAGGATACGCCATGAAGTTAGCGACGTTAAAAAATGATACACGGGATGGACAATTAGTGGTTGTCAGTCGAGATTTACAGCGCTGTGTGGTTGTTGACCACCTCGCTTCCACATTGCAACAAGCACTCGATGATTGGCAAAAAGTGGAAGGGCCGTTACAAGAGATCTCACAAGCTTTAAATGCAGGACAACTGACGCATACTTTACCGTTTGTTGAGGATAACTGTGCCTCGCCGTTACCAAGGGCCTTTCAATGGGCAGATGGTTCCGCTTATGTTAATCATGTTCAGTTAGTTCGACGTGCTCGCGGCGCAGAGTTACCCGAGAGTTTTTGGACTGATCCGCTAATGTATCAAGGGGGATCGGACAGTTTTCTGGGCCCACACGAACCTATCCCACTTGTTGACCCTCAATGGGGGTTAGATTTTGAAGCTGAGGTGGCGGTCATCACCGATGATGTGCCTATGGGGATAACCGCCGATCAGGCTGGCCAACATATTCGCTTAGTGATGCTGGTGAATGATGTCTCTCTACGAGGGTTAATTCCCAATGAGTTAGCCAAAGGTTTTGGCTTTTTTCAGTCGAAACCGAGCTCTGCTTTTTCTCCGGTGGCAGTGACTCCTGATGAATTAAACGATGCGTGGGACGGCGCTAAGTTATCTTTGCCATTACTATCAACTTACAATGGTCAGTTATTTGGTTGTCCGAATGCTGGGGTCGATATGACCTTTGATTTTCCTCAGCTGATTGCTCATGCCGCGAAATCTCGTCCTTTATGCAGTGGCACGATTATTGGTTCTGGAACCGTATCGAATAAGCAAGGAACTGAATATGGCTCGTCAATTCAAGAAGGCGGTGTCGGCTATTCGTGTATTGCTGAGTTACGTATGATTGAGACCATTCGAGATGGTCAGCCCAGCACTGCTTTTATGCAAGTCGGGGATACGATTAAACTGGAAATGCTCAATGAACAAGGAGATAGTGTGTTTGGTGCGATTGAACAGACGGTTGTTGACTGGCGGAGCTGATGGATGAGTGAGCTAAAGTTATATGGTTATTGGCGTTCCTCCGCCACTTATCGAGTGCGCCTTGCCTTAGCAATTAAGCAACTGAGTTATCAACAGTTTCCAGTTGATCTCATCGCTCAAGGTGGTGAGCAGCACAGCGAGATATTCCATCAGCTTAATGCAAGTGAATTAGTGCCAGTGTTAGTTGATGGTGATTTCGTTCTCAGCCAATCACTGGCGATTATTGAATATCTTGATGATCACTACCCGCAGGCGCGGCTTATTCCTGTTGCAAGTGAGGAAAAATATCGCGTGTTGGCGTTAGCTCATGATATCGCAATGGATATTCATCCATTAAATAACTTAAGGGTTTTACAATATTTATCACAAAACCTTGCTGTGGATGAGCCCAAAAAAACGCAGTGGTATCAACATTGGATAGCGGTAGGTTTTCGCGCCATTGAAGAAAAGCTGACTATAAGTGCAGGGCAATATTGTATCGGCGATGCACTTTCTCTGGCGGATATCTGCCTGATACCTCAAGTGTATAATGCAGAGCGCTTTGCCGTTGATATGAGCTTTTATCCAAATATCATGCGTATTACCAATACGCTGCGTGAGCGAGCCGATTTTCACTCAGCCGCACCGGAAAACTGCCGCTGAGTGAAGAGTTTAACTTAGGATGATTAAGCGATAGCTCGCTGGGCTAATGAGGTCGGGCATAAACGCCGACCTTGTTCGTCAAACAGATGTAAGTTATCTACATTGGCTGATAGGTTAAGCGTTTGATCAATATCTACACTCATTTCAGGTGTTACCGCAATAAAATCGCTGGGGTTATCTAAACCAGCGATTTTACCATGTACTAGCTGATTGGGTCCTAGCGGTTCTACCACGCTGATTTGTAAGCGTAGATTGAGGGTGTTTTCATTACTTGACAGTCCAGCGTGCTCAGGTCTGATACCGAGAGTTAACGATGGCGCGCTAAGCTGTTGATATTGAGGCAAGAAAACCTTTTGCTGCGCAACGTGTAAATAGCCTCTATCTAATGATGCCGGGATAAAGTTCATTGCAGGGCTACCAATAAAGCTGGCCACAAAGGTGCTGGCGGGTTGATGGTAAACTTCCTCTGGGCTACCCACTTGCTCAATTTTTCCTTGATTTAACACCACAATCCTATCAGCCAGTGTCATCGCTTCTACTTGATCGTGGGTGACATAAACACTGGTAACCCCAAGTTTGCGTTGCAGTTTTTTAATCTCCAACCGCATATGCGCGCGTAATGCCGCATCGAGATTGGATAATGGCTCATCAAATAAAAACAGCTGCGGATCGCGAACAATCGCGCGTCCCATCGCTACACGTTGACGTTGTCCACCAGACAACTTGGCGGGTTTGCGATCTAAATACTCTTCAATCTTTAGAGTTTTAGCGACGTGATTAATTTTTTCAGCGATGGATTTTTTATCCACTCCACGATTTTTTAAGCCATACGCCAAGTTATCGTAAACGCTCATATGAGGATAAAGAGCGTAATTTTGAAATACCATCGCAATATCACGTAGCGCAGGTTTTTCGTTATCCACTCGACGACCGGCTAGATGGATCTCTCCACTGTTGATGGGCTCAAGCCCCGCAATCGAGCGTAGAATGGATGATTTTCCACAACCAGAGGGACCGACTAAAACGATAAACTCCCCTTTATTAATCGCCAGATCTACGCCCTTAACGGCCTGATGACCATTGTCATAGGTTTTAACTAATTGCTTGATATCCAACATAACATTGTCCAGTTTTTGTGGCGAAGTAGGGGTAACTAAATGCATGGCGTTATTTTTCACTTTCGACTAATCCTTTAACAAACCAACGTTGGAAGATGACAACAACGAATACCGGTGGCAGCATGGCTAAAATCACCATGGCAAAGGCGTAGTCATAACGTGGTAAACGAGTTTCATTGATATTATTGAGAATTTGTTTAATGCCCATCACGATGGTGTTGTATTGCTCATCGGTGGTCATCATGATTGGCCACAAATACTGGTTCCATCCCACCACGAACATAATGATGAAAATGGCGGCGATCATGGTTTTCGACAGCGGCAGTAATACATCGATAAAGAAACGAATCGGTCCGGCATTATCGAGCTGTGCTGCTTCCATCAATTCATCTGGAATCGTTTTAAAAAACTGACGAAAGAAAAAGGTTGCAGTGGCTGAGGCAATCAAAGGTAAGATAAGTCCTGTATAACTATTGAGCATTCCTAGGCTTGATACCACTTCATAAGAGGGGATGATTCGTACTTCTAACGGCAATAAAAGCGTGACAAAAATAAGCCAAAACCAGAAGCTGGCATAAGGCAGCCGGAAATAGACCAAAGCGTAAGCCGCAATCATCGAAACCAAAATTTTTCCAAACGCAAAGCCCAGTCCCATGATCATCGAATTGGTGATCATCGATTGCGCGGTAACATTGCCCGAAAATCCATGGCTTTTGTGCCACGCCTCTCCATAAATGGCTAAAAATTGATCGCCCATTCCCCACTGTAAGCCGTCGCTGATGATGGTGTTGGGATGATGAGTCGAGCTGGCAAAAATCAACCAGATTGGCACCAGCATAAATAAGGCTCCGGTGATCAAAATTAAGTGATCGAATAGGTTATTACTTTTCATTTTGCTTCCTTAGATATAACACCTTAATAATGAACACGTTTTTCAACGACACGGAACTGGATAAACGTTAGCCCCAGAACGAGTAGTAATAAGATCACAGATTGTGCTGAACTGCCGCCTAAGTCCGCGCCAACAAATCCATCGCGATAAACCTTATAAACCAAAGACGTTGTTGATCCGCCAGGTCCACCGTTGGTCATGGTATCGATCACGCCAAACGTATCGAAAAAGGCATAGGTGAGGTTAATCACTAAGAGAAAGAATCCAGTCGGGGCAAGCAAAGGAAAAGTAATGGTCCAAAAACGTTTGGTATCACTGACGCAATCGAGCGTCGAGGCCTCTTTGACGGCATAAGAAATGGACTGTAATCCGGCGAGAAAATAGATGAAATTGACCGCGACTTGTTTCCATACGGAGACCAGAATTAATGCGAAGGTTGCATCGAATGGATTGGTTTGCAGACTAAATTGCCATCCAACCATCGCAAACAGGTCCGTTAATAGGCCAATGTGAGGATTAAACAGAAAACCACCAATAATGCCCGCCACCGCGGGAGCCACAGCATAAACCCAAGTTAGAGTAACCTTGTACGTTCCTTGCCCGTGAATGATGTTGTCTGCTTTGACGGCCAGTAGCAGAGCAAGAGCGAGTGATAAAAAAGAGACGATGATAGAAAACAGTAAAGTGAAGCTGAGTGATTTCAAATATTCATGAGATTGAAACAGCATCTGATAGTTTTCCAAGCCAATAAAAGTAGAGGACATCCCCCATGGATCTTCCAGCATAAAGGAAAGATAGATCGCTTTTGCGGCCGGATAGAGAAAGAAAATAGCGATAATCACCATTTGTGGCGCTAACAGTAAATAGGGCAAAGGGGTATGAGAAAATTGTTGTCGACGTTCCACGGTTATTTCCAATCATAAAAAATGGTACTGAATGGTACGGCTATCTTCGCCATACCATTCAATGAGCGAGACTCAAACAACGAAGCCGTTAGTCTTAAGCCTGTTGTAATGACAAACGTTACTGCACAGTACGAGCAAAACGTTGCAGGAGATTTTTACTTTCGTCTTCGACTCGTTTGAGGCTATTTTCTACCGACGAGCGTCCAGCAAAAATATTGTCGAACTCGCGGTGCATGACTTCACGTATTTGTGGGTAGAAACCTAAGCGATAACCTTGTGTCCATTCGCCGGAAGGTAGACTTAACTGTTTTACGCCTACTTCAGCATCGGGATAGGTTTGATAATATCCAGAGGCTTTGGTTAGGTTATAAGCGGCATTCGTTACTGGTACATAGCCGGTCGATGTGTGCCAATTCATCTGTACTTCAGGCTGAGTAAGATAAGTAAAGAAAGCTGCGACGGCATTTTCTTCTTCTTTAGTATGACCACTTAAAGCAAACAGAGCTGCGCCGCCAATAAAGGTATGAGTGCCCTGAGCGTTTAATTTTTCCCAATGTGGTAAGTAGGTAGTACCTAACTCAAACGGGACTCTATCGCGCAGTCCACCAAAGGATCCCGATGAGCCCATCCACATCGCCACTTCTTGGCGTTCAAAAGGCGTTTGGTTGGCATCCCAGTTACTTCCGTAATATTTGAAGTAGCCCTTATCTGACCATTCTTTAAGCTTATTGAAATGCATCAGCATATCTTGCGAATTAAACATCAGTTGTGATGAAAGAGAGGCATAACCATTGTGCTGATCAGAGAGCGGTAAGTTATGACGAGATTTGAAGTTTTCAAACATAATCCATGGCGTATGCGATTGTGAAAAAGTAACGTAACCTTTTGCTTTTAGTTTTTCGGCTAAGACTTCAAGTTGTTCATACGTTTGTGGTGCCGTTGCTCCAACTTTATTTAAAATATCTTTGTTGTAATAAAGAACGGGAGTGGAACTGTTGAAGGGCATACCGACCATCTTTCCTTGGTTATCTGCATAAAAGTTACGCACGCCAGATAGATAATCTTGAGCATTAAATGAATAACCGGCATTGACAAGAATATCTTGCACTGGTTTTGCCACACCAGGGACATTCATTATGGTTGCAGCTCCGGCATCAAAGACTTGGAGAATGTGCGGTGATTGACCTGCACGAAATGCAGCAATGCCTGCGGTTAACGTTTCGGTATAGTCCCCTTTGTAGATAGGAGTGATGGTATAGTCCTTTTGTGCAGCATTAAAATCTGCCGCGAGTTGGTTGACCGATTCTCCCAGTTGTCCTCCCATTGCATGCCACCAAGTGATTTCGGTTGCCGCTAGAGTGTGCCCAGAAAAAGTGGTTGCCATCAGACCTGCTAGCCATAGCTTATGCATTGTATTTCCCTTATTAATATTCAATTGGAGTGAAAATAGTCGTTCGCTGGATAGGGTGGCGGTCAAATATTTCAATTTAATGTAATGTTCATTTCACTTTGATTTTGTGATGGTTTGTTTTTTGTAATGCGCCAGAGTTAACATTTTTGTTGGTTTTTTGTTTCTTTATTGTTTCTTGTGGTGGTATGGTTAGTTCTATTTTCTTCAGGACCGACCAGTTAGAAACTTTGTGAGAATTCATACCCTTCGCGGCCATATCCAAAATTTATATTTGGTTGATTATCCCGATAAGCTGATGCTATTGGACGGAGGATGTCGCGCCGATGTGCCTTTGATACTGAGTTATATCGTTGATCAACTGGACCGCTCCGTTACCGATCTTAAAGTGGTGGTGGTCACTCATATGCATCCTGATCATGCTGGTGGTGCACATCTATTGCGGCGTAAAACCGGCTGTAAGATAGTCTCTGGTGCGCAAGTGGGTCATTGGTATCAAGGTGGGCTAGGGATTGTGATGTTTTGGGCTGATTTAGCTTTGGCGCATTGGATGGCAAAGCGCTTGGGTAAACCAAGGCGTCGTTTATGGTTTCCGCGTAAATTATCTGCGGATCACCAATTGGCTGATGGTGAAGCGATCCCCGGTTTTTCTGAATGGCAAGTATTAGAAACGACAGGACACACCGATAGAGATATTTCTCTCTTTCATCCACAGCAAAGTATTTTGTACGTCGCCGATTTGATCGTCGAAGTGAAAAAACAGCTGATTTCTCCCTTTCCTATTTTTTATCCTAAACAGTATCGTCGTTCGGTTGCACGGGTATATGAACTCAATCCGCAACGTTTATTACTGGCTCATGGTGGTGAAGCCATACTTAATGAGCATGCCTATCAACATTTAATGGACACGACACCGACAACGCCTGCCACTCATTGGCGAGTCGTTAAAATTAAGCTTAAACGTTTTCTGTTTACCCCATTAGCTCATTTTTTCCCTCGTTGATGACTGATTAAGCCTTAATCTTATCTTCAGAACACGGACGTCTATCTTACGAGCTTTACCAGCCATATTTCAGTCGTAGTGGATAACATTATCTACTCATCGGAGTTGATACTGTTAAATCGATTCCATTATTTGCGTAGTTGATATCTGACTGCTACTTTTTAATTGAGCTTAATTTTGTTATGCGCCCAAGTGCTTTTTAGTGTTAATGGATTAGCGCTAACGAATAAGTCATCTAATAATAATCATAATTTTACGTTAGTTCGGCATAGGATAACTGCACATATGTTAGCGCTCAGGCTTGTTCCTCTATTCATGCCTGCCCTAGTGTTATCGGGCATGGTTGTGATCTATTCGAGTTTACCTCTGTACATCAGCGCGTTGTTGGTATTAGCCTCAATGGCTAGTCTGAGTTACGTCGCTTGGAATTATGAATCGTACATTCAGACCGTCAAACAGCAAAAAAAACAAATTGAGCATCTCTCGGCCTCACAGGAGTCTCAATTAGAGTCTTATCATTCATTAGAACCTTTGTTTATCGAATCATTGCCTGTATGGGCTCGCCATATTGATTCCGCTAATCAACATTTAACCGATTCAGTTTCAGAGTTGAGTCAGCAGTTTTCTCAACTGGTGGAACGGCTCAGTCATACCTTATCTCTCACTGGGGTGAACAGTCACGGTAAAGAGCAATCGGTAACCGAAGAAATTCATCAATGTCGTAGCATGCTCAACAATGCGGTGGATGCATTACGAGCTGGGCAAACACTAAGACAGCAAGTATTGAGTGAGATGCGTGAATTAATGAAATACACCACATCACTGAAAAAAATGGCTGGAGAAGTGGTTGGTATCGCAGATAAAACCAATTTATTAGCCCTCAATGCCGCGATTGAGTCCGCGCGAGCTGGGGAAGCCGGAAGAGGTTTTGCCGTGGTTGCCGATGAAGTGCGTGGTTTATCTCAACAATCAAGAGAAACCGCCAGCAAGATGACAGAGCAAGTGAATAGCGTTAATGCTGCCATCGAGAAAGCCTGTGAAATGGTTGAACAGGTCAACAAAGATGAAACCGAGCAAATGAACAATACCGAGCAATGTATTGATGAAGTTATCAACCATTTTCAACACATAGTACAAACGTTAGATGAACAAGCTCAAGGGCTCACTGAAGATGCCCAACAAGTTAAAGAGACGGTGACACACGTGATCATCCGCCTTCAATTCCAAGACAGGGTGAGCCAAATTTTAGAGCAAATTACTCGTAATTTAACCGAGTTAGGCGATGCTATTACCTTAGTGCAACAAGATAGAAATCATCCGATTGTCGGACAATTATCGCCGCAAAAATGGCTCGATAAAATGAAGAGTAGTTACACCATGATTGAGCAGCATCAAGTTCATACGGGTAAAAAATCTACTCATGGTAGTAAACCGGAAGTGCAATCTGACATTACCTTTTTTTAACGAACAGCAAACCATAAGCAGGAGGTTTGAAGATGAGTAAAACGATTTTGGTTGTTGATGATTCTGCAGCAATTCGCCAAGTTGTTAGCCTTGCTCTAAAAGGCGCAGGTTACCAAACGATTGAAGCCATTGATGGTGCTGATGCGCTAAGAAAAATTCAAGGCGTTAAAGTCCACTTGGTGATCAGCGATGTCAATATGCCCAACATGGATGGATTGACCTTACTAAAAGAACTGAAAAAACAACCTGCGACCAAATTCACGCCCGTGATCATGTTGACCACGGAATCAGAAGCTTCGAAAAAAGATCAAGGCCGTTTAGCCGGCGCGAAGGCTTGGGTGGTTAAGCCTTTCGTGCCTGATCAAATGTTGGCAGCGGTGAATAAACTGATGCCAGCCTAGGAGATAAGGTATGCAGATCCTCGAAGAAAACGATCAACACGTCAAAATTGAGTTATCCGGCGAGTTAACGATTTATCAAGCGCAGGAAATGTATGAGTTTTTGACGCCATGGGTTATGAAGCCGATTGATTTATTGATTGATGTTACACGCATCACTGATCTAGATACCAGCGCGATTCAATTATTGGTGATGGTCAATAAAGCGAAACGAGAGCAACAGCAGCAATGTTTGTTACTGGTAGAAAATCCTTTGTTTATCCAAGTGATGGCTAAATTAGGGGTTAATGCCCTTAACCACAATTTGGCATTGCAGCCCAATACGTAATGCGCGAATAGGAGTATAAACATGGATCCGATGCTGTTGGCTGCACTTGAAACTTACTACACCGAAAGCCGTGAATTGTTAGAAGGTATGGAGCTAGATTTACTCGAGCTTGAAGCGGGTAATCATCAAGATTTAAACGAGAGACTCAATGCTATCTTCCGTGCTGCACATACGGTTAAAGGCTCGGCGGGCATTTTTAATCTCGATGCGATTGTTCACTTTACACATAAAGTGGAAAACCTACTTGACCAGTTACGCTCAGAGCAATTGGTCTTGACCGATGAAGTGATCAGCCTGTTATTTCGCTGTCGTGATCATATGTTAACTTTGCTCGATGAAGCACAATTTGAACAGCAGCATCACGCGGATAACCAGAAAATCAGTGAAACACTGATTGAACAATTAAACGCGTTTCTTGGCGATCAACCAGACGTGAAAATCAGTGAAGCACCGATCGAAGATAACCCACTGGCTACGGTGGATGCTCAGCGTTTTCTATGGGTAAAGTTTCCGCAAAGTGCTTTACAAGATGGGATGGATCCGCTGTCCTTTTTTGCTTATTTAGCCAAATTAGGCCAAATCGAACAGATTATTTTCGATGACAGTGGCTTACCTCAAGAGTGGGCAGATTTTGACGCGGAAAATTGTTACTTGAGTTGGCAGATAGCGCTCAGTAGTGATGCTCAAGATGAGGAAGTTTTAGCGGTTTTCGAATTTATTCGGGACGAAGGTGAGGTGTATTTATTTTCTACCAATCAGTGTACTCCAGCCTTACTTGATGAATTACAACAGAAAGGTATGCACAACCTTGAGCATTTTCAAGCCTGTGGCTTACAACTGGATCTCATGTCTGAGCCGTTGATTGACGCTGAGTCACCGATTGAAGTGCAAGAAGACCCCGCTCAATCCATCACTCAGACTAAGCCGGTTAAATCGGACGTTGCCGTGGCAAAACCAGCGGCGAATGAAGCCGTCAATCGGGAACAAAAAAGCTTACGTGTTGATGCAGAAAAGCTTGATACGTTAATTAACTTGATTGGTGAATTGGTGACCGCTGGGGCTGGATGCGCTTTACAAGCCAGCAGTCATGCTGATAGCGCAATGCAAGAATCGGTTTCTCGGCTCAATGGCTTATTAGAAGAAGTCAGAGATGCGGCATTAAAGTTAAGAATGGTACCGATTGGTAATACGTTTATCCGTTTTCAACGGGTCGTACGCGATGTTGCCAAAGAGTTAGGTAAAGAGATCCAGCTTGATATTCACGGCGGAGATACCGAGCTTGATAAATCAGTGGTCGAGAAAATCGGTGACCCGCTGATGCACCTGATCCGTAATGCGATGGATCATGGTATTGAAATGCCGGACAAAAGGCGAGAAGAAGGCAAAAGTCGTGATGGGCTGATCACCTTAAATGCCTATCATGACTCAGGCAATATTGTTTTGGAGATTACTGATGATGGCAAAGGACTTGATGCTGAAAAACTGCGCTTAAAAGCCATCGAAAAAGGTCTGATAGATGAGCATACGGTATTAAGCCGAGATGAGATGTATCAATTGATTTTTGAACCGGGTTTTTCTATGGCGCAAGAGGTTTCTAATCTCTCGGGACGAGGGGTTGGTATGGATGTGGTCCGTCGAAACATCAATGAATTACGTGGTCGAGTCGAGATAGAAAGTGAGCTATCGATAGGCACCACAGTTCGACTAATTCTGCCATTGACTCTGGCGATCATTGATGGATTTTTAATTGAAGTCGGCGATGAAGAGTTTGTCGTTCCTCTTGATGCTGTTAAAGAATGCGTTGAGCTGCATCATCCAGTGACTAAGCAAGGGATAAAAGTCAGCAGCCACCTTAATTTGCGTGGTAGCGTTTTACCACTGATTGATTTACGCAAACAGTTCAACTTAAACAAGCAAGCACCTCGTCGGCAAAATGTGGTTGTAGTTCAAACTGGTGGACAAATGGCCGGATTGGTGGTTGACCGATTATTAGGAGAGTTGCAGACCGTAATTAAACCGCTCGGACCTATTTTTGAGAATATCCAAGGGATCAGTGGCTCTACGATTTTAGGGAATGGGGATATTGCCTTGATTTTAGATATTCCTGGCTTAACACAGCAAATGATTCAACAAGAATCGCAACAATTTGCGCTTCATTAATATCGACAGCGCACAAGGTATCAGATTAAGCGCATAACGCGCGTCACCGCTATAAGGAATCTGGCAATGTTTAAGGATCTATCAGTAAAAATTAAGCTCAGCCTACTCATTGGTTTGTTAGGTGTGTTATTAATCGGTGTTGGTTCGGCTGGCTTATACGGCATGAGCAAAATGGTTGATGGATTGAGAAGTGTTTATCTTGATCGAACCATTCCGATTGGTCAGTTAAATGACATTAAAGTTCGCTTCTTACAAAATCGAATTGCAATGGCATTTGCTCAGTTGTATCCCGATGATGAGAATATCAACGCTCAAGTCAAGAACGTAGAAGATAACTTAAAAGTAATTGATCAAATCTGGTCTCGATACATCACGACAACGTTAACCGAGGAAGAAGCTCGGTTGGTCAATCAGTTTCAGCGCGACAATAAAATTTTCATTGAACAAGCCATTGAACCCACGTTGGTGGCATTAAGAATGGGCGATATTGCAACCGCCACCTCATTAGCATTGGAAAGAGTTCGACCTTTATATCCCCCCGTTGCTCAGTCTTTGGATCTATTGGTTGATTTGCAAATTAAAGAAGCTGCCGCGGAATATAATAGAGAAAGCCTACTGTATGAAACGCTACGTTTGGTATCCATCTCTTCGATAGCGGTTGGACTGATTTTGGCTTTCAGTTTTGGGATTGCTTTAATTCGAGGGATTTGTGGCCCATTAGAAAAAGCGGTCCATCTATCTCAAGAGTTGGCGAAGGGCAACTTAACCACCAAGTTAGAAGCAACCAGTAAAGATGAAATGGGGCGTCTACTCGATTCCATGCAGCAAATGGTTCGTAAATTATCGAGTATTGTCGGTGAGGTGAATGGGGCAAGTAACGCATTAGCCTCAGCGTCAGAGCAAGTTTCAGCGACGGCGCAAAACTTAAGTCAGGGCGCGAGTGAACAAGCAGCGAGTGTTGAAGAAACGACCTCTTCAATTGAAGAAATGTCAGCTTCTATTGCCCAAAACACCGAAAATGCCAAAGTAACCAATGGCATAGCCAGTAAAGCGGCTTTGGAAGCCCAAGAAGGGGGGAACGCGGTAGGTAAGACGGTTGCGGCGATGAAATCAATAGCAGAAAAGATCAGTATTATCGACGATATCGCTTATCAAACTAACTTATTGGCTTTAAATGCAGCGATTGAAGCGGCTCGGGCTGGTGACCACGGTAAAGGATTCGCTGTTGTGGCGGCAGAAGTAAGAAAACTGGCAGAGCGCAGCCAAGTGGCTTCGCAAGAGATTGGTGAAGTAGCGAAAAATAGCGTTGCCTTGGCAGAGCAAGCTGGAAGTTTGTTAGAAGAGATTGTCCCTTCGATCCAAAAGACCGCCGATTTGGTACAAGAAATCAACGCGGCATCTATGGAACAAGCCACGGGGGCCTCACAAATCAATCAAGCGATGGAACAGCTCAACAGTGTTACTCAACAAAGTGCATCAGCATCCGAAGAGTTAGCCTCCACGTCCGAAGAAATGAGTAGCCAAGCTCAGCAGTTACAACAATTGATGACCTTCTTTAAGACTGATGAGCGACAAGTGAAATTGGCGAGTAAAAAACAGCAACCCTCCGCCAAAGCATCGCCTGAAGCATCAAGAGTCACTCAAGACGATGATGATTCGGACTATGTACGTTTTTAGGAGAATCGTATGATGGGACAGTTAGCGACACCCAACTTGGCAACGAGTATCAACGATCAGCAATATTTAACTTTTCTGTTGAACGGAGAGATGTATGCGTTTGCGATACTTAATGTCAAAGAGATCCTCGAATACGGAAAAGTAACCCCAATCCCTCGTATGCCTAAATTCATTCAAGGGGTGATCAACTTACGTGGTGAAGTGGTTCCAGTGATTAATTTGGCGCATCGTTTTCAAATTGAAGCTCGCGCAATCACGAAACGAACCTGTATTGTGATTATTGAAGTCGATACCGATGATCAGCGCCAAGATTTAGGGGTGCTGGTTGATAGCGTTTCAGAGGTGATTGATATCCCGATGAGCGATATTCGCGCTGCACCGGCTTTTAGTTGCCAGATACGGACTGACTTTATTCGCGCGATGGCTCAGTTACAGGATAACTTTGTCATCATTCTAGCGGAAGATAAAGTGCTATCGGTTGATGAGCTCGCTATGGTTGATAAAGTTGCCAAGGAGCTTGGTAAGAGCTAAGAGGTGTAGTATGGCTTTTCTTGAATCTGTCTATGCAGAGTGTCAGCCACAGTTATCGGATGAGACATTCGTTCGTTATCAACGCTGGTTATATGAAAAAGCGGGGATCTCTCTTAACGTAACGAAAAAATCCTTAGTTATTGGTCGCCTTAATGTTCGTTTACATCAGCTTGGATTGAAAAGTTATGAGGCATATTTCGATTTCTTTGCCTTAGCACCAGACAATGCCGATAAAAAAGCAGAGCAACAGGTAGTGATTGATTTACTGACCACTAATGAAACGTATTTTTTTCGTGAAGAGGCACACTTTACGTTCATACAACAAGAGGTGATCCCCAACTATTATCCCCAAACACTGCGTTGCTGGAGCGCGGCAAGCTCATCTGGGGAAGAAGCTTATTCTCTGGCAATGCTACTGATGGATAACAACCCAAGACCTTGGCAGATAGTGGCGACCGATATCAATAGTCGGGTTCTATCGCAAGCCAGTAGCGGAATTTATCCGCTATCTCGAAGTAGTAATATTCCATTGCATTATTTACAAAAATATTGCCGTAAGGGAATAGGGGCGAAAGCGAATACGTTCAAAGTGATTCGTTCTCTACGTGATCGGGTCACTTTTCAGCAAGCCAATCTACAAGAGAGCTTAGCGCGATTTGGGCATTTTGATCTGATTTTACTGCGTAACGTGATGATCTACTTTGATGCAGCGTCTAAGCAAAAAGTGATCGATAATATTCAGCGGCAGCTCAATCCGGGGGGATATCTACTCATTGGTCATGCAGAGACGTTGCAGTCGATTAAAGCGCCATTAAAGCTCATCCGTCCATCGATTTATCAAAAGCTATAATAATCAGCATGATGGCAGTGAACAATAAATCAGCGTCAATTATTGCTATGGCTCTTTTACCTCGATAGGCAAGGTTAATGATAAATAATAAAATACAAGTTCTGATTGTTGATGATTCAGCGGTTGTAAGGCAGGTGCTCAGCCAAATATTAGTCGATCAACCGGATATCGAGCTACTTCCCGCCGCTGCGGATCCTCTATTTGCCATGAAACGCATGGAAAAAAATTGGCCCGATGTGATCATTTTAGACGTTGAAATGCCGCGTATGGATGGCATTACCTTCTTGAAGAAAATCATGGCCGAGCGACCAACGCCAGTCATTATCTGTTCAACGCTGACCGAAAAAGGCGCTCAAGTGACCTTAGAAGCGTTACAAGCCGGAGCAGTAACCATTATCACTAAACCTAAAATGGGTTTAAAAGATTTTTTAGAAGATAGTGCCAATCAAGTGCTGCAAGCCGTTAGAGGAGCCGCTAAGGCAAAAGTTAAAAATTTGTTCAATGCTTCAGCATCTCATTCTGACAAATCATTATCCACGGAACATAAATTTCAGACTCAGCCAGCAGCCCCATTACCGATCAATTCATTACTGAGTAGCGAAAAAATCGTCGTGATTGGTACTTCGACTGGGGGAACGCAAGCCTTGGAATACGTTTTAACTCATTTGCCGAAACATGCACCGGGGATCGTTATTGTCCAACATATGCCAGAAAAGTTTACTGCAATGTTTGCTGAGCGCCTCAACTCATTGAGTCAAATGACGGTTAGTGAAGCTAAAAGTGGCGATCGAGTGCTACCGGGAGTCGCGTTGATTGCTCCTGGGGGAAAGCATACTAAGTTGTTGCGTAGTGGCGCTCAATACAAAGTCGAAGTGTTTGATGGTCCTTTAGTCAATCGACATAAACCGGCCGTCGATGTGTTGTTTCGTTCCGCCGCTCAACAGGCGGGAAGCAATGCATTAGGGATCATTATGACTGGGATGGGCGATGATGGAGCCAGAGGGTTAAAAGCGATGTTTGACCATGGTGCGTTAACTGTCGCGCAAGATGAAGCCAGCTGTGTCGTTTTTGGAATGCCAAAAGAGGCGATTGCCCTTGGTGCAGTACAAACCATTTGTCCTTTAGCGGCGATTCCTAAACAAATTCTGCGTTTTACTCAGCACATCAAGTGAACGCACTCTATTTTTTATTCGCGTAACGACAATGAGCGTGCAGTATACGGCTTCTGATTTGCCGCAGCAGCGGTATAACTGGGTTTATTCGTTTCTCCATTCTGGTTATCTTCTTGTCTCTATTTAACTTATGGGCATGGCGTTATTTATTATCTCCCATGAGTATTATTTCTACTATCGATAGAACGCTTTACATTGTTTACACGAGTTATCGCGTCTAGCGCTGATTTTAATTGAAAATACAGTTGATAATGAGAGCCTTTATCAATAACATATCACTATTCTCATGTGGTAATTGATGACAACGATGAATTTAACCAAACCAAGCCTCATTCTATTTTCAGCGCTTAGCGTGTTATCCGCTCATGCCAGTGTGCTGGATGATGCAAAGACAATCCAAAAAAACACCAATCACGCATCAGCGGTGAGCCAACAAAAAGTCGATAAAAGTGCTGAAGCGACTTTATCTCTTCAAGCGGACATCGAGCGATTAAATGAAGAAGTGAAAAACCTAACTATTTATCGTGATCATTTACTCTCACTAGTGGCTAGCCAGGAAAATGAAATGGCAAGCCTAGATGAGCAGATCATTGAAGTGCATCAAACTCGTCAGGGGATTGTGCCTTTGATGTATCAAATGATCGATGGCTTAGATATTTTAATCAGTGAAGATAAACCCTTGCGTCTTTCCGCTCGCCAAGAGCGTCTCGAGCGATTAAAAGAGTTAATGCCACGCTCCGATGTGAGTGATGCTGAGAAATATCGCCGAATTCTTGAAGCGTATCAAATTGAGATGGATTACGGCACGAAATTAGGGGTTTACCAAGATCAAATCACCTTAGCCGATAAAGACACGATTGAAGCGGACATTCTTTACGTTGGCCGAGTTTCATTATTGGCTCGCAATCGTAATGGTTCACGCTATTGGTCTTGGGACCAAAAGCAAGGGCAGTGGCAAGCATTATCGATTAAATCGAAAGGGGATATTGATACCGCCTATCAATTGGCTTATCAGCAAATCGCCCCAACGCTGCTTTACCTACCGGTTTCTCTTACTCCTGCGGAGGCAAAATAATGATCACTAAGCATGGCCTTGCAGCATTGAGTTTAAGCCTACTATTACTTCACCCAGTTCATGCAAGTAACGGTTTGATCGAACAGGCACAAAATGAGAGTCGAGTACAACGCAGTCATAATGTCCAGCGTGAAGCAACATTTCAAAAAACGGAACAGCAATTACGCGATGAAAGAAAGGCTCTGATAGCGCAAAGAGATCGCTTACAAGCAGAAGCCGATAAATTGTCTACCCGTTTTAGCCAAAATGAAAATAGCCTTGCTCGTCTAGAAGAAAAGCTGCGTTTAGAAACGGGCAGTTTAGGTGAGATATTTGGCGTCGTTAGACAAAATGGAAAAGAGTTACAAGCGACACTAAGTGATTCTGTAACGGGTGTTGATCGTCAATACTATGCTCCTGTGGTTGATCAGATTGTTGCGGCTCAATCATTACCTTCGATGAAGCAACTGATTGGTTTATGGCAGGCAATGCAAGAGCAAGTGATTGCCAGTGGCGAAATCAGCACGAATACGATTGCTTTTATTGATGGTGAAGGCAGAACGCAACAAGTGGATGCGGTTCGACTTGGTGCGATGGCTTTAGTCACTGAGCAAGGTTATGTCAGTTGGAATAATCGCCGTCAAGACGCGGTAGCTTATCAACAGCAGCCTGCTCAAGGTGCGCGTTTCTCTTCATTAACCGATCTTAAACAAGGAGACATGCAATCGCTGGTATTAGATCCTTCACAAGGTCTTCTATTTGAACAGCTTGCGTTAACTCCAACATTGAAGCAACGCCTTGATGCTGGTGGCGTGATCGGTAATATCATCTTGGTATTACTCGCGATTGGTTTAGGAATTGCGGTTTATCGAGGCATTGTATTAGTGATAGCTCGACAACGTATTCAACAACAACTTAAGCAATCTGAGCCAAACAGTAATAACCCATTAGGCCGAGTGTTATCGGTTTATGACAAAGAGCAAAATCGCAGTGTGGAAGCACTAGAACTGCGTTTACTTGAGGCGGTGGTTGATGAGCAAGCTGGTTTAGAAAAAGGACTGTCGATGCTGAAGCTTTTTGCTGCCTTAGCACCGATGCTTGGATTGCTCGGTACCGTTACGGGAATGATTGAGACTTTCCAAGTGATCACTCAATTTGGTAATGGCGATCCTAAAGTCATGGCGGGAGGTATTTCTATGGCGCTGGTGACAACCGTATTGGGTCTAGTCGCAGCAATGCCTCTATTGTTGGCTCACAATATCTTAAGCTCTCAAGCAGAAACGATTCGTACCATCTTAGAGAAACAAGGGATTGGACTTGTTGCTGAACAAGCAGAACGTGAGTCTCTAGCGGTGAATACTAAAAAAGCCGTCAACCACGCAGCGGCGTAAGGGATGAACATGAATCAAGCAGATGGGTTATTTTCATTGCAAAAGCTCTTTCTGCCCCTTTCCGAGTTTATGGCTCAGGGTGGAACAGTACTCTGGTGGCTGGCCGCGGTAGTCGCGGTCTGCTGGTTGCTAGTGATAGAACGGATCATTTACTTATTAGTTACCTTTCCTAAACAGCGTAAGCAGTGGATTGAACAATGGCACGCGCGTGACGATCATCATTCATGGCATGCGCAAGCGATTCGTTCTGGATGGTTGGGTCAAGCACACATTCAACTCACTCAATATCTTAATTTAATTAAAGTGTTGGTGGCTATTTTTCCGATGTTGGGTTTACTGGGTACGGTTACTGGGATGATTTCGGTGTTTGATGTGATGGCGACTCAAGGCAGCAGTAATCCCAAATTGATGGCATCGGGAATCTCTTTGGCGACGATTC
The DNA here is from genome assembly GCF_963878025.1 of Vibrio sp. 11986-1-5. NCBI lineage: Bacteria > Pseudomonadati > Pseudomonadota > Gammaproteobacteria > Vibrionales > Vibrionaceae > Vibrio > Vibrio sp. 11986-1-5. The sequence continues at coordinate 250,900 of NZ_CAWNVW010000022.1, forward strand.
CGACTATGGCAGGCATGGTCGCTGCTTTAGCGGGGATGTTTGTTTATGCTCGGTTGGCGAAAACGTGCCGTTTATATGAATTGAAGTTAGAAAAATCCTTAAGGAGTCAGCGATGAGACTGGGTCGACGTTCGTCCAATCAAGATGAAGCACAAATCGATTTAACCTCGATGTTGGATATTGTGTTTATTATGTTGATTTTCTTTATCGTAACCAGCTCATTTGTCCGTGAATCTGGGGTTGAGGTGAATCGTCCATCCGCCTCAAATGTGACAGCACAAAAAGATGCGGGTATTTTTGTTGCGATTACCTCAGCAAACGATATTTATATCGATAAAAGACAAATTGATGTTGAAAGAGTGCAGGCGACATTAGAGCACTTATTACTTGAGCAGCCAGAGGCTGCCTTAGTGATTCAAGCTGATGAGCATGCTTACAATGGAACCGTTGTCAAAGTGATGGATGCGGCGAAAGGCGCGGGCGTGAAAAGCATTGCATTGGCGGCGGAGAAGCGCTGATGCTACGTTTATTGCTGGCTATGCCTTTTGCGGCTTTGATTTCAGTGAGCTTATTTTCATTCATGGCTTGGATGATCAATAACGATGGTTTGCGCTCACCGACGCAAAATAATGCTCTCAGCTTTACTATGGTGATGGTTGAGCAAGAGCAAGAGGTGCAGCGCCGACAACGCGCTGTACCTGAACAGCCTAAAGCGCCACAGCCTCCACCACAATCGCCAGTGTCTAAGCAACAGAGCTCAGTGACCAATACGTTAACCTCAACATCGGTTCCCACATTAGGTTTCGATACGGCGATCAATGGTATTGCGATCAATGTACCCACTCTTGGTGATTTTGGGGCTAATCAGCAGGCTTTACCGCTGTATCGTGTTGAGCCTAACTATCCAGCACGTGCTTTAAAACGCAATGTTGAAGGCTATGTTCTACTGCGTTTTACAATAGATGAAACGGGACGACCAACGGATATTGAGGTGGTGGATGCCAATCCGCGGCGAATGTTTGAGCGTGAAGCGATGCAAGCCTTACGGAATTGGAAATATCAGCCTAAATTGCTGGATGGGCATGCGGTTTCTCAACCCGGTCAAACGATTAAATTGGAGTTTAAGTTAACCAAATGATCAGACGATGGATAGTTTACTTATTGCTGATTGGTTCTACTTCTTCTTTTGCGGTAGAACTCAGCCCTTATGCGGCGAATAAAGCGCTGCAAGCAAATCAACTCGCTCAAGAAGAGCGTTTTGCCGAAGCGATCGAACTATTAAGAGAAACCAAAGTAAGCCGAGGATACGATAAAGCGTATTTTGACCGTATGCTGGGGGTTTTTTATTGGCAAAATGAGCAGCTTTCTTTGGCGATACGTTCGTTGACAGAAGCGGTGGGTAGCGGAGAATTGGTTGATGAGCAAGGCTGGGCCACTCGTCGCATGTTGGCCGATTTATTACTTATGGATCAACAATATCAATCCGCCTTACCGCATTACTATCAGCTTGTAAAAGAAGTGATCAAAGACGGTAATGAAAAGCAAACCACTAGCGAATTATGGCTGAGGATTAGCCAAGTCCATTATCAATTGCAGCAATGGGCCAAGACATTATCGTCGATTGATCGCTATGAGCAACTAACGTCAATCGATGAGGTGACACCACTATCGCTGAAACTTGGTGCTCAACTTCAGCTCGAACGATGGAAGCCAGCGATTGTAACCTTAAAACGCTTGATTGCTTTAGAAAGTGACAAGAGCAGTTGGTGGCTACAATTGGTGAGTTTGGAGTTACGTACTGGGCAACCGAAAGAAGCCTTGAGTAGCTTGGGCTTAGCCAAGTTACACGGCATTGAACTAAATCAGCAAGAGTTAAGATTGCTTGCTCAACTGTACGCTCAAAACGGAATTCCTGAGCGAGCGGCTCAAATTCTTGGTTCAATAGAGAATGCTGACAGTGATCTTGATTTGATCACCGAGCGAGCTTCTTATTGGCAACGAGCCAAAGAGTGGGATAGAGCGATTGAAACTTGGACTTTAGCTGCGCAATTTGATGCTAAATACTATTGGAACGTCTCATTACTCTACAATCAGCAAGGTGAATATCGACAAGCTTTAAGCGCACTGGATAAAGTCACTGATAAAGCGCGTCAACCTGAGGTTGCTTTAGCTCGTGCTCGTGCCCTGTATAAGTTAAATCGACTCGATGATGCGTTAGCTCAGGCTAAAAGAGCTCAACATTTACAACCTTCCAATAATGAAGCTCAAGGCTGGATTAACTATTTAACCCAGTTGCGTGAAATTAACTCAAGGCACCAAGCCTCTTAGAATCGTGGTTTTATTACCACTCTATGCCCCATCTACTTTATTGTGAATATCATTATTGATGATGATCTTTAGGCTAGATGGGGAGTGAATCTCGTGTATTTAGGGCATCAATTAGTGTGAAATACCTCGCTAGTTGTCTTTTTCTGTCACTCAAATAACTGCTGATGTGGGCATACTTTCCTCACTTTTAAATCAGATGTCTAGCGCATCATTAGAGTGAAAATTTGAGGGCAAGTAATGTCATATAAAATCTCGTTAATTATCGCTTCGCTGCTGCTTATTGCACCAACTATAACAATTACGCCAGTTTGGTCTGCCGATTACCAACCGTTACCAATTGTCTATGCAAAAGAATATCGCCAAGGGATTGAGTTAGGAGATTATTGGCAAAGTGAAAAATTGGATGGTATTCGTGCGATTTGGGATGGGCAACAACTCACCACTCGTAATGGCTACCCGATCCATGCGCCTTCATGGTTTACCGAACCGCTGCCCAGCTACCCGTTAGAAGGTGAATTATGGGCGGGACGCGAGCAGTTTTCTTTTGTTCAACAAACCGTATTGGATAGACAGCCTTCGGATTCGGCTTGGCAAAAAATCAATTTTATGCTGTTTGATCTGCCCGCGATGGAAGGCGATTTTCGGATACGGTATCAACATTTAATTGAGATAACGACGAGCATTGGAGCGAAACATATTCAGTATATCGTCCATCAGCCGATTGAATCAGAGCAGGCGTTGCTAAGTGACCTTGAAACACTATTCGTATTAGGTGGGGAGGGGGTAATGCTACGTAGAGTTGCCGCCGATTATCAAGCTGGGCGCAGTGATGATCTCCTCAAGTTAAAAAAACATCAAGATGCAGAAGCCCAAGTGATTGGTTATCGGCCAGGAAAAGGTAAATATACGGGCATGATTGGAGCACTGATTGTACGTACTGAAGACGGTATTGAATTTGCGATCGGTAGTGGTTTAACGGATCGATTACGCCAAACTCCACCTGAAATAGGCTGTTTAATTACTTATCAATATAATGGTTATACCGATTCAGGCATCCCTCGTTTTGCTCGTTTTATGCGTAATCGAGACGTTATATGTTAGCGGCCGACGCTGACTGAACAGCGTTGAAATAATTGCTGCCAATAGTGTACATGTAATGCAAGGGCATCACGAAATTGTTGGTGGCTATCTTGCACGGTAAAGTGGCTCTTCATATTATCGTTGGATTCAAAAATGATTAAGAACTCTTCTAATTGAAGATAGACACTATCAATCCGAGTTAATGCTGGCTGAATTTGTTGAATATAATAACGGTTGAAGACATTTTGTAAGTAATGAAGACGGGTACGATCTTGGTTTGGACCGCATAAGATTGCGCTATCGTTATCTTGTAATTGCCGAGTCGTCGTCTTAAGCCAACGCGTTGCATTGTCTAATGAAAACTTGAGTGAACCTAAAATTCGCTGTTTTTCAAGCACCTCTTGATAAGGGGTAATCGTTGTATCGGGTAAGCTTTGCTCAAGTACTAGACGTTGATGAACGGTAGTAAAGGTTTTTAACGCTTGAGTTAATTCACTGAGTTCGATGTTATTTGCTAACCACGAATGGCTGGTCAGCTGTGCGCGCATCGCCACGCTGGTATAGAGTAAGTTATACCAATGTTTATGAAGATCTTCTCCTTTAAGTTCAGCAATCGTTTTTAGTTGTGTACTGACGCTTTCAGAAAGCGAGTTTATTTGCAAACAGTGTTCGATGCCGTTTAATAATTGTATCTCGTAGTCAAACCCTCGAAATTCATCTTGGACTCGACCAAGGGAGGAGTTTCTTTGGGCAATGAGTTGAAAAAGCTGGCATTTTCTTAGTTCATAACTATCAAGTAAGCCCAAAGTCCGTGGCGTGATCGTCAGCTCAATGTTGCGTTTGTCCGGTAACGTTTGCGATAACATTTGGGGATTGCTTAACCGCTCGGCTTGTTGAACGTTGGCAATTCGAGTTAAATAAGTAGAAAAATCACTCTCTAATGATGGATTAGAGTTGTCACAGCCAGCCAATACACTCATTACGACAAACGTATACAGACACTTAGTCAGTATTTTATTTCTATTGGCTTGCCGAAAATGATTGTGATACACGGACTGTCCTCCCAAAACCATCTTTATCTGTATACGTAAAATAAAAAAGCCAAGTTCAGTCAGAGTCATCACTTGGCCTTGGTTATTACGACCTGAAACTACCGTGTCTTTAGCTACTTAGCAGCAAATTGCATTTGTATCTCTTCATCTTGGGTTTGCATCCAATATAAACGTAAACCAAGCATTAAAGCCGCAGAGCTTAAGCCAACAATAAAGCCAATCCAGAAACCACTTGCGCCCATTGGCTCAACAATCCAGTCGGTCATCGCCAACACATAGCCGGTCGGTAAACCTAAAATCCAATACGCAATGAAGGTACGATTAAAAATCGCCGCCATATCTTTGTAACCACGTAAAGCGCCTGCAGCAACTACCTGAATAGCATCGACACATTGATAAATACCAGCCAGAATCAGTAGCTGCATTGCAAGGGTAATCACTTCTGAATTATTGGTATACAACAAAGCAATCTCTTGTCGAAAGATCAGGGTAAAAGTCGCGGTCAACAAAGAAGCCGCGACACCGACCAGCAAACCTACATTAGAGGCAACGGCAGCACCGGGGAGATTATGCTGACCAATAGTATGTCCAACACGGATGGATACGGCAGCACCTATACTCATCGGAATGACGAAGACTAATGAAGAAAAGCTGAGCGCAACTTGATGTGCCGCGACCACTAAAGAACCAAGCGGAGCGACTAATAAAGCCACAGCGGCAAAAAGTGTTACTTCAAAAAATAATGCGGCAGCAACAGGAAAACCTAATTTAAACAAGCGCAGTTGTGCTTTTAGTTTCGGCGGATGAAATTGCCCAAATAGGTTAATGTGAGCTAAACGGTTCGATGTGACGACATAAGCCAGTAACATCAAAAACATGATCCAATAAACAATGGTAGTCGCAACACCACATCCCACACCACCAAGGGCGGGCGCACCAAACTTGCCATAGACAAAGATCCAGTTGAGTGGAATATTAAATAGTAAACCCAAGAAACCGATGACCATGGCGGGTTTAGTTAATGACATTCCATCAGTGAAACTGCGTAAGGTTTGAAATAACAAGAAGGCTGGAACAGCAAACATGACAGCAAACATATAGCCGATGGTTTTTTCTGCCATTAGCGCTTCTACGTCCATAAAGCCTAAAATAATTTTAGTTTGGAATAAGACCAAAATGATCGGTAGCGACACCCATAATGCTAATATTGCGCCTTGTTGTATTTCAAATGCGATCTGTTCTTTGCGCCCAGAGCCATTAAGTTGGGCGACAATCGGCACTAATGCCATTAGTAAGCCAATACCGAATAAGATCGAGGGCAGCCAAATACTCGCTGCGATAGACACCGCAGCCATATCTGTCGCACTCACGCCTCCGGCCATTACCGTATCGACAAACCCCATCCCTGTTTGGGCAATAGAGGCAATTAATACAGGGGTAGCCAGTTTAATTAACGTTGAGGCTTCTTGTTTATAACGTTGCACACACTTCTCCGAAAAAGGAAAATCTAGGTCAAATAGTGACTCAAGAGATAAAAGGGGAGGTACTTTCGAGTACTTAGGGTCTAGAGAGAATGATAAAGAAATGTCACACTAAGCACCACGAAAATCTACCGGAATCACATTATGTTCACAGGTATTGTACAAGGGACGGCAAAACTTGTCGCTATCGATAGAAAAGCACAGTTTCAAACACATGTTATCGATCTTCCAGAGCCTCTCTCTAGTGACTTAGCCATAGGCGCTTCGGTGGCGCATAACGGTTGTTGTCTAACGGTGACTCATATTAATGGGCATCAAGTTTCTTTCGATCTCATGCAAGAAACCTTGCGCTTAACTAATTTAGGTCAACTTAATGTTGGCGACGCAGTAAATATTGAGCGAGCGGCTAAATTTGGCGATGAAATTGGTGGTCATTCAATGTCTGGGCATATTATCTGCATGGCAACAGTGGTTGATATTATCGATTCAGCGCATAACAAAACCTTATGGTTTGAAATCCCAGAATCGCTAATGAAATATGTATTACCTAAAGGATATATTGGCCTTGATGGTTGCTCATTAACGATTGGCCAAGTGGAAGCGAATCGATTCAATGTTCATCTAATACCAGAGACGTTGCAGCGTACGTTGTTTGGATCTCGTAAAATTGGCGATAAAATTAATGTAGAAATTGATCCTCAGACGCAAGCGATCGTTGATACCGTTGAACGGGTGTTGGTTAAGCAATCTTAGTCACGAAGTGTTAAGGGCGTGTTGAAAAGCGCGCCCTTAAGAGAATAAATACCATTAAATTAAAAAATTTGTTCGTCATCGGCATCAATATAAAGATCAATACAATCTTGCTGTTCATTAACTTGCATATTAAGGTGAATAGCATGGCAGCACGCTGGACAATCGTCATAGAAATCTTGGCTGCCATTACTGGAATCTAAAGTGATGCGGATTGTATGACCACAGTGTGGGCATAGTACCGCTCTCTCCGTAAAATTCTTCATACCGCTTTCCTTACTGTTACTCTCACATCGTTAATCTTAGCCAGTAAAGTTGCTTAAAACAGAAAATTAAGTGCAAAGTTTGTTCCCCTCGAGACTTATTCCATCAAGGACGATGTTTGAGTTTATAAAATCATCGTTGATGTGCTAAACCTATAAGTAGGTCGTTAAACAATAAGATGGTTATTATGGATCTATTTGCTGATTATCGCTCCCAAGACAATTCAGGAGCAGAGAAAAAAAGCCCCATGACGGCAAGCATAAAGCCTTGGCAAGTATTGCTGGTTGATGATGATGAGCAAATCCATCAGATCACGCAAATCGCTTTATCCGGTTTTACTTTTCAATCCAGAAAGTTAGAGCTGCTTTCTGCATTATCGGCTAAAGAAGCGAAGCAGGTACTTCAAGATAACCCAGACATCGCTTTGGCGCTGATTGATGTTGTTATGGAGACGGAGCACGCAGGCTTGGATTTGGTGGAATACATTCGCCGAGAGTGCAGCAATAAAAATATCCGTTTAGTGTTGCGTACAGGGCAAGCGGGACAAGCGCCGGAAGATAAAGTCATTCAACAATATGAGATTGATGACTATAAAGAAAAAACTGAATTAACGACTCAAAAATTGCGCACATTAATGTACTCGATGCTACGTTCTTATCGCGATTTATGCTTAATCGAAGAACAAAAACAGGGATTAAAGCGAGTAATTCAAGCATCGGCACAAGTACAAAATACCACAACCTTAAAAGCGTATGCCGAATCAGTTCTCAATCAACTTACGTCACTATTAAAGTTACCCGCTTCTGGTTTTTATTGCGTGGTGCGTCCGAAAGCAGACGGTACTGCAACTTATGCGTTAACTTTGGCCGCGATAGGTGGGTTTGTTGATCTCTCTAGTGAGTGTGATTTTTCACATTTACCTGATGAAGTCGCACAGCGGTGTCAGCAAGTATTAAATAATCAACGCTCTGAAAATTTTCATGACGCGGCTATTCTTTATATGCTCGATAGTCGAGGAACTGAAAATTTATTATATATTAATCTATTAGAGGAGTTGAGAGAGGCGGATGCTCAGTTGCTTGAGATTTACATGCAAAATATTGCACTGACCTTTAATAACTTAAACTTACAGCTTGATTTACGAGAAACATCCAAAGAGTTGGTTTACAACCTAGCTAATGCGGTAGAAGCAAGAAGTAAAGAAACGGGGGCACACGTACAACGGGTTTCCTTGATTGCTGAAAAACTGGCTGAGTTGTGTGGTTTACCAGAGCAAGAGGTGTACATGATAAAAAACGGTTCACCATTGCATGATGTAGGTAAAGTCGCAATACCGGATAGTATTTTGCATAAACCAGGTAAGTTAACGGCTGATGAATGGGAAATTATGAAAAAGCACGTTGACTATGGTGTTGAAATACTGAGTAAATCCAATCGTCCACTGATTGTGAAAGCAAAAGAAATTGCTGCTAGTCATCATGAAAAATGGGATGGCAGCGGTTATCCCAATGGATTGGTCGGTGAACAGATTCCCATCAGTGGTCGTATCACCGCGTTAGCGGATGTGTTTGATGCTTTAGGATCTAAACGTAGTTATAAAGAGCCTTGGTCGGAAAATGATATTAAAAATGAATTAACCTCTCAAAATGGTAAACATTTCGACCCAAATTTAGTTAATTTATTAATTGAAAATTGGGAATATTTTATTGCTATTCGTGAACAGTATCCTGATTAAGTTTATTTACTTATTAATTATAGGTGTTGTTATGAGTTTTTTAATGGGTTGCAATCGATTTTTTATATATGCATCATTTATTGTCTTTCCTATTTTATTTTCTATTAATGCAGAAGAAAAAGAACAATCTAGGAATGAAATTATTGCCCATCTGGGTGAAATTCCTGGGTTGATTAATGCTGATGGTAGTGGGCCTTTTGTTGATTTAGTACGACGTATTGATGCAATTGATCCTAATGTAAATATTATTATTCATGTTTATCCACTCCATCGTGCTATTTATGGTGTTGTGAATGGTCAAGCTGATTTTGCATTGCCAGCGATTAGAGTGGATGATCCGGATGACAAACTGGCTTACCGGTTTAGTAGTCGTTCTTTTGGTTTAGTGGCCTCTGTTCTTTATACTAATAAGGATAAACCATTTAGCGTCGATCAGCTTTGGGCGAACCCTAATCATTATATAATCGAAGCATTTCCTGATGATATGCCTTTTCCAGTAATGCGCTCTAATAGTATTAATACATCATTACTTAAACTGTCTTCTGGTCGTATTGATGGGTTTGTTTGGGCACAAGAAGAAGCCGACATTGCTCTAAGAAGTCTAAACCTGACAAATATTTATCGCCAGCATTTTTATGACCATGAGGATGTATTTATCATTCCTAAAGGGCCTAAAGGTGATTGGATTGATGATTATTTAACAAGAATGATTGATAAACTTAAAGATAGTGGTGAGTTAGAGGCTATTTATAAAGCGATCCATCTACCTTATGATGATTGGCAGTTCTAATACTTATTAAAAATAGTAGCTAAATTTCAGGGATGTTATGATGAGAAAAGTAATTACCGTAGTAATACTACTTACGGGTATATTTTTATCCATATCGACAATGGCATTAGAAAGAACATCGCTTGCAATTTGTGGGGATGGCAGTGGTTGGCCACCTTATCATTTTGAAAAAGAGAGAAAAGTAATTGGTTATGACATCGATGTTTTAGAGGAAATTTTCTCGCCATTAGGCCTAACGATAACGGTAGATCTACCACCATGGCAACGTTGTTTACGTGAAACAAAATTAGGTCGATATGATATCGCTTTGAGTGCCGCTTATAGTGAAGAGCGAGATGAAGATTATATTTTAACCGATTATTATTACACTCTTCAACCTAGTTATGTATACTCATCAATCACTTATCCTGAAGGATTACCTATCCGAACTGCGCAAGATCTCGATTACTTAAGAACTTGTGGCTTACAAGGATATAACTATACAGGGTTTGGCGTTGATGATAGCAAAGTTCGTAAAAATAGCAGAACCTTTGAGCAGGTCGTAAAAATGCTAGAAGCGAATCGATGTGATGTCTTTCTCGCTCGTTATGAAATATTGGCTGGCTTTAAAGCATCAGAGGGAATTGATCATCTTACTAATGGGTTAAAAGTGGTCAGTATTCCTGGCATTAGTGGTGATAAATTTTATATGCTTATTTCACGCTCAATATCTGATGGTCAAGAGCTTAAATCTATCTTTGATCAGCGAATACAACAGTTACGATCAGCGGGTCAACTGGATAAAATGATAGAAAAATACTTCACTGAATAACCAATAACCCACTTATCTCGAACATTTAATCATTCTTCTTTAGTGTCATCAATCACTAATGGTAGTTTTTTAGGGATACGAATTATAAATTTAACACCATGATTAATCTCAGATTCAAAAGTAAGATCTCCGCATAATTTTTGTTTGACTAAGTTAAACACCAAGTTTAGTCCTAAACCAGAACCGCCATAACCTCTCTTACTGGTATAGAAAGGTTCAAATATCTTGTGATGTAAATGGCGAGCTACACCACAACCATTGTCTTGATATTTAATTAATACACTGTCATTGATTTCCGATAACTGAATCGAGATTTTTGCATTAGGTTGCTGGTCGAAAGCATGATTAACACTATTGAGTACTAAATTAGTGATAATTTGCGTAATCACACCCGGTAAGCTATTCATTTTTATTGGACCGCTAGGGCTGATAATTTCCGGTTCAACAGGAATTTTCCTTGTCTCGGAATGCAAACTGGCCATTAAAGCATCTAAGGTTTGTACAAGCTCAAATTCGCAGCGACTTTCAGATACTTGATCTACGGCTGTTTGTTTAAAATCTCGGATCAATTTTGCTGCTCGATTTAAATTGTTTTCGAGCATTTGACCACTAGAAGTCATTCTTTGCATTAATTCTGAAAATTCAGTGCTGGTTAAGGTTTGATTAGAAAACGCTTGATTGAGTGCCATGGCAGTTTCATTAATGACAGATGCGGCAGTCACAGAGATACCAAGAGGAGTATTCACTTCATGGGCAACGCCGGCGACCAATCCCCCTAATGCCGATAATTTTTCGGCTTCAATCAGCTGTTTTTGCGTCGCTTTTAATTGCGCCATGCTCAGTTCGAGATCGTGAGTTCTAATGACGACTTGTTGTTCAAGACTTTCATTTAACTCATGCAATTGAAGTTGAGTGTTTTTGAGTGAGGAGATATTTAATGCCGTACCACGAAAACCAATAAAAGTCTCCTCTTTATAACGAGCGATAGCTTGTAACATCAGATATTGCTTGCCAGAAGCTTGTTCTATTGTGACTTCACAGTGATTAAAATTGCGTTGTTGATCGAGAGCAATCAATAGATCATCAGTTTTAGAAAAACAGTCAATGTCATTAAAAGTAGGTTTTTGTTCGAGATCGATTTTTAAGGTATTTATCATGCTTTCTGAACAATAAATTAACTCTCCTTGTTGATTGGTCTCCCATAGCCAATCTGATGAGACTTGTGTGAAATCAGCCAGCCGTTCTTTTTCTTGTTGGATATTTTGATATAGCTTGGTGATATTAGCCGTAATACGATTAGCTTCGTAACCAAGAAGATCAAGCTCATCATTTTTTTCCATCACCCATTTATGATTATTTAACTGTAAAGGTAAAGCGGGGTGCCTTGGATTGTAGCGGCGTAAATACTCAACGATTTGAAATATTCTCTGATTAATACTGGAATGGAAAACTATTAATAAGATCCCACATACAAAAAGAGTTTTAAACGCGTTAATCGCTAAAGTGGTTAAAAATTGTTGAAAGAGGGCGGTATAAATTTCTTCTGCATTAGACTCAACATAAATGGTACCAATGGTTTCAAAGCTCTGATCAGGCAAATTGAAATAAACTAATGGATAAGTATCGGTGATTGGATAGTTTTCCACTTTTTCTCCGGCGCTCAATACCGTTTGGACCGACTGTATTTCTAAGTATTGAATTTTTGGGAGGTTAACCAATAGGTCGAGATGCTGTTGTAATAGCGCTAAATCGTAAGACCATAGTGAGCTAACGAGCAGCTCGGAATGCACATTCTCTACCTCATAATGTTTTTGGTTGATGTCATTGATCTCTTGTCTATAGTCCCAGTAGATTTGTAGCAATGTTGTCGTGAGGGTTAAAATACCACTCAAGATCACCATAATGATAATGATACGTCTGCCTATCCGACTTGAAAAAGGATTGCTTACGGCATCTGTGTATTGTTGTGTCATTACATACCTTCCAAATAGTCAGCGACTTTATAAAGTATAGCTGGTAAATTTAATTAATCTGTGTAAAAGCAAATAGATAAATAGTGAGGTATTTGATGATTTACACCACAACAGAAACCATTCCTGGTAGAGAGATTGTTGATATTCTTGGTGTTGTAATGGGCAATGTCGTTCAGTCTAAGCATGTAGGGCGAGATATTATGGCCAATTTAAAGGGAATCATTGGCGGTGAGTTGCATGGCTATACTGAACTACTGACTGAGGCTCGTGGGGTGGCGATTGAGCGTCTACTGGTAGAAGCAAAACAACTCAAAGCGGATGCTGTGGTTGGGGTTCGTTTTACCACCAGTGCGATTACGAATGGCTCTTCCGAGGTATTGGCTTTTGGTACGGCGGTCAAACTAAAGTGATCATTTGAGGTTTAAAACCAACACGGTATGTTTTAGAGCATGCCGTGTTGGGATGAGTGGGTTCGTTAGATAGGGATCTTGTTATTCCTACCTTGAATTTAAAAAGCGAGAATTTTCTGTATCGCGTCATCGGCTTGATTTAAATAGTGACCACCAAATTGATTACAATGATTAAGGCGATGATAAAGATTATAAATTTCTTTACGTTGTTGGTATTTATTGTCTAGAGGAAGTAGGCTTTGGTAGCCTTGATAAAATTCATCTTGGAATCCTGTCACTAACTCTGTCATTGCAATATCACATTCACGATCACCCCAATAGCAAGCCGGATCATAACAAATTGGCCCGGTGACAGAATGGGCAACGTTACTAAACCAGAGTGCACCATGTAAAAGAGAAGGTTTAGGTGTGTGAGAGGTCAGTTGCTGTTTAATCACATCGACAAATTCATCAATGTTAACTAAAAATATCCCTTTTTCTTTGAGTAATTGTAGTTGCCAGCCGATACGCTGCTCTGCAAAGAAAAGATGCCATTTCTTATTCCAGGGGTTGGGCTGAAGGACTTCACCGAGATAATTATCTTCATCAAAGCCGTACTCTTTTTGTTCTCCCCACCGATGAAGTTTCGCCATCTGTTGACCGAATCGATACTGGTTATTGAGGTCATCTAGTGGTTTGGTTGGCAAATAATCTAAGATAATAAAGGAGTGATTTTTGGTCACTCCGACGACTATCGGTTGTGGAACCAAGACGGATTGACTCTCTGAGAGCAGACGCAGACTATTCGCCTCCGCTTCGTAAAGAGGTAAATTGTCACGATGGTTAACTTTGACAAAGTAGCGTTCATTGCCATTAGAAATCATGTAACAATCATGAATATCTCCCGCTTCTAATCTGCTTTTTTCAACAAGATCAAATTGGAATGTTAGGGCCGCTGATAGCTGTTGCACGATGGCTTGCCACATAATGCTTTTCCCATGTCGATGAACTTACCGATAGTTTAGGTGAAATAGGTGAGGATTTCAGACTTCAAATGCACATAATTTCATTTAGTTAGCGTTTGACGGAAGTAAAAAGAAATAAATGTGATTACAATCAAGTTTCCTAACCATAACCCGCGGCACATTTAGCTGTACACCAGCTTTAAGATACAATAATGTCATACCTTAAATCTTGCCACGCTCTTGTAGTTAGGCATTCATTAACAGCAAAAGCGACCTATAATTTGAGAAAAGCTAAGACACAACATAAAGATTCTCAGTCATTAGACTGTGAAAAAGTGTGTTGATGACTTAATATTACTCAAGGCAACGTTGATTCTGGCAATAAGCGGTAAACGGAGAAGAAAAGTGGTTGTAGAAACCGATGGTTATTTAGCTCTGATCGAACATTTGGCGATGAACATGGATATCTTTACCCGTGATGGTGATATTGGGCAAGAGAGCGTTGAAGATGTCATTACCGATATGATTGCCAGTAACATCATGGCGATCTTCGAGCAAAATCCAGAGTTACACTCAAGTGTTCGTTTTCGCTTGTTAAAAGAAGCGGATTTAGTTGTCGATGATTTAGGTGAAGTCCTGACGAGTGTTTGGCATAAACCTGCGACCAACGAGCAAATTTTATTTCTTGATGAGTATGTCGCTTTAGTTAAAAACTTATTTGATACCGCAGTGAGTAAGTACGACTGATCTGAGAGTCTTAATCGGATTAGGTAGAGATGCTCATGCCAGCCTTGCCACTGATGACTAAAGTGGCTTTTCTATTCTTCTGATTTGCCAAAATCTTGCAGCCCAGTAAGGGTTATCTAATCTTGATATGGTTACGCCTTGCGAGGTTGAAGCATGAACGAAGCTTTTGTTTCCTAAATACACCCCGACATGGCGAGTAGAAGATGAAGTTTTGAAAAAAACCAAATCACCGTACTGTGCGTCGCGGTAGGCGACAGCTTTGCCTTGTTGACTCTGTAACCATGTGGTTCGTGGTAAATAATGCTGCCAGACATCACGAAAGGCGATTTGTACAAAAGCTGAGCAATCAATGCCATTTCTACCGTTTCCTCCTAATTGATAAGGAACGCCTTGCCACTGCTGATACACGTTAAATAATGACGTGTCTGGCCATTGCTCGGCCTGCTGCCAATTTGATGCCTCTTGTTGGTTTATTTGTTCTTGCTGTGATGCGCACCCACTGATAATCAACAGTGATACCATTCCGACCGTTTTTAATCTCATACTATTTCTCTTAATCACGACGAAAAGGCTGGCTAAGCATTTTATCCAGCCATTGTTCTCTGCTTTTCTGAAAAAGGGGTAAGCCGATCATCATTTTATCGTGCCCATGCTCGGGTTGATCACGATAAGTACCGAATAATCTATCCCAAATTGACAAACAGAAACCAAAATTAGCATGAGTTTCTTTAGGGATAATCGAATGATGAACTCGATGCATATCAGGTGTTACGAGCCATTTTCGCAGCCAATAATCAATCGGGATAGCTAACTTAGCATTACTGTGATTAAACATAGCACTTGCGTTAAGGATGATTTCAAACAATAAGACCGCGCTAGGTGGAATCCCGAGTAATAACACCGTGCCAATTTTTATCCACATTGATAACAGTATTTCGATAGGATGAAAGCGTGCTCCTGTTGTCACATCAATATCTTGATCCGCATGATGCATGCGATGTAAGCGCCAGAGATAAGGCACGCGATGGAATAAGACGTGTTGCCCATAAATGATCATATCCAATAAGAGCAATGAAAGCAGAATGACTAGCCATGAAGGAAGAGTTAAGTAGTAAAAAATACCTATCTGCTGCTCTTGTGCCCATTGGGCAGCAGAAAATGCGACGATAGGCATTAATAGCATAATTAATAAGCTATTGAGACCAACTAAGCCAAGATTATTAGCCCAGCGTAGCCATTTATTCTGGGTAAGCATTTTCCTAGGACAGAGGACTTCCCATATCGCACAGCTGATCAGTACGACACCGAAAATAATCAAACGAACCGTTTCTGGTTGCATGCTTAACAGCCTCCTTGGAAGATAAACCGAATGTTCTCATCGTAAAACACTAGCCGCTCATCGTCGTGAGCGGTAGAATCGCCGTCCCTATTTTATCATTGTGTGCGAGTTATGAGAGTCCACGCTTTTCATCGTTTGTATCAGGAACGTCTACAGCAATCAACCAAACCTTTTCTTGCCCGTGGTTCAAAAATTTCTCGTTGCTCGTTTTGTCAGGTCGCGCAACAATACTGTTTGTGTGATTTTCAACCGAATATAGAGACTCAAGTCGCGGTGATACTTTTAGTCTCTGACAATGAAGTATTTAAACCGAGTAATACTGGGCGTTTGATCGCTGATACGGTGAAAGAAACTTATGTGTATCAATGGCATCGAACTCAGCCAGATCCTCATTTACTCTCATTATTATCCGATCCGAAATTTTTCCCTGTTGTTGTTTTTCCAGCCCAAACCGATCAAGATAAACAACGTCAACTGACTACCGTGGCCGAGAATAGAGGAACACGTAAACCTTTATTGATCTTTATTGATGGTAGTTGGCGAGAAGCCAAGCGGATTTTTCGTAAATCTCCCTATTTAGCCACCTTGCCTTTATTATCGATTGAGCCTGAAAAAGTCTCTAGTTACTTAATGCGTAAAGCCAGTAAGGATCAATATCTTGCCACCGCTGAAGTCGCGAGTTTAGTGCTCTCCCTTTGCGAAGAACAACAAGCCTCAGAAACACTACAACTGTGGTTTGAAGCATTTAAAGAGAGTTATCTGTTCGGTAAAACTCAGAATTTGCTCCACATTAAAGGAGAAAGACCGGCTTTGCAGCACTGGCAAGATTACTCAAGTTCTACGTTATTGGGATCCCAATGCCCATAACAATAAAGTGAACTGCCTCTAACGTTACATAAAGGTATGCTGGTTTCCTGTGCAAACGGGCAGCAGAAAACGATAAACTCGGGGATGAGTCACGGATAAAACCATCGCTATGATGGATAATATCGGCGTTTTTATTTTTGATATTTTAACCCAAGGTTGGGTGTTGAAGGAGAGATAAGCATGTATTACGGCTTTGATGTCGGTGGCACAAAAATTGAGTTTGGTGCTTTTGATGAGAATTTACAACGCGTAGCGACAGAACGTGTCGCAACCCCTACAGAAGACTACGCTTTATTGGTCGATACGCTGGTTGGATTGGTGGCTAAATACGATGCTCAATTTGCGGTTGAAGGTAAAATTGGCCTTGGCTTACCGGGGTCCGAGGAAGCCGATACAGGGAATGTATTGACAGTTAATATCCCCGCAGCAAAAAACAAACCTTTACGAGCGGATTTAGAAGCAAGAATTGGGCGTACGGTCAAAATTGAAAATGATGCCAACTGTTTTGCGCTTTCCGAAGCTTGGGATGAGGAACTGAAAAATGAACCGTCAGTGATGGGATTAATTCTCGGTACTGGTTTTGGTGGCGGTTTAGTTTATGAAGGTAAGATATTCTCTGGTCGCAACCATGTGGCAGGTGAAGTAGGCCACATGCGTCTACCGATCGACGCTTGGTTTCATCTTGGGGATAATGCACCACTGCTTGGTTGTGGATGTGGTAAGAAAGGCTGTTTAGACAGTTATCTCTCTGGTCGTGGTTTTGAGTTACTTTATCAACACTATTATGGTGAACAGAAAAAAGCGATTGATATTATCCATGCCAATGAAGCCGGTGAAGCTAAAGCGGTTGAACATGTTGAGCGCTTTATGGAACTGCTGGCTATCTGCTTTGCTAATCTTTTCACCGCCAATGATCCGCATGTTGTCGCTTTGGGTGGCGGTCTTTCAAACTTTGAGCTGATTTATCAAGAAATGCCTAAACGTGTACCTAAATACCTACTACCTATCGCAAAATGTCCAAAAATCATTAAAGCGAAACATGGTGATTCCGGTGGTGTTAGAGGTGCAGCTTTTCTCAACATTAAGTAATTACTGATTGTTGCACATTCAAATAAAAGTGGGCTTGTCATTCGACAAGCCCACTTTTATTGATAGAGTCGTTGTTTTTACAAGAGCGCTAATTGGTTTTCTTTGGTTTTTTACCAACGCCATGATTCTCTTTCGCTTGTAACGTGATGACCCCAAAACCGAGCTTTTTAAAATAATTATCACGGTAATTACGTACCGCTTTAGTATCCGAAATCGCCTCTAGCTGCAGTTCCATTTTTAAATAGTCTGAGATATCAATACCTTCGGCTTCCGCAACCGCTTCATGAATATTACGGTGCTTTTGATAAGAAAAAGTTAAGGTTTTTTGCTGTTCTTTATAGGTATAAATGATCGTACGAACCATGTTTTGCTCTTGAACAAATTGTCATGGGCTAAATTCTGCCTTGAAGTGGGATGATTGTCACGCTTTCACCGATATTAACCTTGTCGACTGCGGGTTCAATTTCAATTAAACAGTTTGCCTCGCTCATCGAACGAAGAATTCCAGAGCCTTGTTGCCCCGTTGTACGTACGGTTAACTGCCCATTGTGGTCAATATGGTAAATGCCTCGGCTAAACTCACTGCGCCCTTGGCGTGAACGTAGCTCTTCGCTGGCGATGGCCTTTATTTTTAATGGTTGCCAATTTGTCTCACCCTGCATTTTACGCAGTGCAGGCTCGACAAATTGAATGAAAGAGACCATGACCGCGACAGGATTCCCGGGTAAGCCAAAGAAAGGGCGTGTTGCGATATGACCAAAAGCAAACGGACGACCGGGACGCATATTAATCCGCCAAAAATCGATATGCCCCAATCGGTTTAATACTGATTTAATAAAATCGGCGTCACCGACAGAAACGCCTCCAGACGTGATAACCACATCAGCTTGATTGGCGCCTTGCTCAAGAGCGTGTGTCATGAGTGTTTGATCATCGCCGAGAATACCAAGATCAATAACACGGCAACCAAGATGGGTCAGTAAGCCAATCAATGTAAACCGATTGGCATCAAAGATAGTGTCTGGTGTGGCTTGGCTACCCGGGGCTTGTACTTCATCTCCAGTGGAGAAGATCGCGACGCTGAGGCGGCGAAACACCGAGATTTCGGTCATACCGAGTGAGGCTAATAAACCCATTTCGGCCGATTGGATACGCTGTCCTGGTAAAAAAACGCGGCTGCCTAAAGCGATATCTTCCCCTGCTTGACGAACATGTTGCCCAGCTTGAATCGAGGCGTGAGGAAATGAGATCAAAGATGATTCGACAACCGCTTGCTCACGCATCACCACTGTATCGGCATTATCGGGCATGGCCGCTCCAGTCATGATTTTCACACATTCACCTAACGCCAAAGGGGAAGCATAACGTTGGCCTGCCATCACTTCTGCGACCTGTGTATAGCGTTCGCGTTGTAAATCATCACTGCGGATGGCATAGCCATCCATCGCAGAATTACGATAAGCAGGGACGTTCACTGGTGAGAAAACTGGCTCAGCAATAACTCGGCCATAAGAATCACTGACCGCAATGCTTTCAACGTCACTTAAAGATGAGACGGCAGAAAGAATTTTTTCGAGCCCTTGTTCTACCGAGAGAGAGGCGGGTGACAAGGTGTCGCAATTGGCTTTAGCTACAGAAGGCTTTTGAGGCTTTAGATCAGAGTGCGGTTGATAATGGTCTACATAGTGCAAAATAAACTGACTTATCGCTTCAATATCATTGATGTTCATTTGCGGTAACGAGGTATCAACGGTTTCATCGGCGGCAATGGCAATAATATTGTGGTCACTGGGATAGAGCCAAGGTTTGGCCAGTGCCGCTCGATGGAGTTCAATTTTGGGAAAAGCGATATTTTTGCATCCTTCAACCAGAATTAAATCGAGTTGTTGTGAGTCAAAACGCTGCAAAAGGTAATCAAATTCCGCTTCAGCATCGACAGTTTCGGTCATTAACGCGTAACGTTTTCGCGAAGCAATGAGCATTTGCGATGCACCGGCCTTACGCAAGCGATAGCTATCTTTACCGGGCACATCGACATCAAAATCGTGATGAGCGTGTTTTAATACTCCGATACGCAAGCCTTGTTGAGTAAGCTGGGGTAGCAGGGTTTCCAGTAATGTTGTTTTTCCCGTTCCCGAATAAGCAGCGAATCCCAGTATCGGCAGAGAAGGACGTGACGTTGTCATGTATTTAACGCTCCAAATTGAGTCAGTTCTTGTGGCGTATTTAAATTAAAAAAGCAGGCAGGCGAGTCACTAAAGTCGACCTGTTGGGTATGGCATTCATCGTAGAGTAAAATGATTTTTCGATCGCCGCGTGCTAAAAATGCATCGAGTTTAGGTAATACCTGTCGATGAAATAGGGTAAAGACAGGTTGTTGATGCTGGCCATCAAAGGCAACTAAAATCTCACTTTGTGGATTGACTGCAGCGCAGAATCTCTCGACCAGATCATCGTTAATTAATGGACTGTCGCAAGGCACAAAGCCCACCCATTCTGTTTGAGCATGGGTTAAGCCAGCGTGAATTCCGCCCAGTGGGCCAGGGAAGTCCTTAACAATGTCACTGATCACTGGTGCATACTGTTGATACTGGGTTTGATTTCGATTGGCATTAATAAAAATTTGCCTTGTTTGCGGGCGTAGTCTTTCAATAACATGGGCAATTAATGGTTGACCATTAAGGAGGATTAATCCTTTGTCGTCGCCCCCCATGCGCCGAGCTTGCCCTCCGGCTAAAATGACCCAGCTAGTGTGAGATGGAGGTAACATTGCGATTCTCTGTGGTAGTAGGGGAAATAACGTGTAGCCGCGGTGATTCAAACAGCTGATGTTCTTTTATCCACCATTGTTTATGACACAATTCGGTTAACGGATTATTTTGATGGCTAGTGATCACCAAGCTGCAGCCACGATTCAGTAAATCGTTGGCCATTATAACTAATCTGGCAATAGATTCCTCATCCAGTGAAGCGCTGGGCTCATCCATTAATAAAATAGCAGGATTCAAGATCCATGCTCTTGCCATCGCAACGCGTTGCTTTTCACCTCCGGAAAGTACAGACACGTGTTCATTCGCTAAACTTTCTAGCCCGACCATGCGTAAGGCCGTGATCACTTGGCAACGTTTTTCTTGGCTTGATAAGGCACAGAAACGGAGCCCATAAGCAATATTGCGATAGACGGTATCATCAAATAAATAAGGGGTTTGATGAAGATAAATAATGCGCGGATTAGCTCTGCAACCCAATAAGCGTTGCCACCAAACGCGATGATGAGAGACCGAACCGGTTGTTGGTTTCAGTAAACCTGCGAGAATCTTTAATAGCGTGGTTTTGCCAACGCCATTATCGCCTTTAAGATAAACCGCTTCATGAGGGCCTAATGTTAACGTCGGAATATGGAATAAGCCTCGATCTTTGAAACGCATGGATAGCTGATGGGCAGTAAGTGATATCGACATGTGACCTCGTATATTATGTATTATGCGCGTAGATAACCTTTCCCTCGCATGCTAGAGAGCAAAAAATTCAGAATAAGCGCTAAGCTGAGTAATACCATTCCGAGTGCCACTCCTTGTGCAAACGCGCCTTTTTGACTTTCCATCGCAATCGCAGTTGGGATATTACGTGTTAACCCCATAATATTCCCGCCGACCATCATTGAGCAGCCCACTTCGGTGACAATGCGTGAAAAGCCTGCGATGACTGCGGCACAAAGTGGAAAGCGAGTTTCCCACATCATGGTCAGGGCTATCCGTGGTAGTGATGCTCCTAGGGTCATCGCGGTTTCGACTGAACGCCGATCACTCGATTGTAACGCACCGTGCATCATGGACACTAAAATCGGCAGGCAGATGAGCATTTGACCTAAAATCATCGCTTTTTGAGTAAACAGTAGCTGCCAATCACCTAGAGGTCCTGCTCGAGACAGTAACATATACAGCAGTAAACCAATCACCACGGTAGGTACAGCTTGTAAGGTATTGATCAGTGAAAGCAGTAACCATTTGCTCGGAAAGTGACTGTAGGCTAAGACAAAAGCCAGCAATAACGCAGGCAGTAAAACTAACCCCACTGCGGCTAAAGAGACGCTAAATGAGACGGCGACAATATGCCAAAGATCAGCGTCGAAATTGAGCAGAAGTGCTAACGCATCGAGTGTCGTTTGCCAAAGACTCATTACGGCTTACTCATTGGCATTGGCGACAAATAGGGCTTGGTTATGAACTCGAAACTGGTTAATTAGTTGCTGGCCCTTAGGGTTGACTAACCAATCACTGAATACTTTGGCGCCTTGATAATTGGTGTGGGGATAACGTTCCGGATTCACTAAAATCACTTGATACGGATTAAACAGTAAGGGATCGACTTGATACAAAATCACAAGGTCGAGTTTATTCTGATAAGCTAACCACGTTCCTCGATCGGTCAAGGTATAAGCTCGCATTTCCGATGCCATGGTCAGAGTGGGTCCCATGCCTTGACCTACCGAGCGATATTGAGAAAAAATCGGCTTTATCTGATTCGCTTGCCAAATCGTCAGTTCCTTTTTATGGGTCCCAGACTCATCTCCGCGAGAAATAAACAAATGGTTATGCTCGGCAATTGCGCTAAAAGCCTGTTGGATATTGTCTTGTTCGCTGACTTTTGCAGGGTCATTTTGAGGACCGACTAAAACAAAATCGTTATACATAACTTTACGTGGCAAAATACCATAACCCTTCTCGATAAATTGCGCTTCAGCTTTTGGGTCATGAGTCATCACAAGATCCACATCGCCATTTTCACCCAGTTTTAACGCTTTTCCCGTACCTGTTGCTAAAACATCCACCGTATAGCCTGAGTCTTTTTTAAACTCATCCAATAAATAATCCAGTAAACCAGAGTGATAAGTGCTGGTGGTGGTGGCTAAACGAATGCGTAACGAAGCATCGGCGAAAGTGAAGTGGCTATTGCTTAACAATAACAAGCAAGTCAGCAAGCGCAGTAAGGTCTTATTCATATCCCTATCGATTTTTAGTGGTGGTTAATGCTGTGTTGACAAGCAAAGTCGATGCCAATATTGAGTCTTGAAATGGCTTACTAAACATCAATAATTTCAGCGAGTTGCTATTCCTTTGACTCAGGCCGCGTGACAATTTGTTCAAGCTAAGACAAAATGTCTCAACTTATCCTGATAAATGATAAGGTTTTTTGTCTCTCTATTTATAGTAAAACCCAAGGGAAATCATGGCTTATTTGAGTGATCGTAAATCTGCGCAACACTACCACGCTTTTTCGGTATTGGTGGTGGATGATGAAACAGGCATGCAGTCTATTTTACAAAAAGCATTACGTAAGTGGTTTTCGAAAGTAGATTGTGCTGGATGCATTGATGAAGCAGAAATACTACGCGCGACGACCCATTATGATTTGATTATTTTAGACATTAATTTACCCGGCCGCTCAGGGATTGAATGGGAAGCGATCTTTGCTGAACAAGATCAGCGACCCGATGTGATCTTCATGACGGGTTACGCCGACTTAGAGACAGCCATCAGTGCGCTGCAGTTGGGCGCTGCTGATTTTATTCTCAAACCATTTAACCTTGAACAGATGCTCAAAGCGGTTGAACGATGCATGGATAAGCGGTTACATCAACGCATGCAATATGCGTTACAACGTGACGTCCAACGTCATTGTGTTAGCCAAATTTTGGGGCAATCGCCACAGACCGAGCAACTCAAACAATTGATTATGCAATTTGCTCCTTCTCGTGCTTCCGTGTTGATTGAAGGTGAATCTGGCACGGGGAAAGAGTTGGTGGCGCGCGGCATTCATGAAGCCAGTGGAAGGCAGGGACCGTTTGTGCCTGTTAATTGTGGCGCAATTGCCCCAGAGCTCTTAGAGAGTGAGCTATTTGGACATACACAGGGCGCTTTTACTGGCGCTAAGAAAAATCGTGAGGGTCTTTTTCGGGTTGCTCATGGTGGAACCCTGTTTTTAGATGAAATCGGTGAGATGCCACTTAATATGCAATCGTCTTTGTTGCGAGTGTTAGAGCAGCGAGCGATCCGCCCAGTTGGTTCAGAAAGAGAGCTGCCAGTTGATGTACGAGTTGTGGCTGCGACAAATAGAAATCTGTTTCAGGAGGTAGAAGAAGGCCGTTTTCGCGCCGATCTCTATTATCGATTAAATGTACTCAAAATTGAGGTCTTGCCGCTACGAGCGCGCAAAGCCGATTTGCATGAGTTGGTGCCTTTTTTTACACAAACCCTGTGTGCAGATCTGTCGCTGCCGACGCCTAAATGGGCCCATGAAGATATTAATGCACTGTTTGATTACGACTGGCCGGGGAATATTCGCGAATTAAAAAACCTCATTGAGCGCTGTTTATTAATCGGTCAACCGTTAGCGCATTACTGGCAGCCATTACACCGTGATGGTCAAAACAGTGACATTGAAGTGACATTGTCACAATTATCATCGGAAAGTGATAGACCAAACCGAGAGGAAGCTTGTGGTTATCCGACGGATTGGAGTTTAAAACAAGTCGAGAAGGCGCATATAGAACAAATCGTTGCTTTTCATCAAGGCAATAAATCGGCAGCCGCTCGGGATTTAGGCGTTGCTCGCAAAACATTAGAACGAAAATTCAAAGAGTGGGAAAGTGATGAGCAAATCAAGGTGCGCTAAGCTTTCATGGTGGCGAACGTGGCACCATCGCTTTCTAAGTATGGTTCGTTATCGACTGTTGATTCTGACTTCCGTACCGATTGCCGTCACATTAATGGCCTTGATTGGTATCAGCTTTTATTGGTCTTTGCATTACACGTGGCAAAGTGCCTTGGTGGATGTATCAGAGCGCTTGGGGGTTGCTCAAAATAGTGTGACGCTATTGCAACAAAAACAGGCCAGTTATGTTCACGCCTTCGCTGATTCTTATGATTTTCAACATGGGCTTCGAGAGGGTTATTACTACCAGCTAGAGTTTATGGATTGGGTTCAGCAACAGAAAAAACGTTACGAATTAGACTTTCTGCATTTTCAATTGGTTAACACGCTAGAACAGCAGTTCCGTTATTTGGATCTGACGCGAAAAGAGTCTTTTTTTGATGTGCTGAGTGCGGCTGAATTACAGCAATTGGATCCCGATTTAGCGATACGAGCACAAACCCCGATACTGAATGATCGCTTGGTTGAATCGCGTGGATTAGTCAGCCGAACTGTTGTTCCGATCTTGATTGATCAAAAGATCATCGGTTTTTTAGAAGGAGGGTTGCTGCTCAACAATAGCACGTTACTCGTCGACCAAATTCGAGATTTAATCTACCCCGTACAAGCCAATCGATTAAGTCCAGCAGGCACGCTAACGTTATTTTTGGATGATTTACGGGTTAGCACTAATGTACCGTTGGATAGTTCTACTCTAGCTGGACGAGCGATTGGTACACGAGTCTCTCAACCAGTAGCCGATCAGGTATTAAGACAAGGTGAGCAATGGGTAGATAAGGCGTATGTCTATGATGCTTGGTATATCAGTGCTTATCAGCCACTTCGTGATCAATATGATCAAGTTATTGGTATGCTTTATACGGGCTATTTACTGTGGCCATTGGTTAAAATTTACTTAACCAACATTGTCGAAATGGGCAGTATGGCATTGATTTTATTGCTTGTTTCAGGTTTTTTCGTTTATCGCGGTTCACGTGATTTGTTTCGCCCCATTGAACGTATCCATCACGTTGTTAAACAGGTTCAAGTTGATCAAAATAAACGTATTGGCTCATTAGGGTTGGATGAAAAACATGAGCTAGCTCAACTGGCGAAACAGTTTGATCATATGCTGGATTTACTGCAACAGCGTAATCAGCAGATTCAGCACGCTGCCGATGAATTAGAAGAAAAGGTTCAATCGCGCACCGCCAGTTTGCATGAAAAAACTCAGCAATTAGAACACCACATTCAGTTATTGAATCAAACTCGTAATAAATTGATTGCCCATGAAAAACTGGCGGCACTTGGAGAGCTAACCGCAGGTATCGCGCATGAGATTAATAATCCTACCGCAGTGATTCTTGGTAATGCCGAACTTATCCGTTTTGAGCTGGCAGAACAAGCGCCAAGGGTGGCCGAGGAAATTGAGGCAATCTTGCTGCAAGTTGATCGGATCCGCAATATTACTCGCAGTTTACTGCAATACAGTCGTCATGGTGGCGTGCAAGATAAAATTACCTGGCAGCGTGTTAATCCAATTATCGAAGAGAGTATTACACTCGTTAAAGCGGGCAGTAAGAGACGCGACGTTGAGTTTATTACACACTTACAAGCGCGCTGCTCTGTTGAAGTGAATCATCATCATCTGTTGCAGATTTTAGTCAATTTACAGATCAATGCTATTCACGCGATGCAAGGCAAAGGTCAACTGATCATTAGTAGCGAAGATTGGCAACAAGACGGAAAAGTATTCGGCGCGATCATTCATGTTCAAGACCATGGTTGTGGAATCAAACCTGAGCAACTGAGCAAAATTTTTGCCCCTTTTTATACAACCAAAAGGCAAGGAACGGGGTTGGGGTTATCGGTATCACAGAGCTTACTCAGTCAAGTTGGCGGTGAAATTCGAGTTCACTCTGTTGAGGGGCAAGGCAGTACTTTTAGTATTTACTTGCTGGCGAAAGCGGAAAGCCCGTTATTGATCACGACGACTCACTCATTTTCTGAATAATCCTTTTCTCTGAATGAGTGATGGCACTCATTCAGAGAGGAACATCAATCTTTTCACGTAAGATTAGCCTTTGATATCAAAATCAATTTTTTCTGCGCCGCTATAGATTTCAAAACGCAGGCCTTTCGCTCGCGCAATGGTGGTAATACCAAACTGATTGGCCAAGTCTAAGCCCATTTGAGTGACCCCAGAGCGAGAAAGTAGGACGGGAATACCCATTTGCGCAACCTTAATCACCATTTCAGAGGTTAACCGTCCAGTCGTATAAAACAGTTTGTCATGACCCGAATCCCCTTGCAGCCAGAGTTCGCCAGCTAATGTATCGACAGCATTATGCCGACCTACATCTTCGACAAAAGAGAGCACATGGTTATTTTGGCAAATCGCACAGCCGTGAACGGCGCCGGCTTTTTTATAGGTTTGATTATGATGGGTGAGCGCCTCTAACGTTGCGTAGATCTGTGACTGTTTCAAGCGTGTCTGTGGCACTTGATAGCCTTCTAATTGTTGCATGACATTGCCATACATCGTGCCCTGACCACATCCAGAGGTAACGGTTTTTTTCTTAAGCGCTGGTTGAACACGGTCAATATTCTCTTTAGTCACCACGGCGGCTGAATGCGTTTGCCAATCAATGATCACTGATTGAAGTTGCTCTCGATCAGAAATAAAACTTTGATTTTTTAGGTAGCCGAGCACTAACGCTTCGGGGCGAGAGCCTAGAGTCATTAGCGTCACCACTTCTTGCCAATTTAACAGTACGGTTAAAGGGCGTTCACAGGCGATGGATTTGGTTAATGGTTCACCATATTGATCATAAACCGTTACTTCCATGGTTTGTTGTGGATTTTCAGTCGGCTGAATGAGAGAGAATGCTGACACAAAATTTTCCTATACCGATGCTAAAAGTGTGTTAATCGTCAATCGTGATCGATGATACGAGTGAGGCAGAGATAAAGAGAGCAGCAAATATCATTCCATGTTCTCTTTTTTGTCGTATGTTATGTCGATAAATCGGATGGCGTAATAATTGCTTAAATGAACGGTTGTTAGTATTGACTCAAGCAAGGATTTACTCTTCATGGCTTTCCCCATTTCACATTCAGCGCCGTTGATCAAAAACGAATTTCAATGGTCCATTGGTTGTCTGCTTCATTTACGCTCGTTTAATGTTGGGCGTTGGGTAACGAGCCAATGGCAATTAAGCGGTTTTGAATTAATGCCTCAGGTTGAGTTCAAAGCGCGAGCCGTATTGGAGCTCTTTCGCGATGAGCGAAGCGATTATCGATTTAACCTCAGCTCGCGAGAGCCTAAGTTATTCGTGATCGTGGAAAATAGTACCGATGACGATCAACCCAAACTGGTGTGCATTACCGCCTCGCAAGGTGTGACGGCTCGTTATATGGATAGCGACTATGTAGTACTTTCTGAGCCTATGCCTTTAGCGGTGCAAGCGTGGATTGAAGCCTTCATTGGTCGAGAAGGCGAATTGCTCGACTACCGTTCTAAAAAGCGTAAAGGTGCCGGGAGGTCATGTGGCAACTGATTCTTTCTTTAATCGCTGGTCAAAGCGTAAATTAGATCAAGCAGCAGTATCTGAAGGCGAGGTTATTGAGGCATCGGATAGTGGCGATAAAGCATTACCGAGTGATCTACAATCTGAGAGTGATTCTGAACTGTCTACGACCTTAACCTGCAATCAGACAGCCTCTCCGGCAGAGTCGGTGACAGAAGAGAGCCTTGCTACCGCAAATGAACTTTCCACGCTATTGGTTTCGTCTTCTGCTGAGTTGAAAAAACAGGCGTTACGGCAGCTTTTTTTCAATGGCGAGTTCAATCAAGTCGATGGTCTAGATGATTATGATGGTGATTATCATGCGTTAAAACCCTTGGCGAGTGAACTAGCACAAAGCGTCCGTGAATGGCTTATTGATGTCGACCCATCGAATGCAGATCTGATACCTGAACACCAATCTGAACAGCAAAATAACCATAACCACTTCGCTCACCATCAGCCCATTATGCCGCGTGATCGGATGGATGAAGATGAGGCAGTATGGGTGGACAAAAAGTAGGGACATTTTGTCTCACTTCTTAGCTTGCTAATGAGACAAAATGTCTTATTGGATTCTTTCTGATAAGAATTTCACTTAAATTGCATACAAATCAATTAGATAAATTATATTTTTAATTGGAACGTTATTTGCTAAATCCATGTAATAAATAAGGGTAGGCCAATGAGCCTGCTTTCAGCATGGAACTGAGCAATGTTAAACGACTATCTACAACAAGCCTCCAGTGCTTCTGGTCAAGCGCGTTGGTTTGCGCTGCAACATACTGTTGAGCTGCAGAATTTGATCCCACCAACGGTTAGTTATCAAAGTGGTGGTCATACATTATTAATTGGTCCCACCAGTTTGATTGAACGTGCGGCCCAACAACTGTCTGCAATGGGCTCTTTGACGCTTTTATCGATTGACGGCCATCAGGGGCATTCAAGCACACTTTACTTTGCCGATTCGGTACAAATCAGTGGCTATTTGGGGGCATTCGATATTCAGGTGGTCAATCGTGGTCAAAGCATCAATTTGGCACAAGCGGTAATTGGGCAAGCATGTTTTGATATTGTATTGGATCTCTCACTCAGCGGAATCATGAGTGAAGAAGTGCCTGTTCCTGGATACTTTCCTGTGGGGCGAGGCGAAAACAAACTCGTTGAAGCGTTAGAAACCATTCCAACATTAATGGGTACTTTTGATAAACCGAAATATTTCCGTCTCAATACCGATTTGTGTGCACACAGCTCACGAGGGGTGAAAGGTTGTGAGCGGTGTGTTGATGCTTGTCCGGCGGGTGCGCTTTCTAGTGAAGGGTCAGCACAAACAGGCCATCGAATCGAAATCAACCCCTATCTTTGTCAAGGTATTGGAACGTGCGCGACGGCTTGCCCAACGGAAGCGATCCACTACGCTTTACCTAACCCTACCGATACACAAAAGTTTGTTGAGCGACTACTTAACCATTATTTTCAGGCCCAAGGCGAAACACCGATCATTCTTTTTTGCAGTGATCGCCACGAAGCTCATCATCTTATGGCGCTGAAAGCTTTACCCGATAATGTTATTCCGGTGATGCTAGAAGAACTTCCTTCTGTCGGTATGGATACTTGGTTCGCGGCACTGGTTAATGGCGCGACTCAGGTACTGTTTGCAGCTAGTCAGCATATGCCTGCGACCGTATTGCGCATTCTTCATCAAGAAGTGTCGTTAGCACAAACGCTATTAGCGTCATTAGGCTTAGACAAGCAGCGGATTGATATTCTCTATTTTGAATCGCTAGGCGAAGGACTCCCAGTTCTGTGTCAAGAAGATTTGATGCTTCGATTGGGTGAACTCTCTGGTAATAAACGCCAACGTTTGTATCAAGCATTAGATGCACTTGCCAGTCAGTATCAACCAGACTCCATGATTCAACCACTGAATAGCTCAGCCCCTTTTGGTTCAATTGAGTGCGCCAGTCAAGATTGTACTTTGTGTATGAGCTGCGTCGCGGTCTGTCCTACGCGAGCTTTGCATCATAGTGGTGATATACCTGCTTTGCATTTTACTGAACAAGATTGTGTGCAGTGCGGTTTATGTGTCACTGCATGTCCTGAAAAGGTCTTGACGGCGGTACCAAGAATCAATTGGGACCATGATGAGCGACAAGCGGCGCAGGTGTTACATCAAGAAGAGCCAGCTCGCTGTTTACGTTGTCAAAAAGCATTTGCGCCTCAGTCAATGATCACCATGCTGCAAGATAAGTTACGTGGTCACTCTCATTTTTCAGATCCCATGTCTCTGAATCGAATCGCCATGTGCGAAGACTGTCGAGTGATTGATATTTTTGAAGCGATGGCTGAAAACCCAGAGCAGCAACTTCACTATTAAGGCGATGTTTATGCAAGTTACAGACACTATCCGCACCGATATTTATCTGATGTTAGCCTCCTTGTTTCGCGCTCCTCCTAGTCAGTCACAATTGCAGTTTTTGGCTGACTTAGAGATTGAAGATAACTCAAGCGTAATGAGCCAGTGTTGGTTAGCTTTAAGACACGCTGCACAACATACTGATGTTGATAGCCTTGAAGAGGAATATCAATGGCTATTTATTGGTATCGGGAGAGGTGAAGTGGTGCCCTTTGCCTCATGGCACCTGACTGGATCATTAATGGAAAAACCTTTAGCGGATCTTCGCCAACATATGGCACAGCTTGGTTTGCAGCGTTCAGACTCGGTGAAAGAGCCAGAGGATCACATTGCCGCCTTATGTGAAAGTATGGCTTGGTTGATCAGCGATACGCCTGAGCAACAAGGTGAGTTTTTTCATCGCCATATTGGTCCTTGGTTTAATCACCTAGTACGACAAATTGAGCAAGCCGAACATGCGAATTTTTATCGAGCGGTATCTCAAGTGTGCAAGGCATTTTTAAGCCTAGAGAGTATTCAGATGACACCAGCTAGCATTGCTAGTCAAGGTAATACCCATGTTATGCATGTCAAAAACACCATTGAGCAGAATGTCAGCGAATGATAACAAACATCCTACGACGGCAGTGGAACCATCACCGCGGTTATATGGAAAAAAGGAAGGAAGCGATGAAAAAACAATCAGATATTAATCAGAGTCGGCGCACGGTATTAAAAAGTATGGCCGGTGCCGCCGTTGTCGGAGGTGTGGTGGCTTCCACTGGTCAGTCTGCATTAGCGGTAGAGACAGCGGAAGAGGCGACGCCACAGCCATTACAAAAAGGGTATCACGAAACTCAACATATCCGTGATTACTACGCGAGTTTATAGGAGCCAATAATGAAACTGACCAAACGTTCAGAGCAGGTCGAACAGCCAAATACATTAGGACTCAGTCGTCGAGCTTTTATTCGCAACAGTTCATTAGCTGCAGGTGGTGCGGTTGTTGGTTCCGCTTTATTTGCTCCTGGAATGATTAAAAAAGCTCAGGCAACCTCGCGATCTAATCAGGTTAAAACGGAAGTTAAGCGCACCATCTGTTCGCACTGTTCCGTTGGCTGCGGCATTTATGCTGAAGTTCAAAATGGGGTTTGGACAGGCCAAGAGCCGGCTTTTGATCACCCCTTTAATGCGGGTGGGCATTGCGCAAAAGGGGCAGCCTTACGCGAGCATGGTCATGGTGAGCGACGTTTGAAATATCCAATGAAGCTTGAGGGCGGAAAATGGAAAAAGCTCTCATGGCAACAGGCAATCGATGAAATCGGCGATGAGATCCTAAAAATTCGTCAACAATCGGGACCAGATTCGGTCTACTGGCTTGGCAGCGCTAAGCACAGCAATGAACAAGCGTATCTCTTTCGTAAAATGGCCTCATTATGGGGAACCAATAACGTTGATCACCAAGCGCGAATTTGCCATTCCACGACTGTAGCAGGCGTTGCCAATACTTGGGGTTACGGTGCAATGACCAACTCCTTTAATGATATGCATAACTGTAAGTCGATGTTGTTCATTGGCTCGAACCCTGCGGAAGCACATCCGGTCGCAATGCAACATATCTTGATCGCCAAAGAGAAGAATAATTGCAAAATTGTGGTTGCCGATCCTCGTCGTACGCGCACCGCAGCCAAAGCGGATCACTATGTGTCATTGCGTCCCGGAACGGATGTCGCCTTTATTTGGGGCGTGCTCTGGCACGTATTTAACAATCAGTGGGAAGATAAAGAATTCATTCGCCAACGTGTGTTTGGCATGGATGAAATTCGTCAAGAAGTGGCGAAATGGACACCTCAAGAGGTGGAACGGGTTACCGGAGTGAGTGAGTCGGATGTTTATCAAACCGCGAAGCTACTCTCTGAACATCGCCCCGGTTGTATTATTTGGTGTATGGGCGGCACTCAGCATACAACAGGAAATAACAATACTCGTGCTTATTGTGTACTTGAATTGGCTTTGGGGAATTTGGGTAAACCGGGTTCCGGTGCGAACATTTTCCGTGGTCATGATAACGTTCAAGGAGCAACGGATTTAGGGGTGCTTTCTGATTCGTTGCCTGGTTACTATGGCGTCGCAGAAGGGGCATGGCGTCATTGGGCCAAGGTGTGGGATGTTGATTTTGATTGGATAGCGAATCGTTTTGATCAAGGGACTTACGGTGGCACTAAGCCAATGAATAGTTTCGGAATTCCGGTATCTCGTTGGATTGATGGCGTTCTGGAGAATAAAGACAATATTCAACAACGAGAAAATATTCGCGCTATGTTCTATTGGGGTCATGCGGTTAACTCGCAAACCCGTGGTGTAGAAATGAAAAAAGCGATGCAGAAACTCGACATGATGGTGATTGTTGATCCTTATCCAACCGTTGCTGCAGTGATGAATGAGCGCAGTGATGGCGTGTATTTGCTGCCGGCCACAACCCAATTTGAAACTTACGGCAGCGTGACCGCGTCGAATCGCTCTTTGCAATGGCGTGATCAAGTCATTGAACCGTTGTTTGACTCAAAACCTGATCATGAAATCATGTACTTACTGAGTAAAAAACTCGGTTTTGCCGAGCAACTTTGTAAACACATTCGAGTTGAGAATGATCAACCTCTCATAGAAGACATTACCCGTGAATTTAATAAAGGGATGTGGACCATCGGCTATACCGGACAAAGCCCTGAACGTTTAAAAGCGCATCAACAGAATTGGCACACTTTCCATAAGACCACTTTAGAAGCAGAAGGGGGGCCGATTCATGGTGAGACTTATGGTCTACCGTGGCCTTGCTGGGGGACTCCAGAGATGAAGCATCCTGGAACGCATATTTTGTATGACACGTCTAAACCGGTTGCTCTGGGTGGAGGGACGTTCCGAGCTCGCTATGGTGTTGAGTTTGAAGGCCAATCACTACTCGCAGAAGATAGTTTTTCAAAAGGCAGTGAGATTGAAGATGGTTATCCGGAATTCACCGATAAATTGCTCAAACATTTAGGATGGTGGGACGATCTGACAGACGCTGAAAAAGTCGCCGCAGAAGGACAAAATTGGAAAACGGATCTTTCTGGCGGTATTCAACGAGTGGCGATTAAGCATGGCTGCATTCCATTTGGCAATGCGAAAGCTCGTGCGATCGTGTGGACATTTCCGGATCGAGTGCCACTACATCGTGAGCCTCTTTACACACCAAGACGCGATCTCATCGCTGATTATCCTACTTGGGAAGATAAAGACGCGATCTTTAGAATGCCGACGTTATACAAATCGATTCAAGATATCGATAAATCCCAAGAATATCCGATCATTCTGACTTCTGGGCGCTTAGTCGAGTACGAAGGTGGTGGTGAAGAAACCCGTTCAAACCCTTGGTTAGCCGAACTGCAGCAAGAGATGTTTGTTGAGGTGAACCCTAAAGATGCCAATGATCTTGGTTTCAGGGACGGTGACATGGTATGGGTTGAAGGGGCAGAAAAAGGGCGTATTCATGTTAAAGCCATGGTGACTCGTCGCGTTAAACCCGGTATGGCGTTTATTCCTTTTCATTTTGGCGGCAAATTTCAAGGTGAAGATCTTCGTCATAAATACCCACAAGGTACCGATCCTTATGTGATTGGTGAGTCAGCGAATATTGCGACCACTTATGGGTACGATCCTGTTACTCAAATGCAGGAAACTAAAGTCACCTTGTGTAACATTCGTAAAGCGTAAGGAGTAAACCAATGGCTAAAATGAAATTCCTTTGTGATACCAAACGCTGCATCGAATGCAACGGCTGTGTCACGGCCTGTAAAAATGAAAATGACGATGCTCTGCAATGGGGTATTCAACGTCGTCGAGTGGTCACACTCAATGATGGCGAACCTGGAGAAAACTCGATCTCGGTAGCTTGCATGCACTGTACTGATGCGCCTTGTATGGCGGTCTGTCCGGCGGACTGTTTTGTCAAAACGGAAGATGGCATCGTGCTGCACAATAAAGATCTTTGCATTGGTTGTGGTTACTGCTTATTTGCTTGCCCGTTTGGTGCTCCGCAGTTTCCTAAGCAGTCTGCCTTTGCTGAGCGTGGGAAAATGGATAAATGTACGTTCTGTGCTGGTGGACCAGAAACCGAACCAGGTTCCCCCGAAGAACGTCGCAAATATGGTGCTAACCGGATTGCTGAAGGTAAATTACCGATGTGCGCTTCCTTATGTTCGACTAAAGCACTACTGGCTGGTGATGCAGCGGTGGTTTCGGATATTTTCCGTCAGCGAGTGGTAGAGCGCGGTGCTAAAAATGCTGGGTGGACCAATGGCGAAGATCTCGCTTTCGATGCCACAAGGAGTTAAGTAGCGATGCAATATCGGATAAAGCGTGCGTTTCAGCAGGTCTTGGTGCTATTGATCTTAACTCTTAGTTGTTTATCTCTCCCATTATTAGCCAATGAGGGCGAGTCCACTAATCACAATGTGGCGCAAAAAGAGATTTCTCAATTAGCGGGTGCCGACTTTTGGCGTCAAGTGAGGCAAGGTCAAGAAGGCTATACCACATCACGTTCTCCTGAGCATGGTGTGTTAATCAGTACACCGGGTGAGATGTGGTTTGTCTTAAAAGAGAAATGGATGTCTCCTGCTGGAGCAGTGGCGATTTTTGGT
The DNA here is from genome assembly GCF_963878025.1 of Vibrio sp. 11986-1-5. Taxonomy (NCBI): domain Bacteria; kingdom Pseudomonadati; phylum Pseudomonadota; class Gammaproteobacteria; order Vibrionales; family Vibrionaceae; genus Vibrio; species Vibrio sp. 11986-1-5. The sequence goes on from NZ_CAWNVW010000022.1 coordinate 285,892, forward strand.
AGTATTGTCATGGTTGTAATGGCCTATTGGTTGATGGGCCCGATCATGCTTAGTCAGCCAAGAACGGGGCGAAAATTAAAACGTTGGTCGCGTTTGGATCGAGCGTTGCACTGGAGTATGGCGTTTACTTTTCTTACCTTGGCGTTCAGTGGTTTAATGTTGGTTTATGGTAAACACTTTCTTAAACCTTACATTCCTACCGATTGGTGGGGAATGGTCATTTATTCCGCTAAGCAATACCACAATTACGTTGGCCCCTTATTCTTTGTGTTGCTGATTTTTATGCTGCTGAAATGGTGGCGAAAATCTTTATTCAATAAGGTCGATTTCCAATGGTTTTTAAAATTGGGAGGAATGGTGGGGAAACATAAAGGAACCCATCCTTCGGCTGGTTTTTCCAATGGTGGTGAAAAGGCCATCTATTGGTTGTTGATCGTATTTGGTAGCTTTGCCGCGATCAGTGGACTTATTTTAGACTTTCCGATTTTTGGGCAGACGCGCCGCGATATGGAACTCTCGAATTTGATCCACATGTTCTCCGCTTTAATCCTTATTTGTGGCTTTATTTTCCATATTTATATTGGTTTATTTGGTATGGAAGGAGCATTAGAAGGGATGGTAACGGGTAAAGTTGATGAGACTTGGGCCAAAGAACACCACGATTTATGGTATGAAGAAGTCAAAGCGCGAGGCGAAATTGAAGCGGCTGACCATCAAGTTCCAAAGGTACAACAGGAGAGTCATGATGATCCCCGCCAGTAAAAATAAATCCGTTTGGTTTGTGTATATCGCCAGTTTTCTGACACCCTTTACCGGGTTACTTTCCGGGGTGATTGGCATCATCTATGCTGGTTATCGGTTGGATAAAAATCAAGATGGCGAGGTGGCGAATTCTCATTATTACGGATTAATTCGTACTTTTTTCTTATTCTTAACCTTTTTTGTGGTGCTAATTGTCACCGTTGCTACGGCAAATGGCGTTCTGATGGGAGTCAACCGTTATTGGTTTAGTAATACTTGGTTAAGTACGATTGGCTACGCTATCCCTTACCTTGGCGCGATCATTGCCTTAGGTGCCATTACCTTATGGTTTTGGCGCATGGTGCAAGGTATGAAGCAGCTACGAGCCGATATTGCTCATCGCCCGACGAAAGGTCCGAATCTTTAATCATCACACCCAGCGAGTCTGGGTGTTTTTTCGACTATTGTCTAAGTTTTGAAATTAGGGAGGCTCGTTTATCAATGCTAAACTGGTGTAAAGATTGAAAATAAGGAATGGATGATGAATTTTCCCTATCGCAATATTGTAGTATTGACTGGCGCGGGGATATCTGCGGAGTCGGGTATTCAAACCTTTCGGGCCCAAGATGGATTATGGGAAAACCACCGGATTGAAGATGTCGCTACCCCGGAAGGTTTTGCTCGTAACCCTGATTTGGTACAAGATTTTTATAATCAGCGCCGTAGAAAACTGGGTTCTTCTGAGATTCAACCCAATGCGGCTCATCTTGCTCTTGGCGAGTTAGAGCGACAACTGAATGGTTCAGTAACCATCATTACCCAGAATATCGATGATCTGCACGAGCGAGGCGGTAGTCAAAATATTATTCATATGCATGGTGAGTTATTCAAAGCTCGCTGCAGCGTATCGAATCAAGTGGTTGAGCAAAAGGGCGATTTATTGACTGGCGAACAGTGTCATTGCTGTCAAATTCCGCAACAAATGCGGCCTCATATTGTTTGGTTTGGGGAAATGCCTTTAAGGATGGGTGATATTTATAGCGCATTAGAAAAAGCCGATTTATTTGTCTCTATTGGTACTTCTGGTGTGGTTTATCCGGCGGCTGGTTTTGTGCATGATGCGAGGATGCATGGCGCACATACGATTGAAATTAATTTAGAACCGAGCGCGATTGAGAGTGAATTTGCTGAAAAACGTTATGGCAAAGCGACGCTGGAGGTCCCTCGTTTAGTTAAAGAGCTATTAATGCTGCAAGATACCCCAAGATAAGAAGAAAAGAAGCTCACTTTTTGGTAACGTTACATCGTTTTCGTCTAGCACTGAAAAGAGAGCAGAAAAAAGCGGCATTAGCCGCTTTGATATGAATCGAATGGTGATTACTTCACTTTTAGGCGTTGGAAGTAGTTATCGTATAGTATCGATGCTTCGCCGACATCATCTTGCCATTCACCGCTATCCATTACTGATTGTGGTGGGAAAATATTGGGGTCATTGACAAATTCGGCAGGTAATAGCTTATGGGCTGTTTTGACGGGTGTTGGGTAGCCAATTTCCAGCGCAATTTTTGCTGCATTTTCTGGACGTAATAAGAAGTCGATCATTTTATGTGCCGCTTCAATATTTTTCGCTCCTGCAGGAATAGCAATGCTGTCCATCCAGAAAATAGCGCCTTTTTCTGGCCAAATAATCTCAATATTGGCCCCTTCTTGACGCGCCATGTAGGCTGACCCATTCCACAGCATCCCAAGCGAAACTTCTCCCGCTAAAAACGGGTTGGCAGGGAAATCAGAGTTAAAAACCAAGACATTTGGCATCAATTTAGTTAGCTCTTGATAAGCCGCTTCAATTTCTTCTGGATTGGTACTGTTTGGCGAGTAACCTAATTTACTTAAAGCGATATGGAACACTTCACGAGCATCATCCATTAGCATGAGCTGACCACGCCATTTGGCATCCCATAAATCACTCCAATTGGTCAACGCTGATTTATCAAGCATATCGGTATTAATGCCGATACCTGTTGCTCCCCAGATATAAGGAATTGAGTAACGGTTTTCGGGATCAAAAGATTTATTGAGAAAATTAGGGTCAAGATCCGCAAAATGGCTTAATTGATTTTTATCGATAGGTTGCAGCATGCCTTCTTTGCGCATCTTAGACACAAAATAAGTTGAAGGAACCACTAAATCATAACCAGAGCCTTGAGTTTTTAACTTCGCGTACATGCTTTCGTTTGATTCGTACGTCGAATAAATAACTCGGATACCCGTTTCTTTACTAAATTCTTCTAGTACATCGCTAGGGATATATTCCGACCAGTTATAAAAATACAGTTCGGTATCGTTGGCCATCGCGTGGGTAGTGAATAGAGTCGCTGCGCATAGTACGCCCGCATACAGTTTACTTTTCTTCATTACAATTCCGTATTTTGGTAGCAAAAGCCCAAATAGGCTAGAGAGATTAGCTAAATCAGCCGCCAAGTATATCAGCTCACAAAAAAATAGGCAGCTAATGCTGCCTATTTACTTAATACCGTTGGTTTATAAACCTGATTTTAAACGCATAAAGTAGTTTTCATACTTAATGGTTTTATCTCCCACCGCATCTTGCCATTCCACGCGATCTAAATCTTCTTGAGATGGGAATAGGGGGGCGATATCTTTGAACTTCGCATTCGATTCGGCAACACCTGTTAAGTAGCCAGTGTCACGAGAGATTTGCTCAGCGATTTCAGGACGCAGTAAAAAGTCGATCATCTTATGGGCGGCGTCGACATTTTTCGCGCCTGAAGCAATAGCGAAGTTATCGACCCAACCAATACCGCCTTCTTTCGGGAAGATCAGTTTAATCGGTAATCCTTCATTTTGCGCTGCCGCTGCAGAGCCATTCCATAACATCCCTAAACCAACTTCACCAGCAAGATAAGGGGCTGCAGGGTTGTCAGAGTTAAACACCAAAACATTCGGCATTAATTTACGCAATTCTGCGTAGGCTTCATCAATTTGCTTATCGTCAGTGGTATTACCGGAATAGCCGAGTTTACGCAGAGCGATATGGAATACTTCGCGAGTATCGTCCATTAACATCAATTGTCTCGCTAGCTCAGGCTTCCATAGGTCACCCCAGCTTTGGAAATCATTCGGATCATACATATCGGTATTGACTGCCAAACCAGTAATGGCGACCACGTGCGGAATTGAGTAGTCGTTGTTCGGATCATAAGGTTTATTCAGGTAGTTAGCGTCTAAGTTACTGAAATTAGACAGCTTAGACTTATCTATTTTCTGAATCATACCTTCATCACGCATTTTGGATACGAAATAGGTCGAAGGAACAATAAGATCGTAGCCCTGATTATGGGTTTTTAGCCTGGCGTATAAAGTTTCATTTGACTCATAAGTTGAGTAAATGACTTTGATACCGGTTTCACGAGTAAACTGTTCAAGGATATTACTGTTAATGTAAGGTCCCCAGTTCATGAAAACCAATTCTTTATCTTGCGCGATAGCTGAATTTGACAACAGTGAAAGCGCACATGCACTACCAGCTAATAAAGTAGCCCATTTTTTCATCGACGTTAGCTCCAAACCAAACGTTGCCCATTAAGGCGTTACATAGAGAAACAGAATGGTCATGGTGGCCATTCTGTTTCGTGTTTTTTAACCTACAGTGAGTATATTACTTCACTTTTTCTCTGGCTAACAACTGTGAAGTGATAACAAGGATTAATGAAACCACTAACATCACGGTTGCTAACGCATTCACTTCTGGTGAAATCCCGACCCTAACCATAGAGTAAATCTTTAAAGGGAGAATTTCATAGGTTGGTCCTGTCACAAACGAGCTGATGATGACATCATCGAGTGACAAGGTAAAACTTAATAACCAACCTGCTGCAACTGCTGGCTTAGCAAGTGGGAAAATAATATTTTTCAATATGACCCATTCACTCGCTCCGAGATCTTTTGCCGCTTCTAACATCTTCACATCAAAACCATTCAAACGGCTATAAACAGTGACCACCACAAAGGGTAAGCAGAAGGTGATGTGCGCAATCAAAAGAGTTAGAAAGCCCAATTGAAAGCCAAGGACTAAAAACAGCGCCAGTAATGAAATTGCCATTACGATATCGGGTGACATCATGACGACAAACAGCATGCCATTGACCATTTTCTTACCTTTAAACTGGTAACGAAATAGGGCAACAGCTGTCAAACTACCAATAATTGTCGCTGCGGTCGCTGAAAATACCGCAATATTGATAGAGTGCCAGGCGGCTTGCATCAAGCTGTCATTATTAATCAAAGCATGATACCACTTGGTCGTGAAGCCACCCCAACGAATCCCAAAGCGGTTGTCGTTAAAAGAGTTCACAATCAAAACAATAATCGGTAGGTACAAAAATAAGTACACTAAGCTCATAAAGCTAAATCGAACTGTCTTTCCCATTAGCTTAGCTCCGATTTCTTATTCAAGAGTTTACCTGCTCGATAATACGCGTAGAGCATGACGGCCATGGCTAAGGTGAGGGCAATACTTGTCGCTGCACCAAATGGCCAGTCTCGGGCGTTGAGCACTTGGCTCTTAATGACGTTACCGATCAATAAGTTTTTCGCGCCTCCCAGTAAATCGGAAATATAGAACATTCCTAATGCTGGTAGCAGTACCAGTAAACAACCGCCAATAATGCCGGGCATGGTTAAGGGTAGAATGACTTTAATCAGCGTTTGCAACTTGTTCGCACCAAGATCTCGTGCGGCTTCTATATAAGTATGATCGAGTTTCTCGATCGCAGAATAGAGAGGCAGAATCATAAATGGCAACAAGATATACACTAAACCAATCATTACCGCCGTTTCGGTGAACATGATACGGATCGGAGTATCGATGATGCCAATGCTTAATAGTGCTTTATTCAAAATGCCTTGAGTGCCCAAAACAATTTTTAATCCATAGGTACGGATCAGCGAGTTAGTCCAAAACGGAACAATCACTAAAAACAGCATAATAGGACGCCATTTTTGCGGCATTTTGGCAACGATATACGCAAATGGATAGCCGACCACAAGACAGATTAAGGTCGCTACGATAGCCATGTAAAATGAGTGCAGCATCACTCTGGCATAAATCGGATCCATTAAACGAATATAGTTATCGAACGTAAAGGTAAAAGCGATTAAGTTCGATTCATCACGCGTTAAAAAGCTGGTCACGATGATCATCAGATTGGGGATCAGAACAAACAGTCCTAACCAACCGACAATCAAAACAATGATCGCGTTTTGTAGATTAAGCTTGTTGCTCATCATTGAGGACGACCTCCCAGCTTTCAACCCAAGTGATGGCCACTTTCTGGCCGATAGAGTGGTCTACGTCTGGATCATCCTCGTTAAAGAATTCACTCACCATAACGCGCATGCCTGACTCTAATTCAACCACCGACTCTAACGTCATGCCTTTATAAGTTCGATCGATAACATGGCCGACAATACCCGCATTTTCAGACTCTTTAATCTCTTCAATGCGTAAATCTTCTGGGCGCAGCAAAACTTGCAACTTATCACCGTTAGTTACGGGCTGGTCATAATAGACAATTGCAGGAACGCCTTCGATCTGTACGTTAATGCATTTGTCATCAATACGATCTTGAGTGACTGCATTAAATACGTTGATTTCACCGATAAATCGAGCAACAAATAGATTTTTGGGCTCTTCATAAATTTCACGTGGTGAACCATCTTGCTCGATGCATCCGTCGCGCATAACAATGATTCGATCCGACATGGACAACGCTTCTTCTTGATCGTGAGTCACGAAGATGAAGGTAATGCCCAGTTGACGTTGGAGTTGCTTCAGCTCAATTTGCATTTGTTTACGCAATTTGTAATCGAGAGCAGATAAAGATTCATCCAACAATAACACTTTTGGTTTATTGACTACGGCACGAGCAATCGCAATACGTTGCTGCTGACCACCAGAAAGCTGATGTGGCTTACGTTGTGCCATTTGCTCTAAGCGAACCATGCGTAGCGCTTCCATGACTCGTGGCTCAATATCTGCGCTTGGTACTTTCTGCATACGCAATCCGAAGGCTACGTTATCAAACACGGTCATATGAGGAAACAAGGCGTAACTTTGGAAGACCGTGTTGACATGCCTCTGCTCAGCAGGAACTTGAGTCACATCTTGACCGTCAAGTAAGATTTGGCCATTATCGACCGTCTCAAAACCAGCAATCATTCGTAATACGGTGGTTTTCCCACACCCTGATGGGCCAAGTATAGTTAAGAATTCACCGTGATTGACATCTAAATTCAGGTGAGAAATGATCTCTTTACCATCAAAGCTTTTGCTAATGCCAGATAGACGAATAACTGGCTTTCCTACCGAGTGTTGTTTGTTCAACGTCTGTTTTTCTCCCACAGTGGTTGTATACCCAAAAATGGCAAAAACGTCGTTGAATGGTGCATTCAAGCAATCGTCCTTGACGGTTTTGAGTATAGGAGCGTGATATACAGTGCATTATTATTCCCGTTTAGCTCAAAGTGCCAGCACAGTTTGCCATCACTTCTTAGCTGTTCGGGGATAACACGAAAACCAGTCATAAATCAGTATCATGCTTGGTGCATTTATTGATCGAATTTATACACTGGTTATACCTTTTCAAAGGGCGCATCATAATTAGCATACCCGACGAAATCAAAGTATTTTCTTATCTTGAAACAGAAAAAATTTTGCATCGTTGAGTGATGATTCTTTACCATGCCCCGTTAACGAATAATAAAGGCTTTAAAGTGGTCAATTATCAGCCATATGAAGCATAAAGCAAGCTGAGTTTAACACTAAGATTTTAGACTCGACGGTATTTCAGTATAATGAAAAACTATCTCCGTTTGTTTCAAAAGCATTTTGACAGGCCAAACTAGGGCGAAATATGAGCAATAATATCGAGAAAGACTTTAACTTAGGAGGAACGTTGCAACGCGCTCTTTCTGGTGATTATCAACTTAAGATAGGTGAGATACTAAAAGAAGCATGGGACTGTACCCTAAAACACTTCCTGTCTTTTTCTCCTGCCATTGTTATTTTGGTCGTGATCCAATTGGCAATTTTTATTATTGCCTTCAGATTGATGGTCGGTGACCCATCGGTCATCTTTTCTTTATTTGCTCAAGAGGGCAATATCCCTCCGGGCGTTATTCAAGGGATTTTGATTGCTAACTTTAGTTACGAAGTCGTCAGTGCTCCGATTTATGCTGGAGTGAGCTTAATGGCCATGAGTCATGCTGCCGGTCTTAAAACCAAGACGAATCACATCACTAAAGGATTGCAGTTCACCATACCGGTAATTATTGCTTCATTATTGAGCCTTGTATTACAAGGAGTTGCAGGGATGGTTTTCCCACTCCTCTCGATGTATTTTTCATTGGCCTTTAGTAATTCGATTTTACTGATCTGTGAGAAGAAAGTTCCCCCAATGCAAGCGCTGTGGTTATCATTACGTGCGGTGAACAAAAAACTACTCCCTTTAGCCGCTATCTACGCTTTACTGATGTTGATGTTCGTAGCTGCCGTCCTGTTTTATGGCATTGGCTTAATCTTTGTTTTGCCTTTCTTTTTTCATGTGAAAGGTATTATTTACCGCAATATGTTTGGTATTCGTCTACAAATCGTTACCACTAACAAAACCAATAGCGATGATGATCATGATGCAAATTCACAAATTTTTAATGCGTAAACGCCTTATCCTTATCGGATTAGTGATCGTACTCATTGGATGGAGCGTTTATTATTCAACTCGGACTACTGATCCCCGGCCGGTTGAGTTAACTGGCCATGCCGTATCTGCAGCACCTGATTTTTCATCGATAACGGATATAGCAGAGAAAAAAGAGGCGTTTTTTTCTTATTTAAGACCAGGAGTTGCGTTCGAGAATCAGCGTATTTTACAAGAAAGACAACAATTGCAACGATTAGCAACCCGTTTTCAGCAGGGTAAACTGTCAAGCAAAGATAAGACACTGGCGGCTCAATTGGCTGAACAATACGGATTAGCACTGAATAAGGGCAATCGTCTGAGCGGGGAGTGGTTGAACGCGATGTTGCAGCGTGTTGATGTTTTACCCGAAGCGTTGGTACTGACTCAAGCTGCTAATGAGTCCGCTTGGGGAACCTCGCGTTTTGCAACTGAAGCGAATAATTATTTTGGTCAGTGGTGTTACTCTCCGGGCTGTGGTGTCGTTCCAGCAGCAAGAGGCGCAGGAATGACCCATGAAGTTGCCAAGTTTTCTTCGGTGCAAGAATCGATTCATCGTTATTTTATGAATGTGAATCGTAACGCGGCTTATCGTGATTTGCGCAATATTCGCCAACAGCTGCGTAAAAATGACGAAAATTTATTCAGTGTGGATAGTGCGCTGGCTTTGAGTAATGGATTATTGCGTTACTCTGAACGTGGAGCAGATTATGTACAAGATGTACAGGCGATGATCCGCCATAATCAAGTCTATTGGGTAGAGCAATAAAGAAAAATTTTATCCGATCAATCATTAACCTGAAAATACCAATAAGGCTGCCCAGTGGCAGCCTTATTGGTATCTGTGCAACTTGTTATCAAGAACATGCTACAAGTTAGTCACGTCTAATTTTAATGCAGGATCAAACGGCATCACCGTATCGTCTTCATCGAGAATGGGCTGAGGAACGGGCTCTTTATCAAAACCAATATCACCACCATTAATAATGCCAGAATCACGATTGATCGATTTAAAATCAAATAATTCAAAGTCGGCAAGATGGCTAGGCACCACATTTTGCATGGCTCTAAACATGGTTTCTATACGACCTGGAAACTGTTTATCCCAAGCATTAAGCATTTGCTTAATATTTTGGCGCTGCATATTAGGCTGCGAACCACATAAATTGCACGGAATGATAGGATAAGCGCGATGGTTTGCGTACTTGATAATGTCTTTTTCTCTGCAGTAAGCAAGAGGGCGGATCACGACATGCTCGCCATTGTCAGAGACTAACTTAGGTGGCATCCCTTTCATTTTTCCGCCGTAAAACATATTTAAAAACAACGTTTCAATAATGTCATCACGGTGATGGCCTAAAGCAATTTTAGTGGCCCCTAACTCCTTCGCAGCGCGATATAAAATACCACGGCGTAGACGTGAACAAAGAGCACACGTAGTTTTACCTTCGGGAACTTTATCTTGGACGATGGAATAAGTGTCTTCTTCAATGATCTTATACTCAACGCCTAATTCTTGAAGGTATTCAGGTAGAATATGTTCAGGGAATCCGGGTTGTTTTTGATCAAGATTGACCGCGATGAGTGAGAAGGTGATCGGTGCGCTTTTTTGCAAACTCATCAGAATGTCGAGCATCGTGAAGCTGTCTTTGCCTCCTGATAAACAGACCATGATTCGATCGCCATCTTCAATCATGTTGAAGTCAGCAATAGCTTGCCCCGTATTACGACGAATACGTTTTTGTAGCTTATTGAAATTGTAATGTTGGGCTTTAGTCAACTCTTGAGTTTGCTCTGTCATTAGCTTTCGTTCTTTAATCTTCCAAACAAAATGAAGTGCGTATAATACGGATCTGCTGACAAGATGCCAGTATTAAGCATCCTCTGTAACAAAAAATCCCCAGCCCAAAAGGGCGGGGATTAATAAAGAGTGAGCAAAGTATATTTAGCTAGCGATGTTAGGATCAAGAGGACTAACATAACCGGCGGGTTTTAAAGCAAGTACATCACAGTTAATTTTATCAATGACTTGTTCTGCAGTGTTGCCAATGAATACCGCGGAGAGTCCAGTTCTACCTGTGGTTCCTAAAATAACCATCGCCGCATTCAGTGTTTTGGCAGCTTCCGGAATAACATCTTCGGGTAAACCTTGTTGAACAATGGTTTGGCTTTCATCTAAACCGTGTTTTTGTCTTAGCGCTTTCATTGATGTGAGGTGATGACCACGCACCGCATCGGTGTAAGTTGTCGGATCAAACTCTGGTAGCTCAATGGTGATATTGGCTGGAGTGACTGGATAAGCGTTAACTAAATAGGGCGAAGCGCCAAGACGTTGAGTTAAATTGAGTAGTTGTTCTACCATTATATCGTTGAGCTGAATGTGGGTATCGACCTCTGAACCCACATGTACAGAGGCGATAATGTTGGCATTCTCAGGCCAGTGGCTGTGTTTAACCAGTAAAACAGGAGTCGGGCATTTACGCAGTAGATGCCAATCGGTAGGCGTAAATATTACCGACTCTAAGACATCATGCTTATGAGTGCCTTTGATAAGAATGTCGTGCTGACCAGAGAAAACTTCTGCAATGATAGCTTCATAAGGACGATTGTGCCAAACCACCTTCACTTCAAATTGAATAGATGAGTCTACATAAGGTTCAGCAACGCTTCTCATCCATTGTTCACGTTGTTGAATCACGCCTCTACGCATCGCATCTCGTTCATCAATAGACAGCATTGAGGTCATGTCATAAGAAAAATCGTAAATCGACATGAAGAAAGTGATATGGCTAGGAGATTGGCTTTTGGCTGCTAGCTGAACTGCTCTGGCTAATGCTGGTTGTTCATCGTGATTAATGTCTGCAACAACTAATATTTTGCTATAGATACTCATAACAAACTCCTTGTTTGTGGAGGAGGTCAATAACTCACAGACCTTAGAGATACTTTAACGCAGTTGAAGAGAGAGTTTTAGTGAAGAGAGTAAGTTTTTTAAGAAAAGTATGATGCAGCTCATCATAGTGCTGCATCATCGCCATGAATCAAGAATTATTTGCTGTCTTTTGATACGCCGGCTAATTGCATTAGAGCGTCATGATCCAAAATTGTGATGTATTTGCCTTTCACGCTAAGCATTTCTGACTTTTGAAAACGCCCCAGTAAACGACTGATGGTTTCTACGGTTAAACCTAAATAATTACCAATGTCACCACGAGTCATGGTTAAACGGAACTCACGAGGGCTGAAGCCTCGTTGCGAAAAACGCGTTGATAGATTGTACAAGAAGGCGGCTAGTCTCTCTTCGGCGTTCTTTTTGGAGAGTAGTAGGATCATCTCTTGATCGCCCTTAATTTCGTTACTCATCAACCGCATAATTTGTTGGCGTAACTTAGGCATCTTACCAGAAAGGTCATCTAAGATTTCATATGGTATTTCACAAACCATTGAGGTTTCTAATGCCTGAGCGAAACTTGGATGAGAGTCGCCAGTAATCGCATCGAAGCCAACCAAATCACCAGCAAGATGAAAAGCGGTAATTTGTTCATCACCTTGTTCAGTGATGGTATAGCTTTTAATGGTTCCTGAACGAATCGCGTACAAAGAGCGAAGTTCATCCCCAGCTTTGAAGAGAGCTTGGCCTTTTTGAATCGGCTTTTTTCGCTCAATAATTTGGTCAAGCTGGTCCAGTTCTGATTCGTTCAGTGTAAACGGAATGCAAAGTTGACTGATGCTACAGTCTTGGCAATGAATGGCGCAGCCACCAGATTGAATACGCTTTGCCGCAGGCTTTTCAGAAATCATAACAACCTTTCACTAAATTGATGTACATCAAGAATTCTAGCATTCATTATCTTTAAAGGATAGTGATCGATAAACAACTAAAGAGCGTAAGCGGGGTTTGTATTGTTAATTGATATCATGGTCACGGTCGTTAACATTTAAAAGCCGATGTAGTACTCTCTTTCTGATTTAACACGCTATACCCAAACAATTTGGAATTGAAGGTAGGAAGGGTATATGACGCAAATATCATTTTTAATTAGGATAGTAATTTATGCCTGCAGAAAAGCTCACCAAAAATAAACTTATTCAAATAATAATCATGCTGGTCATTTTGCTATCAGCCTTTACCTGGCGCACTATAACTCATATAAACGAAGAAAAAAACATCGTTGAAAAAGAATCAACGACTGAAAATCAGACTATAGACCACAAAAACAACCAATCCTTACAATACAAAAACAGTCAATAAAAAATTATCATGGTAAAATCACACCATTAATGCATTTTTATTAGCCTGATATATGCAATTTACTACTGCTTTTACTCATTTTTCGACGACGAAAGAGGCCATAGCGCAGCTAGCACAAACACTGAAGCCGGATGGTTTGTCTAACCTCATTTGTTATTATTCACAAGAATATCCCGCTGAACAAATACAACAAGAACTCCGCCTAAATTTTCCTGGCATTCCATTTATTGGCTGTTCTTCCTGTCAGGCTATCATGACAGATAAAGGAGTTCATATTGGGCCTGTTGTCGCTTTAATGGCTATTTATGACCGCTCTTATAGCGCTTATGGAACAGGTTTAGTCGAGTTAGGCCAAGAGGATGATCAACGAGCTGCTTATGTAGCAATACAACAAGCATTACAACAAGCTAATAGAGTAGGAGAAGTTCCGAGCTTAATTCTGTTGCATTCAACACCGGGACATGAAGAAGCTTTTATCGATGCGATTGATGCAACTTTTGGCACTCACGTTCCTATTATCGGTGGCAGTGCCGCTGATAATCATATTCAAAAACAATGGTCGATCATTACCCAACAGGGATGGAGCTCTAATGGCATAGCTTTGCAGCTATTTTTTCCATCTAAGCCACTAACTTCAGGTTTTAGTGCTGGTTATTCACCGACTGAGTTTGAAGGTGAAATTACTCAAGTTAATCATCGATGTGTGCAAAGCATTGATGGTGAACCAGCTTCTGCGATTTATAAAGAGTGGATCAGCGATCACTCCAACATCCAATTTAATGATTTACATTTATTTGAACACGTGACTCGCTTTCCGTTGGGGAGGGTGGCCGGATATGTTAATCAACAGCCTTACTATAAATTGTGTCATCCTATTCGAATGCTGAATGATGGATCGCTTGAACTATTTGCTACGGTTAATGAAGGCGAAAAAATAACACTGATGACAGGTTCAAAAGAACAGCTGCTGAATCGAGCATCACGGGTGATTCAAGATGCTAATACACAAAACTATCATGCGTCATTATCCCTCGGTTCAATTATCATCTATTGTGCAGGTGCAATGCTTCGTTTAGGAAAAGACATACAGCTTGTCCATAAAAAACTGATCGAACAAATGTATGGCCAACCTTTTATTTGCCCATTTACCTTTGGTGAACAGGGACGATTCATTGGTGGCGAGAATGCCCACGGAAACCTAATGATAGCATCAGTTATCTTCTATGAGTCAGAATAGACAAAGATGATAGAACAAGACAAAAATGAGCAGCTGAGTGAGGTGCTACTTGAGTTAGAGAGAAGTAAAGAAAGAGAGCTTCGCTTAGCGGAAGAGAATCGCGTTATCCTCAGCGCGATATCGGCGCTTAGTCACGCTGATAATAAATATCAGATTTTTGAAGAACTTAAAAATGTCCTTCATCGATATATTAATTTTGATGACTTTGTTGTTATTGCTAAAAATGCGCCAAATTCGTTCTTTACAACGTTTTTGTCCTCAAATATTGCTTTTCAAGGTAAGCAGTGGATTAATGGTGATAAATTTCAACGAGTATTAGAAGGCGAGTGTATTATCCTTTTTGAGCCGACTAAGCTTGCCGAATTTCAAAATTTAAATCCATTTCTACAAGAAACCATTAACTCAGCATTAATTACTGGCATTCAAACCCAAACCAGCGATTCTGTATTGCTGCTTTTAGGCGGTAGGAAAGGGCAGTTTAGTTTGGAGACCAAAGCAACACTGCAACGCTTTCGTCCACTTCTAGAGCGAGCCATCAATGATATTGAGCATAAAGAAGAGCTACAAAGCTTAGTCCGTATCAAAACTCATGAACTCTATATTGCACAGCAGCAAGCTGAGCATGCAAATCAAGCAAAGTCACAATTTTTAGCCATGATGAGTCATGAGTTGAGAACACCGCTCAATGCTGTCTTAGGTCTCATTGATGTTTTGCGTGAAGATTCTAATCGCTCTCAACTCGACTTATTAGAACAAATGGAAAATTCAGCCGAGCTGCTGTTAGTGATCATCAATGATATTCTGGATTTGAGTCGAATTGGATCGGGACATTTCAAGTTACAATGTCACTGGGTTCATTTGCATAAAAAGCTTGTGCATGCATTGTCTTATCATCATAAAGCGTGTGTGACTAAAGGGATCCGCTTTAATGTTCGTACTTCAATTTGTGACCATTATGAGTATTGGGTTGATCCTGTACGCTTAATTCAAATCCTGTTCAACGTCATTGGCAATGCGATTAAATTCACTGAGGCAGGCTCCGTAGATGTCCATTTAAGTGCAGCAAGAAATGAATTGGTCATCCATGTCGAAGATACAGGCATTGGGATTGAACCGGAGCGAATAGAGCATTTATTTTCTCCATTTATTCAAGCTGATAGCTCAATTACACGTCATTACGGTGGCACTGGACTTGGCTTAGCGATCACCAAGCATCTTGTTGAATTAATGAAAGGAACAATTTCAGTCACCAGTTGTTTAGGAAAAGGCAGTAACTTTACCATTCGTCTTCCCGTCAATTCACGACAAGCAGACAGGAATGACACCAATACCTTTGAACCCATTTTAAAACAGGATTCAAACCATCAAAATAGTCAGAGGCATATCTTGGTCGTTGAAGATACCAAAACGAACCAAATGGTCATTCAGTTACTCTTATCGCGCTTAGGTTACAATGTCACTATGGTCAGTGATGGAGAGCAAGCGGTATCATTAACAGAAACCAGCCATACCTTTGATTTAATTCTAATGGATATCTCGATGCCAGTAATGGATGGAATTGAAGCAACAAAAATTTTGCGTTGTAAGAATATCCAAACGCCGATCATCGCGCTTACAGCACATGCAATGCAAGATGATCACGCGATATTTCGACAAGCGGGTATGAATGATGTTGTCTTAAAACCCATTCGTAGCCAAGAATTACAGCGAGTCATTAAACACCATCTAAAACCACGATGAAGAAATTGGCCAATCAGTATATTTAATAATTACCATATTGTTCAATGTGCAAGCATGAACCAATATGGTAATTATATACTTTATGGTAAATAGACTTATGTTTAATGCAATAAGCAAAAGGAAGAATAGAAGTGCGGTAAGGATAAGTCTGGTGTATCTACATGTGGATCATTTAACATAATATACATAATGCGAACTATGAGTGGACGGCAAAAAGGGAATATGGAATTGATTCTGATCGTCCACTCTAAGATTCTCTTCTCCATTAGGTATTCCCATACGCTAGTCAGATTTTTTATAGCAAAAAATTATCGACCTTTTTTGGCTTTGGATCCTGAGGTTTTAAAGCCTTGATGAGGAAACACATTGCGAATCCGTTGTTGGACCTTCTTCGGCACTTGTTTGGAAAAGATAAGTTTCATTCCGGTTCTTTGATGATAAACCTTCATATGACCATCAAATGGTGCTGATTCTGCTATCTCACAGACATTGTGTTTAAAGGTTGCGGGAAAATGTCCTTTGCTTGCTACGATATGACCAGATTTAAACGTGACTTTTAAAATGGGTCTATCAATTGCTACTAGCCAAAAAATACCGATTGCCGCAATCACAATAACATACAGCATTTCATTCACTCCTAATTGGATAACAATTTATTAAGATCTTCTTTTAAACTGCTCACAGCACGGCTTGCTTTTTCACTACGCGATGCTTCACTAAGTAGATATTCAATAGCATCTGATAATGTGCAACCTAACTCGTTAGCTCTTGAAGATAATTTTTCCCACACACGATAATCGAGATCGATTGATTTTTTACGAGTATGCAATTGCTCAGCATTGAAATACCGCTTTCGCTTGGCACGAATAGCTTGTTTTAGCTTGTTTTCTAGCTCAGGAGCCATATGCTGTGCGATCCAATCAAGCACTAATGTGGGTTCATACTCGATAGATTTGAGTTTTGTTATCGCATTTTCCACTTCACTACGATCAATGTGGCAAGTGATTGACTCGCCATCTTTCCATTTCTTTATCAAATACTGCCATTTCCAACCACATTCCAAATTTTCGAGTTGTTGATATTTCATAGTCGGCAAGTCCATATAAATACATAGTGACAGGGTAACTCAAGCTTTGCTGAGTTTCAATCACAGCAATAAAAAATACTCTGATGATCATTCCTGATAACAAAGCTATTCGCGGTCAGGGTTTTTCTATATAATTTCAATCCTTTTAATCACTTCGATGACTCAATGACACAAGATATCTGGCGTTTAGTAACGCCCCAGTATGATGATTTTAATGAATCACTGGCTCAGTTTGCACAATTAACGGCGGTGCCGTTTTTCGACACTCAACCAAGACTGTTACAGGCGATTGAACGTTTCATACATATACAGGGTTTTAGCCGAGTTCTGCTGATCAATGCGCCAGATAACTCCATTTATCGTTGTTTGATTAAAGAGCATCTTGAAAACACCCATTGTGTGCCAGTGATTAGAACTGAAACACTAGACATGGCCATGTTGTTTGGTCAAGTTACCGTTAAAAATGGTCAAGTTATTCATCAAACGCATGGATTACTTGACCAAGCGGATAATGGCTATTTGATTATTTCAGCGAATTTACTGCTTGCTAACCCACTCTGCTGGCCGATGCTAAAAGCTGCCGTGCTCGGTGAACCAGTATCTCCGATTAATGTGAGTAAAAAATCGCTACTGCAGACACCTATCAGTCAATCTTATAACATTAAATTGATTGTTGTCGGTGATCGTCATCAACTCGGTGATATCGATTTTCTCGATTCAGACATTCATGCTGGATTATGTCTGTTTAGTGAAATGGAACTCGATATTAAAATTGAAAATGATCGCATGCTGACCTATCTAGGTTATTTGCGTTGGCTAATTCAGCGTTACGATTTGCCTTTACTTACGCCAGATGCGATTAAAGCTCTAATGACGGCGGGCGCTCGTTATACTGAGGATCAACATTACGCTCCACTTTGCGTGATGTGGCATCGTTCATTACTCGAAGAATCTGCTATCGAATCTCAAGGTCAAACCATTGAACAGCAGCATGTGGAGCAAGCTATTAATCAACGCTACTACCGAGCTTCTTATCTGCCAGAGCGAGCGTTAGATGACATTCTCGATGGACAAGTGATTATTGAGACACAGGGTGAACAAGTTGGCCAAGTTAACGGCCTAACAGTTATTGACGTCGCTGGTCACCCAATATCTTACGGCGAGCCTGCACGAATATCTTGTGTTATTCATTTTGGTGATGGTGATATTGCTGATGTCGAGCGCAAGGTCGAGCTTGGTGGTAATTTACACGCTAAAGGGATGATGATTATGCAAGCGTTTGTCAGTAGTGCTCTTCATCTTGATGTCCCCTTGCCTTTCTCAGCTTCAGTGGTCTTTGAACAATCATACAGTGAAGTGGATGGAGATAGTGCCTCACTCGCTGAATTGTGCTCGTTAGTCAGCGCTTTATCAGAATACCCTATTGATCAACAAATTGCCGTCACCGGCGCGGTTGACCAATTTGGCCGAGTTCAAGCCGTGGGCGGTTTGAATGAAAAAATTGAAGGCTTTTACCGAGTTTGTCAGCATCATGGTTTTACTGGCCAGCAAGGTGTGATTCTTCCGCACAGTAACTTAAAACATCTCGCTCTACATTCTCAAGTCGTAGAAAGTATTAAGAACGGTGAGTTTAATATCTGGCCGGTCTCCACAGTCGATGAGGCTATTCCAATTTTGATGAATAAGCCGTTTAGAGGCGATGATGAAGAAAGCGTAATCAGCAAAATTGCTGAACGTATTGAATTTTTTGAGAAACATATTCAACCGCCCGGAATAGTCGAAAGAATAAAAAATTGGTTTATCTAACACTGATCGGAGTTGTTTAGCGTACATGCGTTCACTAACATGCTTCCTATCTGAAATTGGAGTAGTACTATGCACAATAAACGTGACTCATATAATCGTGAAGATCTTCTAGCCTCAAGCCGTGGTGAACTATTTGGTGAAGGTTATCCTCAACTGCCCGCGCCTAATATGTTGATGATGGATCGGGTAAGTAAAATGTCAGAAACAGAAGGCGATTTTGGTAAAGGACTGATTCTCGCTGAATTGGATATTTCTCCTGATCTTTGGTTTTTTGATTGCCATTTTCCAGGTGACCCTGTAATGCCTGGTTGTTTAGGTCTGGATGCTATGTGGCAATTGGTTGGTTTCTTTCTCGGTTGGGTTGGCGGCAAAGGTAGAGGAAGAGCGCTAGGCGTTGGTGAGGTAAAATTCACTGGGCAAATTTTACCTACCGCCAAAAAAGTGACCTATGAGATCCACATGAAGCGCGTGGTTAACCGTAAGTTAGTGATGGGGCTTGCTGATGGTAAAGTTTTAGTTGATGGCAAAGAAATTTACGTCGCGAAAGATTTAAAAGTGGGCCTTTTCCAAGACACTTCTGCTTTTTAAAAATAATACTTAACAATGAAGCAGCTTTAATGGCTGTTTTATTTTGCCATCAACAATAAGTTATAGTGCGCTAGTTAGGTGTTATATAATACGGAATAAAATAAAAAGCCCCTTTCGGGGCTTAGAACCATGTTGTATGTGGCAAATTATTTGTAGAGACCTGAGTGTTTATCATCTCTGGCGTCACGCCAACCACCTAGCCAATATGAGCGAGCATCTGTTTGTTGGTAAGGGCACTCCTCAGGAGAACGTCCGTTCAATCCTGCTTTGTATCCTTGAGATTGCGCTCTTTCCAGGCGATCACGCTTTTGTCTCTTCATAGTGCAGTCCTCATACAGTAACTTGTTTCTAACTTACAACTATTAAAATGATGTGGCGTTTTTATGACCACATCATTAAGAATCGACCAAAAGCGCTCCTTTCTCAAGCAATAAAAAAGGCATAAGTCCAAAATTGTGAACCTATGCCTCGTTTGACAAATTTTAACTATTTTCTACGGAACCAAAGTAAGCCACCAAGAATCAAAGACCACAATCCGAGTCCAGCACCATTACGCTCTGCCACTGGATCATCCGTACCTCGAGGAGAAATATTCTCATAGGTCTGCCCCGCAATTGGTACTAGTTTAACTGCGACCGTTTTCTCTTGTCCTTTTCCTGCACCACATTGAGCATTGTGCGCAGTAGAATCATAACCACCAGTACATTTTAGTGCGGTGGCCGCGATTATACCGGCATCATTAATATCGGTAGCCGCAATAATTCGATATTGGTTATTGTCTCCAGAAAACGCCCCACCATTGGTTAAATCATCTAATAACCACGCACGGTTGTTGAAAATAGCCTGGCGTTCAGGAACACTACCTTGATCTAAAGTGCCATAAGGATAAATAAATCCTCGCTTACGACGCGGTTTGCCGCCTACTTCGCGAGTTTCTTCGGTATCAATCTGCCCGACGATTTCATTAAAGTTATTGATGGCTCCCGCTTTACCCCCCGCTCCAGCAAAAAATATACTGCTATTTAAGAAGTTAGCTTTAGGATCGTCAATCTCTGGAACAACAAATAACCGATTAGCGTAAGCTCCACTTTCAGCACGAGATAATTTAGCCTCACCAATCGCAATGCCATTCTTATTCACGGCCGTTAACAGCGAATTAGAGTGAATAAAATCACCGCTAGTACCGTTTTCTCGCACGGTTGCTCCTGCAACTGGCTTAGTAATCCAATTGCTTTCTCCTACTTTTACCGAAGAAACGCTGGCTTGCATAAAGTTACGGTCGTCATAGAAGGTGTTATAACCTACCGCGTAAATATTACCGCCTTTGACCGTAACATCTCGCAGACTACCTTGCGCTAAACGATTATCTCGTTCTGGATTTGTCGTTTGCCAAGGGATTTCCGTTATTGTACCTGAGCTGTCCCAAATCGCGCCTTTAGAGGTGTAAAAGTTACCTTGGTTATTTGTTTTTTCGTGAGCAATACTGCCGACCGTGTAAGTTTCATCGGTTTTCCAAGCGCGAGTTTGCAAGCCATCATTGATATCGATCAATTCATTGGCGACTAAGGCTTTCACCGAGTTACGTCGTGAACCAGTAACATCACCGACAGCAATTTTAATTCCGATAGGCTTTGCATCTGAAGTTAAACTATTGACGACGACATTCTTAGTTTCATCAATGGGTGTCGCTTGACCTTCAATAAAAGCAATAGAGTTTGGCGTTTGATCGCTATTAATTTCTTTCTTCCAAACATTCCAACGAATGTCTGCCCAAGTTTCACAAATGGCATAGCGTAGAGCCGTACGACAATAACGCTCAAAATCTCTTGCATCATCTTGTACATAGATAAATCCGTTATCTATCCCAAATGGTGCCTCTTCACGGTAACTAAGACCATCGATAGCTTGTCCAGCATGGGTGGCGACAAGGCGAGTTTCACCGGCAAGTTTAAACGATGATGCACAATCTGTTGTCCCATCGGCAAAGCAACCTAATGGATTATCATCGGCAACATTACCCGGTTGAATCGCGACCCCATAAACACTTTCAAAAGCAAAAGTAGTTGGTGGAGTAACCTCAATCACTTGATACAGTGCCGCTGAGGCCGATGTGGTTGACAGAATCATCGCGCTGATCGCTGTCAGCTTAAACATGTTACTACTTATTGGTTTCATTAACTTTCCTGTTGCATCGCTTCAAGCTCTTCCCAACGCTCAAAAGCTACTTCGAGCGCCTGCTCAGTGGCCGCTAGCTTATCTAATATCGGTTGTGTGTGCTCTACAGGCTGGCTGAAAAAATCAGCGTCATTGATTTGCAGCTGTAGCGTCTCAATCTCAGTTTCAAACTGTTCAAGTTTGGCAGGCAGTTCTTCTAACTCACGCTGCAACTTATAAGATAACTTTTTAAGTTTCGGTTTTACTTCGCTGGCTTTAGCTGGTTTATCAACAGCTTTAACTGGCTTTATCGGCTCAACATCCGTAAGACGAGTCTGTAAGACCTGTTGCCGCTGCTGCTGCGCATCATGATATCCGCCAACGAACTCTTCAATAACGCCATTACCCTCAAAAATCCAACTGGTGGTCACGGTATTGTCGACAAACTCACGATCGTGGCTCACCAATAATAATGTACCCTGGTAATTGGCAAGCAAATCTTCTAAAAGTTCCAATGTTTCGATATCTAAATCGTTGGTTGGTTCATCGAGCACCAATAAGTTATTGGATTTTAGGAAAATCCGCGCCAGTAATAAGCGGTTTTTCTCACCACCAGACAGAGCTTTCACCGGCGTTCGAGCCCGTTTAGGCGCGAAGAGAAAATCTTGCAGGTAACTTAACGCATGACGTGGTCGCCCTGCAACCATCACCTCTTGTTTACCATCAGCAAGGTTATCAATCACCGATTTCTCAGGATCGAGTAGCTCTCGATATTGATCAAAGTAAGCGACTTCAAGTTTCGTACCACAATGCAAACGGCCACTGTCAGCGGTTAATTCACCGAGTAACAGCTTTAATAACGTACTCTTACCACAGCCATTTGGGCCGATTAAGGCGATTCTATCGCCACGCATGATATTAAAGCTGAAATCGTTAACGATCGATTTACCATCAATCGAATAACACAAATGTTCCGCTTCAAAGACAATTTTGCCTGAGCGGGAGCCATCATCAATCTTAAGGTTAACCTTGCCCTGCACTTCACGTCGCTGACTGCGTTCTTCACGAAGTTTTTTCAGGGCTCGCACTCGTCCTTCATTACGAGTACGGCGTGCTTTAATGCCTTGGCGAATCCACACTTCTTCTTGAGCTAATTTTTTATCAAATTCAGCATTTTGCATTTCTTCAACGCGTAATTGCTCTTCTTTCTCAACTAAATACTGATCATAGTTACCGGGGAAAGAATTTAACTTGCCGCGATCTAAATCGACAATGCGTGTTGCCATTGATTTAATAAAAGTTCGGTCGTGAGAAATAAAAATAATCGAACCACGAAAATCTTTCAAAAAGCCTTCTAACCATTCGATGGTTGTCACGTCCAAATGGTTGGTTGGTTCATCGAGCAGCAATACATCTGGCTCGCAAACCAAGGCGCGAGCTAAAGCAGCTTTACGCTGCCATCCACCGGATAAATCGGTAAGCTTAGTTTGCCCATTCAATTTCAGGGCGGTTAATACATTATTGATTCTATCTTCAAAGCGCCATGCACCAGTGTGATCCAGTTGCTCTTGAACTGCTGATAATTTCTTAATATTGGCATCGGTGGGCGAATGGGTAACAAGATCCAAAAGATCTTGATAGATCTTGAGCTGCTCACCAGCCTCTGCTAGACCTCCGGCAACATAATCATACACAGTACCTTCTTGATCACGAGGAGGATCTTGTTCTAAACGTGAGACCACCACATCTTGCATGATCTGCATCTTACCATCATCGAGTAAGACTTCTTTTGCCAACACCTTCATCAGCGTTGATTTACCTGCCCCGTTGCGACCCACAAGACATACCCGTTCGTTTTCTTGCAGCGCAAAATCTGCATGATCGAGCAAAGGATGATCACCGAACGCCAGTAACCCATTATGAATGGTAATTAATGCCATGTTTTTTCAAACCACTGAGTTAATTGATTAAAACAACAAGGTGAAGAGAATATCTCCACCAAGTAAGCTGAACATTGGTTACATTGTCACTTAAAATCACACTAAACCAGGTTGCTGCGGTTGATGAGTGACTAACCAGCAGTTATGGATTTGCTTGTTACGCTCAAAATCCATTGGCAGTGTTTGAGTTGATATATTTTGCGCCAATAAACCAAGCTCTTGTAGCGAGTCCATGTCCATTTTGAAATGACGCTTATTATTTGAGAAAACTATAGTGCCACCTGGGCGCAGAATACGCTTAAGATTCTTCATCAATAAAATATGGTCTCTTTGCACATCAAACGACTGTTCCATTCGCTTCGAATTAGAAAAAGTCGGTGGATCAATAAAAATAAGATCATACTGGCCTTTGGCATTATCTAGCCATTGTAAACAGTCAGCTTGTTCAAACTGGTGCCGTTTTCCTACTTGACCATTGAGCTTCATGTTCTCTTTTGCCCATTCTAAGTAGGTATTGGACATATCAACGGTCGTGGTCGACGTAGCCCCACCACACGCAGCGTGTACGGTTGCCGAGCCGGTATAAGCAAAGAGATTTAAGAAGTCGCATCCTTTCGCCATTTGACCTAAACGGCGACGCGTCAGCTTATGGTCGAGGAATAAACCAGTATCGAGGTAATCATGCAGATTGACCAACAATTTGACACCATACTCGTTAACCGCAAAGGTTTGAGATTGTTGAGCCATCTTTTGATACTGAGCACTGCCTTTTTGACGTTCACGGACTTTTAATACGACCTTGTTGGCATCAACGCCCGTTACCTGAATCGCAGCACGGATAATATCGGTTAAACGACGTTTAGCCGTTTCTTCAGGAATGGTTTTAGGTGGCGCATACTCTTGGATGACCAATTGATCAACATAAACGTCAATTGCAACGTTATATTCAGGCAAATCGGCATCATAAATACGATAGCAGTCTAAGCCTTCGCGTTTAGCCCATTTGGCAATTTTAGCGAGATTTTTTTTCAAACGATTGGAAAAATCAGGCGCAATCTGCTGCGTCGGAGCTTGCTGCATCCCCTCTAATTGAGCCTGTTCGCGCTCAGCAATCAGGTAATTCTTTTGGTGACAAGGTAACGCACCATTATTTAATTTAAACTGTTTTTCTGCTCGCATGCGCAAACAGCTTAATAACTCATCCGAACCAGAGAAAATAGAGGCTTGGCAGCCGCCAAACTCTGTTTTTAATTGAGCGCCGAAGGCCGTGTACAAGGCAATAAGACCGGGATGAGTGCCTAATCGCTCACCATAAGGTGGATTACAAATGATCACTCCCTGAGTAAACTCTGCAGGACGAGTCAACTTCGCAGCATCACCAACGTCAAATTGAATTAAGCTCTCTACACCGGCTCGACGTGCGTTGTCTTTAGCCATTTGTAAAACACGGCTGTCATTATCAAAGCCGAAAAACCTTGCGTCAGTTTTCTTGACACCCTTTCTCGCTTGCACCGTTGCTTCAGCTTTCACTTCTGCCCACAGTTCTGGTTGAAAATCTTCTAATGCTTCAAAACACCATTTGGCTCTTTTCAAACCCGGAGCAATATTCGCCGCCATCATCGCAGCTTCAATCAATAAGGTACCAGAACCACACATTGGATCGAGTAAAGGCTTGCTATTTTCCCAGCCACTGCGTAATACAATCGCCGCCGCTAATGTTTCTCGCAATGGAGCTCGGCCCGACTCAGGGCGGTAACCACGAATATGTAAACCCGCTCCTACCATATCAATACCAAGTAGCGCTTTATCTTTATGTAAACGAACGTGAATTCTTACATCGGGTTGCTCTTTATTGATCGAAGGGCGTGGCAAGTTTTTCTTAGTAAAACAATCAACAATCGCATCTTTAACCTTCATCGCACCATACTGGCTATTACGAATTTCACGGTTAGTACCATTAAAGTCGACGACAAACTGCTTCGAACTATGAAAATGATTAACCCAGTTAATCGCACTAGCGGAAAGGTATAAGTCCATATCATTTTGGCAGGCAAACTCGGCAACAACGCGAACAAATCGAGAAGCTAATCGACTCCATAAACAGCAACGGTAAATCTGTTCATTGGAAGCGGTAAATTTCACCCCAGCCTGAACGGGTTTTACATTAGTGATGCCTAATTGTGTGAGTTCTTCGGCTAATAGATTTTCAAGGCCGTTTGAGGTTACTGCTAGATATTGATTCATAAGGTTCTTTAACTGGTAAAAATGGCCTCAGATTATAACTGACATTAAAGGCCATTCCTAAAGTTAAACAGAGCATTTTACAAAAAATCATCCCCATTCATGGCTTAACTCTTTATCGATATCTAAACCCCTTAGCATGGCAACTGTTCAAGTAAAGACAACTCTATCTGATACAAACTTACTACAACATCACTGATGGCTATCCGTTAATAATTTTCTTGACTGATATTACTCATTTATCAGCAACGTTTTTATTGCTCCAACAACGGAGTGAGTATTTATTCACTACTAATCTGGACTATACCAGAGCTGGTTATTGGTTGTAATAAAACGCCATTTGGGCGCAAACAAGGAAGTTTTTGGGCCTTACCGCTTAATTAGCCCCCTTCATTTGTGTAACTTTTAGGAAATTAATTGCTCAATTTTGCGCAGAATATCGCGCTCTTTCCGTCGATAAAAAATGCTCGGTGAGCGTTTTTAGTAAACTAGAGGCAAAAAAAATCGGCAGAATGCCGATGGGAAATAAAACAAAGGAACGAAATAGTGAGGAGATTAACTAACCAAAGCAACTCGCTCTGGCTGAAGGATATGATTGGCGATAGACATTCGATCATGCATGACCTTAATCACTTGTCCAAACTCTAATTGCTTCGTACTGCTTAATGTAAATGGCGCTAACTCTATTAATACACATAAACTCGCACTCTCTCCAACCTCAAGTACGATAAAAAAACCTTGATTAAAGCTGTTCACTAAACTAACGATATCACCCTCTTCAGGTTTAATGTCAGTAGCTGATTGATAATCAAAAAACCAGCTCTTTGGCTGCACTGGCTTATGGAAACGCTTCGCCGCTACGCAATACAGTGCCAACTCGACTTGACGAGGCTCAGTGAGTTGAAGGCCACTGACTCGTTCTTTATAGGTTTGGTAATCGGAAGCATCATCAACTGTAAATGAAGGATTTGAGAAAGCTGAATCCACCAATAGGTTGCGACTCAGATTGGTACGAAAGACCATCTCTTGTCCAAGGTCCAGCATCAAATAGCCTTCACTATCTGAATAGTACCAACTCCATTTATCACTGGGCTTTAGCATTATTCCGGCTCTCTATTTGCTGATAATCAAACCAATCAGATAAAAATTTCTTACCTATTAGTGCATTCTAGGAAGCATGGAATAAAAAAAAAGAGGAAATGAGTTACTCACTTCCTCTTTATGTCACCTTGTCACTTTTAAAAAATCAGAACCTAATTCAATGCGTTATAAGTTCTTTACGATATCACTGACCAATTTAGGGCCATGATAAATAAAGCCACTGTACACTTGGACTAACTTAGCACCGGCGAGTAATTTTTCTTTCGCTGCCACATAGCTATCCACGCCACCCACACCAATAATTGGAATTTGTTCACCGAGTTGTTGATACAGTAGTTTTACAACTTCAGTACTGCGTGATTGCAGTGGACGGCCACTCAGTCCCCCTGCCTCATTGGCAAACTTCATGCCTTCCACTAAAGAACGATCTAAAGTGGTATTGGTGGCGATTACCCCATCAATATTGTACTTGAGTAAAGATTGGCAAATTTGCTGCAATTCATCATCGGTTAAATCTGGAGCAATTTTTAATGCGAGAGGTACATATTTATTGTGCAACTCAGCGAGAGCGGTCTGCTTCTGCTTTAAGACACCGAGCAATTCATCTAGAGCTTCACCATATTGTAACGTTCGTAATCCTGGTGTATTAGGTGAAGAAATATTTACCGCGATATAACCTGCATAAGGATACACCTTCTCCATGCAGATTAAATAATCTTCAGCTCCCTTTTCAATTGGCGTGTCTTTATTTTTTCCAATATTAATTCCAATGATGCCATCATAATTCGCTTGCTTTACTTTCTCGACTAAATGATCAACACCTAGATTATTAAAGCCCATTCGATTGATAATGCCTTCCGCATGAACTAAGCGAAATAATCGTGGCTTATCATTACCAAGTTGTGGTTTAGGTGTCACCGTGCCCACTTCAATAAATCCAAAGCCCATCGCGGCAAAAGCATCGATACATTCGCCATTTTTGTCGAGCCCAGCGGCTAAACCAACAGGATTTTTAAAGGTGAGTCCCATGCATTCGACAGGACGATGAGGAAGGTGTTGACGATAGAAGAGATCAAGCGGTGTACCGGTAAAACGTTTGAAATTTTGAATGGCGAGATCATGCGCCCTTTCAGCATCCAATTGAAAAAAGCCAGCTCTGGCTAAGCGGTAAAGCATTGTGCCTCCGAAAAAAAGCCCCGTATAAACGGGGCATTATTATTGACCTATTCGTAACACAATTCAATGCTTATTCGGTCGCCACACAATTTAAGTTGAGCAACATCAATTCACGCATCGCTACTGAAAACTTAGCAAACTCATGAACCGAGCCCACTTTAAATTCATTAAGAATGTTTTCCCAACGCTGCAATGAAATGCTGTTATTGTCCATCCAACGTTGCAGAGCATGAATGACATCGGCAGTCTCTGAACCATTGACCGCATTGAGCACTTGCGCTGTTAATTGACGCTGCTGCCAGTCGAGATCTTCTCTAAATGCCGCTCTTGCCAATGCCTGCCAGTTATTTTCAACCGCTTGGTTATTAATCTGTTTTAAGAACCAATGAATCGACAGACGATCACCCAAATTAAAGTATAATTTAGCGACATGCTCAACTGGAATCGCCTTCTCATGAGAGACTGTGGATATATCCAGCACAGAGTAAAGACTGGATAGACGAGCAACATAATGCGCTAAATCCGAATTGATGCCTTGCTCTATCCAGCTATTCGCCAGCAGATCATGTTCAGCAACTTCATCAGCCACCAGCAAAGTATCTAACTGACAAGTAATACTGCGTACATCTGATTGGTACTGATCAATGAGCGCTTGTACGGACTGTTTTCCAGTGCGATTACGCAGCAACCAGCGAGAGAGTCGACGTAACGTTCGACGAACTTGGAACATCACTTGATATTGAGCACTCGCAGTGGCTTGATTATCCAACGAGCGAACTTGCTGCAATACGTTGCCAAGTTCGAAGATTTCACGGGCAGCGGCATAAGAATGAGCTATATCCGTGACGCTAGCTCCAGTCTCTTCTTGCAAACGCGTCACAAAATTGCAGCCCATTTCATTAACCATTTGGTTAGCTAACGCGGTGGCAATGATTTCTTTGCGCAGTGGATGGTTGTGCATCTGCTGCGAATAGTCACCACGTAACTTTGATGGGAAGTACTGAATCAATTGCTGCGCATGGAACTGATCATTAGCTATCTCATCACAAGCCAACTCCTCTTTTAAGGCCATTTTTCCATAGGCCACCAGCACTGCAAGCTCTGGTCGAGTTAATGCAAAACCTTGTTTCTCTCTTTCTAACAACGTTTCGTCATCAGGAATATGCTCTAAGGCTCGGTCAAGATAGCCCGTTTTCTCCATGTGGTGAATAAAACGAATTTGCTCTTTAACCACCTCAACGCCCAATTGCTCGGTCACCGAAATAGACTCTGATTGAGTGTAAGCATCTTCAATAACAATTTCACCGACTTCCTCTTCCATGGATTCTAGGATGTGGTTGCGCTGTTTTACGGTTAGATCGCCATTGGCAACTAAACCATTCAAGAAGATCTTAATATTGACTTCATTATCCGAGCAATCAACCCCACCTACGTTGTCAACGAAATCGGTATTCACTCGCCCACCAGTGAGCGCGTACTCTACCCGCCCTTGCTGAGTCATACCTAAGTTGCCGCCTTCACCAATAATTTTCGCTTTGACTTCACGACCGTCAATACGCAGTGCATCATTCGCTCTATCGCCAACATCGGCATGCGATTCTTTCGATGACTTAATATAAGTGCCGATCCCACCATTCCACAGAAGATCAACCTGCATTTTCAGGATCATCTTGATCAGTTCATTAGGAGCGGCTGACGCTTTCTTAGTACCAAGCATCTTTTGTATTTCAGGGCTGAGCGTGATTGATTTCGCTTTGCGTGAGAAAACGCCGCCACCTTGCGAGATCAAGCTTGGGTCATAATCTTCCCAGCTAGAGCGAGGTAATTGGAACAGACGTTGCCGCTCTTGCCAGCTCTTTTGAGCATCTGGACTTGGATCAATAAAGATATGCAGATGGTTAAAAGCGGCTTGTAAACGAATATGTTGCGATAACAACATACCATTACCAAACACATCGCCCGCCATATCGCCGATACCGACCGCGGTAAAATCCGTCGTTTGACAGTTAATACCGAGTTCACGGAAATGACGTTTAACCGATTCCCAACCACCACGAGCGGTAATGCCCATGGCTTTATGGTCATAACCATTAGAGCCACCAGAAGCAAAGGCATCTCCTAACCAGAATTGGTAATCCGCCGATACTGAGTTTGCTAAGTCAGAGAAGGTCGCTGTCCCTTTGTCGGCAGCGACAACCAAATAAGGATCATCTTCATCATGACGAACTACATTACGTGGTGGAACTATTTCACCTTCAACAATGTTATCGGTGACATCTAATAATGCTTGGATAAAGCGCTTGTAACAACGTTGTCCTTCGGCAAAGATTTCATCTCGTCCCGTTAGTAAGTGCTGTTTCTTACAAACAAAACCGCCTTTCGCTCCAACAGGAACAATCACGGTATTTTTGACTTGTTGGGCTTTTACTAAGCCTAAAATCTCGGTCCGGAAATCTTCTTGACGATCAGACCAACGCAAACCACCACGGGCAACTTTACCACCACGTAGATGAACCCCTTCCATATCCGGCGCATAGACAAAAATTTCAAAGGCCGGAACAGGGGCTGGAATATCAGGAATTTCCCGTGGTTTCAACTTCAGAGCTAGCCAAGGTTTCGGTTGTTGCTCTTCATCCACTTGGAAATAGTTGGTACGTAACGTTGCACAGATCATTTCCATATAGCGGCGAAGAATACGATCATCATCGAGACTTTCAACATGATCCAATTGCTCGGTTAATTGCGCAATCAACTCCGCTTGGCCTTTTTGTGAACCTTTAAATTTAGGATCAAAACGACGTACAAACAGATCAACCAACCCTTTCGCTAAATCAGGGTAATGACTTAAGGTATCTTCAATATAGTGTTGACTGAACGGGAAACCAACTTGACGCATGTAACGTGCATAAGCGCGTAAAATAGAGATCTCGCGTCCGGTTAAAGAAGCGCCAAGCACTAAGCGGTTAAAGCCATCGCTTTCTAATTCACCATGCCAAATGGCTGAAAATGCTTGTTGGAAACGATCGCGTGCTTCACGCAAATCAACTTGCTTCTCGCTCTTATGCAGCATAGAGAAATCTAGAATCCAATAGACTTGTCCATTAGTCTTCGTCACTTCGTATGGCGATTCACCGATGACACGCAAGCCAAGATTTTCGAGCATCGGCATCACATCGGACAGATGAATCGGCTCATCACGATGATACAGCTTTAAGCGTACTGCTTTAGAATCTTTCGCCTCTTCTTGAGGACGATAAAACAGCATACCGAGTTTATTTTCTTCGTTCAGTGCTTCTAATCGTTCAATATCAGACACCGCTGAGCCTGGCATGACATCTTCTTTATAAGAGCGAGGAAAAGCGCGTTGATACTCTTTGGCTAATGATAAACCTGAACTTTCGCCAAAATTGGCAATAATTGCTTCGGATAAACGGTCATCCCAGCTGGTTGATGCTTCCATTAAATTTTGCTCTATCTTCTTAACATCAATATTGGCACTGTTATTTTCTACCCGCACAATGTAGTGCGTTCTTGCTAGCGGGCTTTCAGAAAAATAGGTAGTGAATTCTACTTCTTGTTCACAACCAAAATACTGCTTTAATAAGCGCTGTGTTTGACGGCGTAGTTCGGTGTTGTAACGCTCTTTAGTAACATAAACCATGCAGCTAAAGAAACGGCCAAAGGGATCTTTGCGAACAAATAAACGGATCAGGTCGCGGTCTTGCATCTGCACAACCCCCATCCCGACTTCCAGTAGCTCTTCTTCTTTCGCTTGTAAAAGCTCGTCGCGAGGATAGTTCTCTAAAATATTATGTAGGGCCTTATAAGCATAAGACCCTGCACGATAGCCACTTGCTTTAAGAATCCGTTGTACCTTCTCGCGAACCAGTGGAATGCTTTCGACCGTTTGGTTATAAACGGCTGAGGTGTATAAACCCGTAAAACGATGCTCACCGATGACTTTACCATTGGCATCAAATTTTTTAATACCAATGTAATCGGTATACGCTGGACGATGAATGCGCGACTGTTTGTTGCCTTTAGTCAGGATCAGTAAGAAAGGCTTCTTCGCTTCTAAACGAGCAGAATCAGAAAATTGTGATAATTTTACACCACGAACCCGTTTTGGATCCGAGAATAGGCCTAGTCCCGCTTCTGGCGTAGGGCGAAGCTCGGTGTCATCATCATGATTGACCAGATCAAATTCTTTGTAGCCCATGAAAGTGAAATTATGTGCCCCTAGCCAACGTAAGAAAACAAGGGTTTCTTGGTAATGTTCAGCATCGACAGGGATATGATTTTTATCCGCTTCCAATTGTTCAATCACTTGCTCAAGCTTACTCGCCATTGGCTTCCAGTCTTGAACGACCAAAGCCGTATCACTGAGGATTTCTAGCAGCTCTTCTTTTAGCGCCGTCATCTCTTCTTTGCTGCTTAGTCTATCCACTTCAATGTGAAAAAGTGATTGCAATGCGCCAGCGCCTTGACCAATGCTCAGCACCGCACCGTTATTGTCTCGTTCGATGTGCGTTGGGCCGTTTAGCATTAAGTGCGATGTTAAATCGAGACGACTTAAAGTCATTTTGATTGAATCAACAAGGAAAGGAGTATCGGGTACGACAATTTCAACGATCGTATGAGTCGATTGCCAACCATGTTTACTAACGGTTGGATTAAATACACGTACTGAACGTTGGTCGGCTTTCTTCTCATTAATATGATGCCAAAGACTGACCACGGCACCGTATAAATCGGATTCATTACGTTTACTAAGATCGTCTTGCGCAACATTACTAAATAGGTGTTGACCAAGTTGAGTAACAAGAGGTTGGTGAGCAAGCTCAAGTTTGTCTTGAATTAGCTGGTATACTTTTTCAAGTAGAACCGGCATCAAACTTTCACGCGCGGTCATATGCGACTCCAAATATTAGAATTATAGGCTGGTAGGGTATGCGCTAAGCATAGTTGTAACTTACGGTAATGCGAGGCCTATTGTAGTGCTTTGCTAACCGTTCGTTAACGCATTTGGACGCAATTGATAGTGAAATGTTTAATAATGTGACAGGCGTAGCGATTCAAATCACCACAAATTTACCTCAGGACAGCATATCTAACTTTATAAACTTATTGTTTTGGTCAGTTGTTAGACGAAATCGACCTTTTACTCCAATTTGGCTAAGAAATGGGCGAAATTTTGCAGCTGGTAATTGTAAACGTAAGCCATGTTCGGTGGTAACTAGGATGTGACTGGCTAGCCCAGAATAATGAGCTAGGAAAGTTTGATAAGAGATATTAAGAGAGAAAAAATAATAGTTCATAATTGTACTGTATAGAGTGCTGGAAGCGACTTCCCCTTCCAGCACCCGATCAATCAATAAGTAGCGAACAAGTTAGGCTTGTTCAAGCGCTTTGCTGACTTTTTCAAATAAGTCACGTGCAAGATCATCCAGTGACTGTAACGCTTCTAACTCCTGTTTCATTAATGCTTGTCGCTGCTCGTCATAACGTCGAAACTTGAGTAACGGATCAATTAAACGAGAGGCCACTTGAGGATTACTGCTGTTTAACTCACGCAATATCTGCCCCGCAAAGCGATAACCATCACCACTAAGCGCATGGAAATTAACCGGGTTCATGGTAAAAAATGAACCAATTAAGCTACGAATGCGGTTAGGATTCTTTAAGCTAAAAGCGGAGTGTTGCATCGTGGCTTGAATGACATCTAAAGCATCTTCAGCAGGATTCGATCCTTGCAAAGCAAACCATTTGTCCATCACCAATCCATCGTGTTGCCATTTCGCGCTATAATCAGCCATCAGTGTTTCTCGACAAGCCAGCTGAGCACTATTTGCTGCGCTCATTGCGGCAATCGTATCGGTCATATTATTGGCTTGCTGATACTGACGTTGGACCAAACGGTTGCCTTGCTCAGTGAAAGCCAATAAACCTAAACAGGTATTACGTAAAGTTCGCTGGCCAATCGCCGCATGCTCAATCGAATATTCAGTCTGAGTTAATGAATGATAAGTGGCACTGAGTTCATCTTCTAGCTCAGTGGCTAACATCACTTTCAGTTCATGCAGTACTTTGGCAATCGCATCGACATCCACCTGCTTATACCAACCCGATACTTCATTATGATTCGGCAAAGCCAGCATTTCAGCGATAAAAGCTGGCTCAAGTTTATCACTGAGCAGCACACCACGAAAAGCATCGACAACCGCTTCAGGTAAGGTGACTTTTTGTTGTTGCTGAGCAGCTTCAACATTCGCTCGAATGTATTTTGCCAACAACATCTGCCCAGCATCCCATTGTGCAAAAGCGTTAGTCGCATGCATCATTAAAAAGATTAATTCTTGGTCGGTATATTGATATTCAAGTTTTACCGGAGCAGAAAACTCACGTAATAAAGATGGGATCGGTTGACTGGGGACTTTCTCAAAAACAAACGTCTGCTTCGCTTGAGTCACACTGAGGACATTAGAAACGGACTTTCCATTACACTGTAACGGAATAATTTCACCATTTTCATGATACAGCTCAATATCAAATGGAATATGCAGTGGCAATTTTTCTGGCTGATCATGTGTTGGCTCTGTGCTTTGTTCAACCGTTAACGCATATGTTTGAGCTTGCTCATCATAATGACTCGTCACTTTAAGTAGTGGTGTACCCGATTGGCTATACCATAAACGGAATTGAGTTAAATCAATACCGCTTGCCTTTTCCATTGCTAAAACAAAATCTTCACAGGTTGCTGCGGTACCATCATGACGTTCAAAATAGAGCTTCATTCCTTGCTGGAACGCTTCTTCACCTAATAAGGTATGCATCATCCGAATCACTTCACTGCCCTTTTCATAGACGGTCAGGGTGTAGAAGTTATTCATTTCTATCACTTTATCCGGACGGATAGGATGCGACATTGGGCTTGCATCTTCTGCAAATTGAGGACCACGAATAATCCGAACATTATGAATGCGATTCACCGCTCGCGAACCAAGATCAGAAGAGAATTCTTGATCGCGGAATACCGTTAAGCCTTCTTTTAAGCTTAATTGAAACCAGTCACGACAAGTAACTCGGTTCCCCGTCCAGTTATGGAAATATTCATGGCCAATCACCGCTTCAATACCAAGATAATCAGTATCCGTCGCCGTTTTCTCATTGGCTAAAACAAATTTTGAGTTAAAAATATTTAACCCTTTGTTTTCCATCGCCCCCATATTGAAAAAATCGACAGCTACGATCATATAAATATCCAGATCGTATTCTAAGCCAAACCGCTGCTCATCCCATTTCATGGAATTTTTTAGCGAAGTCATCGCATGACCTGCGCGATCTAAATTGCCTTTATCGACAAAAATTTCTAAATCAACGTTACGACCAGAACGAGTGACAAACTGGTCACGCAAGACATCAAAATCCCCCGCGACCAAAGCAAATAAATACGCAGGTTTAGGATGAGGATCGTGCCATTTTACCCAGTGACGACCATTATCGGTCTCACCTTGGGCAACTTTATTACCATTACTTAGCAAATATGGGTATAAGGCTTTGTCGGCAATCACTGTACTGGTGTATTTGGCTAACACATCTGGGCGGTCAAGGAAATAAGTGATGCGACGAAATCCTTCTGCTTCACACTGAGTACAGAAAGCCCCACCGGACTTATAGAGCCCCTCTAATGCAGTGTTACTTTGAGGATCGATTTCCGTCACAATGGTTAACTCAAACTGCTGAGGTAGTTGAGTTATTTCTAAATGAGCCTCTGACTTGGTAAAGTGTTGCCACTCTTCACCATTAATTTTTAATGATGTTAATACTAGCCCTTCACCATCTAGCAATAGTGTTGAGCTTTCAGCCTTTTGCTCAAC
This sequence comes from Vibrio sp. 11986-1-5, assembly GCF_963878025.1. Classification (NCBI taxonomy): domain Bacteria; kingdom Pseudomonadati; phylum Pseudomonadota; class Gammaproteobacteria; order Vibrionales; family Vibrionaceae; genus Vibrio; species Vibrio sp. 11986-1-5. The sequence goes on from NZ_CAWNVW010000022.1 coordinate 321,589, forward strand.
GTGAGAAACCGCCGTAACGACAGTCGCGTGATCATGCAAATCAAAGGTTAGATCAATACGATCAATATAATGAGAGGGAGCCAGATAATCTTTACGATACTTGGCTAATGGGCTTGTCGCCATGGTCGGAATCCTTTTTGACATAAACAGATGAAGAGTAAGGTTGAGAAACCTTGATGTTAATCAACTGATCTTAATCTTGTTTTCACCAATAACAACCCCTAGACCGAAAAAATGAGAGATTTTAATCCGCTGTATAACCAATACGCGATATTGGGTTTTAGCAATAAGGTCAAAAATAAAGGTAATAAATCGATAAAACGCCAAGTTGATAGCTCTGCTAAAAAAGAAAATCTTCAATTGGTGCGACATTGTAGAGAAAAGATCGACTAACGAATTCGATTTAATTCGGCGTAGAGCATGCCCTGTTCAATGTCTAACGTTAAGCGATTTTGGTTAAGTTGAAAGCGCGTATTATGTTCACCATGGGGATACAACAGGACCAATTGTTCATCTTCGGTATAAAACACCCCTTGTTGCACGGTTTGATTACCATTTTGTCCTGTTGCACGAAAAAAGAAGATGAAATCAGGTTGTAAAATTAAATCGAGGCTTTGTAAATTGAGAAGCGATTGATCACTGCCAGCCAATGAGTCTCCTGACCAAGTTCCCGCTAACGGGCTAGTTAACATCTTGGTAAAAATAACGCCATTAAGCATTAGTTGATTGTGATTCGCTTGATAAAAATAGTGCTGTGGTGTGCTGCTATCGATACCAAGAATCAAGCTATCTTGATTGAGCGAATATTGCCCTTGCCAGTGATCAACACTGTAGTCTTTCTTTTGTATATCGATTAAAAATGAATAATCCGACTTGAGAGTTAAGCGAACGACGAGAAAGTTTTCTTTAGATTTCTCTGGTGCAGAGTTAAACAAAAACCAATCGCCAAGCAAAAAAGGCACGTCAAACTGAGTCAGATCTTGTCTTGAGTGATAACGCGCTTCTAACTGTGGGCTCGTTGCCGTTAAGCTGAAGCAAGCAATAAATAGTGCAATCCATTTCATCGTGCCCCCTAATGCTTTTATTTTAAGCTTAGGCGGTTTCAATTTATAATGCGAAATTTCGATGAAAATCACATTATAAATTCTTCTTATCTGCACACTTATTTCAAATTAACAACGATAAAACAAACGGTTATAAAAAAGCGAGCCAGTTGGCTCGCTTTCACTCATCAAGATAGAAAAGTTCAAATCTTGAGCATATCCACCATGATCGATACTGATTCATTCAAATAAGCATCAGGAGTTTCATAATCTTTGGGAACATCACTCAAGGTCGCAAATGGTTCTTTACCAAGCGAAGCTTGACGAAGATTAATTCTATCCAATCGCTGTTTATCGGCTTGTTCCATCTCTTGCTTGCGTTGCTTTTCATTTAAAGATAGTAAGTTATCGTCTTTTTCTGCTTGATATTTTTCAATATCCTGCAAGATGAAGCCAAATTCTTGATCCGCTAAGATTCGAGCTTGATGGCGTTGATCGAGTTTAGCGATCGTCGCACTAAAGTCATGCAACACTTGATATTTGACAGGATCAATACGGTCCCAAGGTAGCGCGTTCTCTTCAACACTTTCCCCTGTTTCGCTAGCATCGATAGCACTCGGGAACACAATATCAGGGATCACACCGCGATTTTGAGTACTGCCACCATCAATTCGATAAAACTTCTGAATAGTATACTGAACATAACCAAGCTCTTGTTCAAATAAATCATAGATATGATTTAAAGAGCGATGTTGCTGAACCGTACCCTTACCAAATGAATTTTCACCAAGAATAATCGCTCGACCATAGTCTTGCATGGCTGCGGCAAAAATCTCAGATGCGGAGGCACTAAATCGATTAATCAAAACCGTCATTGGACCTTGATAACTGATTTTGCCGTCAGTATCACTATTAACATTTACTCGACCATAACTATCGCGTACCTGCACAATAGGACCACTGGTAATAAATAAACCAGAAAGTGCGGTAGCTTCCGTTAATGCGCCACCACCATTATTCCGTAAATCGATGATAATACCATCGATTCCGCTGGCTTTTAGCTCAGTCAATAACTTATCGGTATCTTGTGCTAAGCCAACGTAAAAGCTAGGTACTTCAAGGACACCAATCTTTTTGCCATCTTGTTCGATAACTTTAGACTTAACCGCTCGGTCTTCAAGACGAATTTTATCTCGGACAATAGTGACAATGTGACTTTTTGCGTCATTACCTTCCGGTAAGATCTGCAGTTGCACTTTAGTGCCTTTCGGCCCTTTAATTAACTGCACGACATCATCGAGACGCCAGCCAATCACATCAACAATATCACCTTTGTCTTGACCAACACCGATAATGCGATCTCCTTCACTCAACTGTCGACTGGTCGCCGCAGGGCCACCAACGACTAACGAGCGAATCACTGTATAATCGTCCGTCATCTGTAATACCGCGCCAATCCCTTCAAGAGATAAATTCATCTCTGATTGAAACTGAGCAGCATTGCGAGGAGATAAATAGCTAGTGTGAGGATCAATCTGCCGAGCAAAGGCATTCATATAGACTTGAAAAACATCTTCGCTGTTGGTCTGAGTTAACCGCTTGATCGCATTGTTATAACGTTTAGCCAGCGTTTCTTGAATTTCTGGCCAGGTTTTCCCTGTTAATTTCAAGTTCAATGCGTCAAATTTAACGCGCTGACGCCATAGCTCATCGACTTCCGCTTGATCTTTCGGCCATGCCGCTTTAGAGCGATCACGTTCGATAAACTCATCACTATCAAAAGTCATTTCATGATCAAGAAGCGACAACGCGTATTGGAAACGTTCAAAACGTTTACGCATTGAAAGATTATACAATTCAAACGCTATCTGGTTATTACCTGCTTTTAGCTGATCATCTAACTGGGTTGACCAAGGCTTAAAAGCGTCAATATCGGCCCGAGTAAAGAGATTACGATTGTAATCCAACATGCCAACATAACGGTCGAAAATAGCTTGAGAAAACGCATCATCTAAAGAGAAGTGTTTATAGTGAGAACGAGTAAAACGTGACGTTACCCGCTTACTGGCGGTTTCATGTTGAGCTTGTGGAGTAAGAAGAGGTAAATCCTCAATCTTGAGATTGGCTTCTATCGCCTGAACAGAAAAAGCTGCCAGCCATAGGCCAGCAGCAATTGATGTTAATTTTGAACGGCATTTCATGCTTAGGAATGTCTCCTTTAAGCGCGCAAGTGCTCCGTCTTCACAACCATTTGTAGGCCGTTACCGAGTTGAACACGCACATCTTCCTTATTAATTTCAACGATGGTCGCAGCCATGTTGCCTTTGCCCATGTTCACGTTTACTTCTTTGCCAACTTTCATTTCATCGGCTTGTAACACGCGTGTTTCAACTGGTTTTTTCTCTGTCTTTGCCGTCACATCTTGTGTTTGTGCACGACGTGGTTGAGGTTTTTTCGCTTTTGGCTTGGCTTTATTGGCCTCTTCACGCACTTTCTTCGCTTGCTCTTTACGGCGCGCATCAACGCGAGCTTTGCTTTCTGCTAACGCAGCTTGAGCATGATCGACATGTTGCTGTTCAAGTTCACCACAAGCATTACCATCAAGATCAACACGAACCGCACCAGCTTTAACACCGTGCAGATAACGCCATGACGAAGTGTACTGTCTTAGCGCTGCACGAAGTTGAGTTTTGCTTACTTTAGGATCTTCATTAAGACGCTGAGCAAGATCTTGAAAAATACCAATTTTAAGAGGCTTAGCCTCACCTTCTAAAGTAAAGCAGTTAGGGAAACATTCAGCAATATACGCAATCACTTCTTTGCTGTTTTTTAACTTTTCAGTGTTTTCCATGAGGATTCCTGGTTGATGCGGCTGGTCCGCGGGGCATAAATAATAAAATATGTTCGGTATTATAGTGACCTGAGTACGAAAAACCACTGGCAAAGGCGAATTTATGCCTTGTTCGCGTGTGAATTAAGCACCTTTTCTACTTCCGTCATTAAAAATACCAGTCCTTGCTGGTCAATTTCTGAAAAGCGAGCAATAGTTGGGCTATCAATATCTAACACACCAGCCAATTGCTCGCAGATAGTGAACGGGATCACCAATTCTGAGTTACTGGCTGCATCACAAGCGATATGACCAACAAAGGCATGCACATCATCTACGCGCTGTACCGTATTAGTTGCCACAGCCGTCCCACAAACTCCACGCCCTATTGGAATTCGAACACAAGCGGGCTTACCTTGAAAAGGGCCTAACACTAATTCATCATTCTGTAAGAGATAAAAACCAACCCAGTTTAAATCGCTCAGTTCCATATTTAATAAAGCACTTAAATTCGCTAAGTTAGCCACTAAGTCAGTTTCAGATTCGAGTAAAGCCACCGCTTGTTTCGTTAAACGCTGGTAATCTGCTAAGTTCATATTCATTCCCAATAAAATTAAAGACTTCACTTACTGTTCTTCGTACAATGCCCATCAAACTAAATAGGATGCATTCTCATTATAATGATCAATAATCATGACACTATTAGCCGTTCTTGGTTGATAACTCAAGTAAAAAAACATCAACGCCCACTGCTTTTTGCCAATTTTATTGCTATCGCTGCAACATTAATCAGTGTGCCTATCCCCTTGTTAATGCCATTGATGGTCGATGAAGTTTTGCTTAATCAACCTGCTGGTGGTTTGGCGTTAATGAATACACTCTTGCCCTCTGATTGGCAAACACCCACTGGATATATCCTATTCACTTTATTACTGGTGGTGCTCATGCGCACCGGTAGCCAACTGCTGAATATTATACAAAGTCGGCAGTTTACACGGGTATCAAAAACGGTTACCTACCAAATGCGCTGTAAAATGATTGATAAACTAGGTCGAATCAGTATTCGTCAGTATGAAACACGAGGCAGCGGTGGAATTAATGCCCATCTGGTAACCGATATAGAAACCATCGATCAATTTATTGGCTCAACATTGAGTAAATTTTTAATCAGTTTGCTGACGGTATTAGGTACAGCCTTAGTACTCTTATGGCTTGATTGGCGATTAGGGTTATTTATCCTATTGGTTAACCCAATTGTTATCTATTTTTCCCGTCTACTAGGCAGCCAAGTCAAACATCTCAAAAAACGCGAGAACCAAGCATTTGAGAAATTTCAAAACCGTTTAGTCGAAACCTTAGATGGTATCTATCAGCTTAGAGCAGCCAACAAGGAACGGGAGTTTTTAACTCAACTTAAAAACAATGCCGACGAAGTACGAGCCAACGCCGATAAATACGCTTGGCAAGCTGAAGCCGCGGGACGCCTATCCTTTTTACTTTTTCTACTGGGATTTGAACTGTTTCGTGCGGTCGCGATGTTAATGGTGCTATTTAGCGACCTGACTATCGGACAAATTTTTGCGGTTTTTGGCTACTTATGGTTTATGTTAGGACCCGTACAAGAACTGCTGGGTATCCAATTTTCGTGGTATAGCGCGAAAGCGGCACTGGCCAGAATCAATACGTTATTACAGCTTGAGGAAGAGTATCGTCCAATCAGTAAAGTCAACCCATTTACTCAGCATCAACCAGTAGCGGTCATACTCTCACAAGTGAACTTTTCTTATGATGGCGAGAAAAAGGTGCTTGATGAACTGTCTTTAACTATCCCCGCTGGCAAAAAAGTCGCTTTAGTCGGAGCCAGTGGTGGCGGAAAATCAACCTTAATTCAATTACTGCTTGGAGCATATCGGGCAGATTCAGGTGAGATTTATTTTAATGGCGAACGGTGTGATGATATTGGTTTTGAGATTATCCGCAGTCAAATTGCGGTGGTATTACAACAACCTATACTTTTCAACGACACTTTAAGGCATAATTTAACCCTTGGTGGTGATTATGACGACGACTCGCTTTGGCATGCATTAGAAGTAGCGCAACTGCAAGATGTCACTCATCAACTCAGTCAAGGATTGGATACTCCTATTGGTCGTAACGGTATCCGCTTGTCTGGTGGCCAGCGCCAACGCTTAGCTATTGCTAGAATGGTATTAAGTGATCCGAAATTGGTGATTTTGGATGAAGCAACATCAGCACTCGATACCGCGACCGAAGCTGCACTGCATCTTGCATTAAGTGGATTTTTAAAAGGACGAACCACGCTGATTGTTGCCCATCGTCTGTCGGCCGTGAAACAAGCCGATTTGATTTATGTATTAGAAGATGGGCGAGTGAGTCAAATTGGTACACATGGAGAGTTACTTGAACAGCAAGGACTTTATCAAACATTATATGGCGCTATTCAGTCATAACTCTATTTGGCTTATGATACTCCCCGCCACTTACTCGGTGACAACGTCACCGAGTGTCGAGTAATGGCTGATGACTAGTACGCCGCTCTCTCAACATTCGTCGAGCACCAGTAACCTTCGTCTGTGTCAGGGGTGCGAGCTACCGGTGGATATTGTTGATGTGCCTCGTGGTAAAAGCGCCTACTGCCCTCGCTGTGGAACCCAACTTTATCGAGGTGGCAGCCCTTCATTATCGGGTAATTTAGCGATTGCCGTCACCTGCTTACTGTTGTTTTTTCCTGCTCACGCCTTTGACTTTTTAACTATCCGTTTGATCGGCGTAATGATCCCAGCATCGTTATCTGGGGGGATCATCGCTCTAGCGAATGAAGGATACGTGATTCTGGCTCTACTGGTGTTTTTTTGCAGCTCCCTAGCCCCATTTCTGGTCTTTGCCTCCATCGTTACCGCCCATATTGCGCTACGTTATCACTGGTTTCTTGGTTTACGCTATTCGGTCTGGATCATGCAGCAGTTAAAAGCATGGGCAATGATTGATGTCTTTTTGGTCAGCGTTGCAGTTTCAAGCTTTAAATTAAGCGATTACGCGGATATTTTTATGGGTCCTGCGCTGTTTAGTTTGGTGCTCTTGCAAATTTTCACTGTTTTATTACTCAGCCGAATTAGCATTCGCCGCTATTGGGAAGCGTGGAAACCCGAGCAAGATTACCCTGCTCAAACGGATAAACAAGTTCATTGCCATCATTGCCACTTATCGCAACACGAAAACGCCCGTTGTATTCGCTGCCATCACCCACTTTATCATCGAAAACCACGTTCTATCGAACGGACTTGGGCCTATGTTATCGCCGCGAGTATCGCCATCATTCCCGCCAATCTGCTACCGATCTCCATATTAATCACCAATGGGCAACGTCTTGAAGATACTATCTTATCGGGTGTTGCTTCGCTGATGAATTCAGGAATGTATGGCATTGCCGCGATCATCTTTGTAGCCAGTATTGTCGTTCCTGTGATTAAAATTTTAGGTCTTATCTATTTATTGTTGGCGATTCAATATCGACGCAGCCGTTATCATCGTCAGCGAATGAGCATTTTCTATGCGATAAAATGGGTAGGAAAATGGTCTGTTCTCGACTTATTTGTGATTGCCATTATGTTGACCTTGGTCGATCGAGGGCAGTTACTTAATTTTATCCCTGGTGATGGCGCTCTAGCCTTTGGTTTTGTGGTCGTCTTAACCATGTTAGCGGCCGAAAGCCTTGATCCCCGTCTATTGTGGGACAATTATCAGCAAGAGACAAAACACAGCGAGTCTTGTAATGAATAAACCACCAATGACCCAAGCGTCTTATTCTCCGCAAATCAAATCCAATAAAGGGATTTCCCCATTGTGGATATTACCGATCCTCACTTTATTGCTCGCGGGTTGGCTGGTCGGTAAAGCGATACATGATGCCGGTGAACGTATCCAAATTCATTTTTCTGATGCACAGGGGCTCGTCGCAGGCAGAACCACCATTCGTTATCAGGGTTTAGAAGTCGGTATGGTGCGGGAAATAAAACTTGCTCCCGAATTAGACAGTATCTATGTCGAAGCAGATATCTATCCCGAAGCAACTCAATTGCTTTCTGATACTACTCGATTTTGGTTAGTGAAACCTACCGCAAGTTTGTCTGGTGTTTCAGGATTGGATGCTTTGGTCTCTGGTAATTATATCGCCTTACATCCAGGTGGCCCTGGGCAAGAAAATCATCCTCAGATATACCACGCTCTAGAGCGTGCCCCATCCGATTTAGTCTCCAATGGTGGACTACAGATCACTTTGCGGGCCAACGATCTTGGCGGAATTTCTATTGGCTCGCCCATTGTTTATAAAAAAATTCCGATTGGTGAAGTATTTAGTTATCAACTTGCCAAAGATGCACAATCCATCGTGTTACAAGTCTCAATTGAATCTGAATATCGCCATTTGATCACCAAAGAAAGTCGCTTTTGGAATGTGAGTGGCATTGGCACCTCATTAGGCTTTGATGGTATCGATGTTCGTTTAGAAAGTTTGAGTGCCCTAATTGGCGGAGCGATTGCTGTTGATTCCCCCGATGGCGGTGAACCCGCAGCTCAATTCAGCGAGTTTCGTCTCTACAGAGATCTCAAAACGGCCGGACGCGGGATCCCTATCACGATTACACTGCCTGATGACAGTGGGATTAACGCTTCGGGAGCGCCCATTATGTACCGTGGATTGGAGATAGGACAGATCACCCATCTACAACTGAATGAGGATAAGACACAAATTATTGCTCATGCTGCGATTCAACCGTCATTAAATGAACTACTCACAACAGGCAGCCAGTTCATTTTACAAGAAGCAAAAGTTTCACTATCTGGCTTAGAAAATTTATCAAACTTAATCAAAGGTAATTACCTTACTTTACAACCGGGTGAAGGTGAACGTACTCGACAATTTACAGCGCTAAGAAAAATTGAGTATCAACAATCTCAATCACATACTTTCTCCATTACCCTTACCGCTGAACATGCTTATGGTTTGACATCAGGGGCTGAGATTTTGTATCGCGGAGTACGAATTGGCATCATCAAAGATGTTCAACTCAGCGCGGATCAAGTCGAGTTTCATGCCGTTATTGAACAACAATACCAATCATTAATTCGTTCCAAAAACCGTTTTTATGTTGATGGATCAATGCGTGCCGAGCTTGGCCGCGCCGGCATTAATCTCTCACTTCCCCCCGTCAAACAACTCCTGAGTGGTACTATCAGTTTTATTAGTGAAGGTGAAAACACCGTACTTGAACGCTATTCTCTGTATGCTAACCCATCATTAGCAGAACTGGCGGCGTATCAGCAATCCGGCTCTCGCGCCTTGCGCCTCCATGCAGAAACCCTGCCTCCGGTACAAATTGGCAGCCCACTGTTATTTCGTCATCTCCCCGTTGGTCATGTCACTCAATTTAAGTTACAAAAAGAAGGCGTCGAGGTTGAAGTTAATATTGATAACCAGTACCAACATTTAATTAATGATCAAACCGTATTTTGGAACCATTCAGGTATTGAAGTGAATGCCTCTTTAAGCGATGGGCTTCGTATTCAAGCAGCTCCGCTACAAACGCTACTTCAAGGTGGCATTGCTTTTGATACTTTGCCGGGAGTAGAAAACAAGCTCGACGGACATTGGAAGCTTTATTCGAGTTACCAACAAGCACAACAATTTGGGGAAGCCATCACATTACTGGCAGAAAATAGCGACGGTATCGTCAAAGGTACTCCAATCAAATATCAGGGAGTACAAGTCGGTGAAGTGATCGCTGTTGTACCAAGTTTTAGCCAAGCACAAGTCACCTTTTCTGCTCGCATTCAGCCCGAATACGCTCCTTTTATTACTCGCGCAACGAGCGTATTTTGGGTGGCTAAAGCTAATGTGAGCTTACAAGGTATTACTAATTTAGAAAATCTAGTCTCACCGAGTATCGAAGTCTATCCTGGGCAAGGCGCTGCGCAGCATACTTTTCACCTTGCTACCCAACCTTACTCGCCAAGTGGTGTTAGGTTCACTCTACAAACGGAATATCGCGGATCGATTAATATTGGCACCCCGATTTTTTATCGTGATATAGAAGTAGGGCGAGTGATTGACATCCAATTGGGTGCGTTTGCAGATCGAGTTATCTCGACCATCGATATTGATCCCAACTATGCTTACTTAGTCCGTCGCAATAGCCTATTTTGGAATACCTCAGGCGTTGATGTTTCGATAGGACTGACGGGAGCAAACATCAAATCAGGCACCCTAGAAAGTATGGTTCGCGGTGGAATTACTTTTGCAACGCCAGAACAAAAACAGCTTGCTCCTCCTGCTCAAGCTGGCCAATCTTTTTATCTTCACGCCAAACCACAAGAAGAATGGAAACGCTGGCGAACAGCGATACCTAGACCTTGAGATAAACTTCAAGTCTGGTCGCGATGTGTATATAATCGCGGCCAGAATCCGCTTATCGAGACACTGTTTTGCATTCCACCGTTACGCTACCCGAAGAGTTCCTCTCTACCATTGCTGAAATATTGCCCTCAACACTCAACCTGAACGATTTTATCGCCGCCTGCCAACGGCCACTCAGAAAAAGTATTCGTGTTAATACGTTAAAAATATCTGTGGTTGATTTTCAAACCCGAGCGGCAGGAAAGGGATGGCACCTAGAACCTATCCCTTGGTGCGAGAGTGGATTTTGGATTACTGCAGATGAAGAACAGGTTCCGCTTGGCAATACCGCAGAACATATGGCGGGCCTATTTTACATCCAAGAAGCCAGTTCAATGATGCCCGTCTCTGCCCTATTTATGCAATCTGGCACGCCTTTTGAGTATGTATTAGACATGGCAGCAGCGCCGGGATCCAAGACAACACAAATCGCAGCGTTAATGGATAATCAAGGCGTATTGGTAGCAAATGAATATTCGGCAAGTCGAGTGAAAATTTTACACGCCAATATTGAACGTTGTGGTATTCGTAATAGCGCTCTGACTAATTTCGATGGCCAAATCTTTGGTGGTTGGTTACCTGAGCAATTTGATGCAATCTTGCTTGATGCTCCCTGTTCTGGTGAAGGCACTGTACGCAAAGATCCTGATGCGATGAAAAACTGGAGCAAAGCTTCGGTAATGAGTATCGCGCAAACCCAGAAGTCGTTAATTGAAAGTGCTTTTCAAGCGCTCAAAGTTGGCGGCGTGTTGGTCTATTCAACCTGCACATTAAGCCGTGAAGAGAACCAAGACGTCTGCTGGCATTTGAAACAGACTTATGGTGACGCGGTCACATTCACTCGTCTCGATCAACTTTTCCAGAGTGCTGAACAGGCCATTACTGAAGAAGGTTTTTTGCATATTTTCCCACAAGTTTATGACTGTGAAGGATTTTTCGTCGCTAAAATCACCAAATTAGCGTCAGTGGAAACGCCTGCTGTAAAAAAACGCTTGGGTAAATTCCCATTTGTTAAAGTTAGCCCTGCACAACGCCTTGAGATTGAGCAACAATTATATCATGCACTGAACATTCGTTTACCAGAAGACAGCCACGTGTGGTCACGTGATGGTGACATCTGGCTCTTTCCCTCGGCTTTAGAATCGCTACTCGGCGAGCTGCGTTTTTCTCGAATGGGGATAAAAATTGCTGAGCAACATAAACGGGGCTATCGCTGGCAACATCAAGTCGCTACAACATTGGCAACCGGACAAGAATCGCAATCCGTTGAATTAGATAAAGATCAAGCTCGTGATTGGTTTATGGGACGTGATGTTCGACCAGAAGAGACGACAGGTCAAGGTGAAGTGATCGTTTGTTATCAAGGCGATGTGATTGGTCTAGGGAAATGGGTCGGTAATCGGATCAAAAATGGCTTACCACGAGATTTAGTGCGCGATAAAAATCTGTTTTAAAGCCAATGAACATTCCACACTGATGATATTAATAGAAGGATTTAAAAGCATTGCTGCGCGTTAAGGAATGATAAGTATCAAACAGTGGGCACTGGTCTATACTTTATCAATATCCCCACATAATAGCCAAACCAAGGGGATAGCCGTAAATCGCGCTTAACTCCCCTTCTGGCGCGTTTCCCAAGGCCCAAAACCTAACGCTGTTTTGGGCCATTTTTTTGGTCAACAATACTCAATCTAGCTTAAACGAGACGAATACCGTCTTTTTCAATCACAATCTTTCCTTGCTTAAATAAACCACCGATGGTTTTTTTAAACGTACCCTTGCTGGTCCGGAAAGTGGCAAAAATCTCTTCTGGAGTCGATTTATCGCTAAGCGGTAAAAAGCCTTGTTTTTTCTCTAACATGGATAAAATTTTGCTACTTAACTCATCCATTTTTTCCACACCGACTTTTTGAAGAGCCAGATCGATTTTGCCATCAGGACGAATACTTTTGATATAACCTTTGATTTTTTTACCGATAAACAGTTTTCCAAACACATCCGATGGGAAAATCATCCCCCAATGCGCTCCATTAATGATTGCTTTAAAGCCCAGCTCTGAACGCTCAGCAATAATCAAATCAACAGGCTGGTTAACCTTATAATGCGCTGGTGTTTTATCTAACCATTTATTAAATTTAGTGGTACCCACAATACGGCCAGACGCTTTATCGGTATAAACATAAACTAAAATCGTCTGTCCTTCGTTAAAGCGCGCACGTTGCTCACTGTAGGGGATCAGTAAGTCTTTATCTTTAATGCCCCAATCAACAAATGCTCCGGTATTATTCACACCGACGACTTTCATTAATCCCCACTCTCCGACTTGAGCGATAGGTGTCTCTGTTGTCGCGGCTAATTGATTCTCTGAATCAAAGAACAGAAACACATCAATAAATTGCCCTAGCTCTACGCCTTGTGGTGCATAACGTTTAGGTAATAGAGTGGTACCGAACTCTCCCGCATCTAAAAAAACACCAAAATCAGTGATTTTTACGACTTCTAAGCTATTAATTTGGCCAATGTTAATCATGTAGAATTGTCTCACAGCAAATTTGCAGAGATTATACGTGATCTCTGCTATCCTTTCTCGCAATTGTATCGATAAAATTCAGCAATTTTTCAGGAGCTTTCGTTGATCACGGTAGATAAATATGACGCTGTCACGTTGAGGATTGCCACTCAAATGTCAGGCAGTAAAAAACTCGATTTGGATGTTTATCTTTTTATTCCTGGGGAATTAGGGCTTAGCCCAGAAATCATTTCAGAGTCGGAGTTCTTTTATAGCTCCATTCATCAAAAGCGCTCCTATTACAGTGATAAAATTCTGCTGCCACTTGTCCATAGCCGATTAGCACAACGCGGCCGACTCTCATCAACTCAATATCGGGTAAGTTTGAGTTTATTTGCTTATCAATATGTTATCGCCTTAGATAGAGCCGTTAATCAGCTTAATGCAACCAGTGACACCGTCACCGCAGATGAGGTTGATACGGTTATCGAGTTATCGCTCGATATTCTAAAACGATTACGTAGAACCATTCCTTACGATGAGAACCTTAAACGTTACTACGCCAATATTGATAACTATCTTTCTTGGTATACCGAGCAAAAATTTCTGTCGATAGTCGCTCACCTTACTCGTGATAATGACTATAAAACCATTAAAGAACGCCTCATCACCTTAGTTGAAAAAGAGCAGGCTCATCGGGCCTTAAATCATTACAACTCCGAAAAAGCTGGCACAGATGTAACCCGCCTGAGTAATAAGATGCGTTTATTACGGCGTCTTATTGAACATCCGATCATTCTTAATGAAAAAGTGACCTCTCTGGGCAATAACGTCAAACGGATGGTTAAAGGGGTCGTCACAGGCTTAATCATGGTCGTGGTAACACTTACTGCCATTGTCGCTCGTGACTATCTAGGGGAGATTACCGCCTCCTTTATCATTGCGATGTCGTTCATTTATGCCTTGCGTGAGATATTTAAAGATGATTTACGCAATATACTGTGGCGCTGGATCCGTAAAGGCAAGCCCAAATGGCGGCGACGTTATTTTGATCCAACGACAGGAACTCAGGTTGGGCAAAAAGATGAATGGCTAGATTACCAATCGTTATCTGAGTTACCGGAAAAAATTCAAGCCATTCGTAAGAAACGGATTGTCCATCGTGAAGAACAAATTCTTCACTATCGCTCGGAAGTCGATATGTCAACATCACGCTTTATGAGCGGTTATGAAGAAACCCGTGAAGCGATGATGATCGATTTACGTCCGTTAACACGCTTAATTGATAAAAGCTCGACTCGTATTTATCAACTCAGCAATGGTCAAGTCAGTCGGGAAGCGGTCGAGAAACGCCACTTGATTAACTTAATTGTAAAAGAAAAAGACCATCGGCAAGCCGCCCGTTATTATCGTTGGAAAATCGTGATTAACCGGAGCAAAATTGTCGACATTGAAGCAATTGAGTTAGATTAAGTCACACTCTCTTTACGCTGATTATTTTGATTTCACCGCTTTAACAGACAACGTTAACCAAAACTCTGCCATTGGCTCATTACCATGCTGTGATGGGCAAGTGGCGACGATTTTGACCTCTCGGTTTACGCGTTGACCAGTCGCCATGGTTTCATCCAACATGGCATCAATCGCAGCGCCATCGACGCAATGAAAGTGGACATCCCCTTCCGGTCTTTTTAAAAATTCTGCTTTGACGGCTTTAAATGCTAAAGAAATAACTTCTCCACGCTGCTGAGCTTTGTGCATGGCCATAAAGCCACCAGCTACATCCGCACCTACGGCAAGTACGCCAAAATACATGCTATTTAGATGATTTTTATTCCTTCTTTTCAGCGGAATACGGACTTCAACCGCTTGATCATTTAACAGCAGAATTTTAGGTCGACAATACCAAATAAGGGGTACCTTAAAAATACCGAAATAATTAAGATAGAAATTGGCTTTGGTTAAAGCAGAAAACATAATTAGACTTCCCTGTGATCTCATCAGACCAGTTCACTCGATAGCCAAGAAAATGTCAACGGAATGTTACAAAAAATCAGAAGCCAAGTCATTTTTACTTGGTTTCTGATTAGCTTAATGTCTTAAAGAGAAAACTCAGTAATAATAAACCGAATCTGGCTGAGCGACTTCAGATAAAAAACGCTGAATCTTCTTCGATACATTCTGTTCGCTCACTAATATACTCAGCGGTTTCTGCGTTTGATGGGCTACTTTAACGGCCATTTCGGCTAACTGAAACACGGCGTCATTGTCGCTGGGTTGATAGCGTTCAACAAGAGTATCGGCACTATTATCAACCGCTAAGGTAAATTGGGCAAGGGAGTCCCAATCCAATAGCATCCCATCAAAATAAGCCAGTAAACGTTCTGCCAATAGTGCAGCGGAAGGCACTTGGCAAACGAATGATACCTTTAACCCATGTAAACCACGCGGTAAACCTTGTTCGGCGAGGCTATCAATAATTGCGGCGGCGTCACTCAACGAGCGAACAAAAGGCACGACGATTTCAATAGGATGCCCTTTACTGATCAACCTTTTGATCACGTTGCACTCCAACTCAAATGCATCAGCGTATTCAATGGCCGTTAATCGAGCGACACCTCGAACTCCAAGCGCCGGATTTGATTCAACCGCGACTTTTTCTCCGCCCAGTAAAGTACGGCTTTGTGCACTATCAGCACTACTTAAACAAATACGAACGCTTTGGTGATGTGGCTGAATACCTTGTTCAATTCGCTCCACTAACGTATCAACAAAATGCTCAGCAATCGTTTGATCATTTAATAATGCCTGTAAAGAACTTTTCTCTAGCTCGGATAACTGATCTTGATCCGTGACCAAACCAGGATAATAAAAAATGCTATCTGCGATCAGCTCCGAAATGGCAACAAACAAGGTTGAACTCAAGGTTTGTTGAGACCATTGAGGTAAGGTATTACCTTGCTCAAACGGCTTATTTACTGAAGAAGGTGATACAACACTCATAACGGCTCCATCTGTTGTTGATTACTGTAGGACGAAAATACCGAGTTCATTGACCAAACACAAGGGCAAAAATCAATATTAATTCATAAAAAGAGAATAAAAAGTCACCTTTACAGTTTTCATCATCCACATTTCTGCTAAGTGGTTTATTCTCTGGGTTAAATTCGTTATCTTTAGCGCTTCGCAATAAAAAAATAGGCAATATGATGCCATTAAAAACTGATGAATTAAGAACTCAAGCCCTTGGCCCAATGCCAACGCCGGCTGAATTAAGCCTTGCGCATCCGGTTACCGATGAGGTTGCCGAGCGCATTGCTCACTCACGTCAACAAATTGAACAAATCCTATCAGGTCAAGATGATCGTTTATTGGTGATAGTCGGCCCCTGCTCTGTGCATGATACCCATGCAGCACTAGAATACGCACGTCGATTAAGCGCAATACAACAACAGTATAGTGAACAACTGTTCATTGTCATGCGTACCTATTTTGAAAAACCACGCACCGTGGTTGGCTGGAAAGGTTTGATCACCGATCCTAATTTAGATGGCTCCTACGCGTTGGAAGCGGGCTTAAACAAAGCACGTCAATTATTACTCGATATCAATAAACTCGGATTGGCAACCGCGACCGAATTTCTCGATATGATCACGGGGCAATATATCGCCGACCTTATTAGTTGGGGAGCAATTGGAGCGCGCACAACAGAATCGCAAATTCACCGAGAAATGGCCTCCGCTCTTTCCTGCCCTGTTGGTTTTAAAAATGGCACTAATGGTAACGTCAAAATTGCTATTGATGCGATTCGCGCAGCTCACGCCTCACACTATTTCTATTCGCCCGATAAAAATGGGCGCATGACCGTCTATCGCACCAGCGGTAATCCATATGGACACGTCATTTTACGTGGTGGTGAAAGTGGTCCTAACTTTGACATCGATTCAATTAATAGCGCCTGTGCTCAGTTGGCTGAATTTAATTTACCTGAACGATTAGTGGTTGATTTTAGCCATGCTAATTGTCAAAAACAGCATCGTAAGCAGCTTGAGGTTGCTGAAGAAATTTGTCGTCAAATTGAATCCGGTAGCCATAAGGTAGCGGGTATTATGGCTGAAAGTTTTCTTATCGAAGGCAATCAGTCCATGTGTGATTTGACTAATTTAACTTATGGTCAGTCGATTACTGATCCTTGTTTAAGCTGGGATGATACGGCAACCATGATTACTCGCCTGGCTCAAGCAATAACCACTCGACGTGCTCAATAAGATAAGGAATTTTCATTATGCCTTCTTTTGATATTGTTTCAGAAGTTGATACTGTAGAACTACGTAATGCGGTAGATAACTCTAATCGTGAACTCGCCACGCGTTTTGATTTTCGTAATGTCGACGCCAGTTTCGAACTTAAAGACGAAACAGTGAAATTGGCCGCTGAAGATGATTTTCAACTTAATCAAATGTTGGATATCCTGCGCGGCAATTTAGCCAAACGCGGTGTTGATGCACGATCTATGGAGCTAAAAGACTCTGTTCATTCAGGTAAAAACTGGTACAAGGATGTTGTATTTAAACAAGGGATCGAATCATTACTGGCCAAGAAAGTGGTCAAGATGATCAAAGACGCTAAGCTCAAGGTACAAGCCTCTATTCAAGGCGATAAAATTCGAGTCAGCGGTAAAAAACGCGATGATTTACAAACGGTGATCGCCTTTTTAAAAGACAGTAACCTAGAACAACCTTTCCAGTATAATAACTTTCGTGAATAACTAAAAATCCAGCCTCTATCAATCTAGAGGCTGGATTTTTCGGTCTTTGACCGCATGATGCTACAAACCTATTT
The DNA here is from genome assembly GCF_963878025.1 of Vibrio sp. 11986-1-5. Classification (NCBI taxonomy): domain Bacteria; kingdom Pseudomonadati; phylum Pseudomonadota; class Gammaproteobacteria; order Vibrionales; family Vibrionaceae; genus Vibrio; species Vibrio sp. 11986-1-5. The sequence continues at coordinate 339,285 of NZ_CAWNVW010000022.1, forward strand.
CAGCCGATAATGATTTGATTTCTTGTAAATCCAGTTGATGAACTCGCAGCATTTGTTCCACTTGACTTAATCTTGAACTCGCTGCATCTTGCCTATCACAAGCATCGGATTTTGCATCCCAAGATTGGCCTTTTAAATAAACATCACACTCTTTTTTCAAGATGTGCAAGGCTTCCTGCAACTGCTTTTGCTCTTTTTGTAGTTGTTCAACTTCTTGCTTAATCTTTAGCTCTTTTTGAAATAACTCTCGTGAACGCTCAAAAAGTATCGATTGCATATCAGCCTGACGATGTAAACGTGCATTTTGCTCATCAGCACTTTGCAATGCATGGTTTTGCTTTACTAATTGCTGATCCAACGATAAGTTAACTTTTTCTAACTCTGCTATTTGTTTTTCTAATTGATCTAGCTGCTCTTGATATTGGCTTTTTTGCTGATCAAGATGCTCTTGTAATTTAGCTTGCCACTCTTGCTCTTGTTGCTCTGTTTGTTGAGCGCTTTGTTCTTTTAATGCGTTAGCATTGTCTTGTAATGCTTGTACATTGACCTGCAAACCAGCATAAGCCGACTGCCATTTAGTCTCCGTCACTGACGAACCGACTAATCCCCCTAATGCTAACCCTAGTGCTGCCGCTAACCCGATATAAAGATAACTGCGTTTGTCACGCTGTTCGATGACGACAACATCTTGATCCTCATCTGCTTTTTTTTGATTCACATTGACTCCCAATTTAGCATCAGCGAATTAATTCAGTAACCACAAGCGAAGCGGTATAAAGAGCAAAAGCCGATAATAAAACAATCACCACCCACTTTTGAAGCTTCTCATTAGTTCCATAGCGGATTAAAAGAAAAGCAAGAACAATCAATACCCCAATAAAAATTAATCTGGTCATAGTATGCTCCGGTTTTTATTTTGCCTACTTCAATAATATGCGGTAAGACAAGTGTAGCTCTCAAGCCAGTTGCTGCTTGCTATTTTATACCATTTATCAGCCTAAATGGGTCAAAGAAAAATGAATTAACCTGCTGTTATGTCAATAATTTAATTCGATCCACATTGGCGGCGGCGCTTTTTCGAACAACGCGACCTTTTTGCTCTTAATCACCTTATCAATCCCAAATCATTTACCATTAAATTTGTAGATGACATCACACTTTATTTTGGTTAGTATCGCCAAGCAAATTATTGTAACACTAGATAATTGTTCCGTTGAAGACAGCAGGAGAGTGGTTATTAACTAAACTACAACACTTAGTTAACTATACCCGCCGAAGAAGTAAATCTTTCAGGTGCTTTATTCTTTTTTGAAGATAAAAGCGAGGACTGTTGTTGGAGGAACCTCTGGAGAGAACCGTTCAATCGGTCGCCGAAGGAGCAAGCTGTGCTGGATACATCAGTACAGTGAAACTCTCAGGCAAAAGGACAGAGGAGTGAAAGGTTTTATGATTCTAAGCCTCATGGCTTTGCTCATTTTGCATTAATACAATGCTGAACATGGCGGTTACCACGGGTATCGTGACATGGTTTTCTTGTGCGTTGCTTTTTCGCTGTGAGTTTGACTGAATATATTTATTCAGCCCCCTTTCCTCTTCTCCTTATGTTGACACTATTAAGGGGAAATAATGACCAATCTACAAACACTGCTACAAACTATTGACCACTTTATTTGGGGCCCACCACTGCTTATCCTCCTTGTGGGAACCGGAATCTATTTTACGTTTCGCCTAGGCTTACTTCAGTTTCGCTACTTACCCTCTGCTATCAAAATGGTGTTCAGTAAAGAGCCCGATGAAAAACAAGGTGATGTATCCAGCTTTGCTGCACTATGTACAGCACTTTCTGCCACCATAGGTACTGGTAATATTGTTGGCGTCGCAACCGCAATCAAATTAGGGGGGCCTGGTGCACTCTTTTGGATGTGGTTAGCGGCTTTGTTTGGTATGGCGACCAAATACGCAGAATGTCTACTCGCCGTTAAATACCGTAAAGTCGATGATAAAGGACAGATGGTTGGCGGACCGATGTATTATCTGCGTGATGGGGTTGGTTCAAACACGTTAGCGATTTTATTTGCGGTTTTTGCGCTTGGTGTCGCCTGTTTTGGGATCGGTACTTTCCCACAAGTTAATGCCATTTTAGACGCGACTCAAATTTCTTTTGGCGTGCCACGAGAGATGTCCGCTGTTGTACTGACCATCCTTGTTGCTTTCGTCACTGTCGGTGGTATCCAATCTATCGCTAAGGTCGCAGGTAAAGTCGTACCTATCATGGCGCTTTTTTATGTTGTTGCGTGTTTAAGTGTCATCATCAGTAATGGTGACAAACTACTAGAAGCGATTCAACTGGTGCTGGTTTCCGCCTTTACGCCAACCGCAGCGAGCGGCGGATTTTTAGGCGCCAGCATTATGTTGGCAATTCAGTCGGGTATTGCACGTGGTGTATTTTCCAACGAATCCGGCTTAGGCAGTGCGCCAATGGCGGCAGCGGCAGCAAAAACAGACTCTTGTGTTAAACAGGGTCTGATTTCAATGACTGGCACCGTCTTTGATACGATCATCATTTGTACCATGACGGGTCTAGCCTTGATTTTAACTGGTGCATGGCAAAGCGATTTTGCGGGCGCAGCGATGACAACGCATGCCTTTGCCACGGGGCTTAATGCCCAGACGCTTGGACCATTACTGGTTTCTGTTGGATTGATCTTTTTCGCTTTTACAACGATTTTAGGTTGGAATTATTATGGTGAGCGCTGCGTAGTCTTCTTATGGGGAACCAAGGCTGTGCTGCCTTATAAAGTGATTTTTATCGGATTAATTGCTTCCGGTGCTTTTCTTCATCTCGATCTGATCTGGATTATTGCTGATATTGTTAACGGCTTGATGGCAATTCCTAACCTGATAGGCTTAATTGCCTTACGTCATGTCGTTATAAAAGAGACTAAGCTTTATTTTGAAGCGCAGCTACCAGAGTTAAAAACCATTAAAGCCAAAGCCTAGTTTATTCTTTTTACTGCTACGATTAACTTTAACAATAAAAAACAAAGGGCTTGAGATATTCTCAAGCCCTTTTCTGTTCGTAAATTGATGGCTATTCAATGTCATCCGTCATTAATTTGAAGCCTAATCCAACCAAAACCACCCCGGTCGTCCCCTCCATCCAACGCATAAACGAGCTGTTTTTAAGCAGGTTTTTAGCGCTACTTAACGTACCAGCTAAACCGCATTGCCACAGCATAGCAATCATAAAGTGAATGGCTGCCATCAATAACGATTGCAACAAAGGCGAATGCTCAGGGTTAATAAATTGCGGCAAAAAAGCCAAGTAAAACACCGCCGTTTTCGGGTTTAATACGTTAGAAAGAAAACCTTCACGTAGTGAACGACGAACATTTAACTGTGCATGTTGCAAAGTCACAATGTCAACACCACTCGGTGATTTTGCTAAAGCACGCAAACTCGACAACCCCAGCCAGATCAAATAAGCCGCACCAACCATTTTCATCAATTGAAATAACTCGGCAGATTGAGTCAGAATCGCCGAAATGCCTATCGCGGAAAACGTAGCGTGAACGAATAAACCGACGCAGATCCCCAAACTGGTCACGCAACCATCCGCCATCCCCGCTCGCGAGGTATTACGGATAACTAACGCGGTATCTAAACCCGGCGTTAAGGTTAAAATGGTTATCGCAATTAAAAACGCTTCAAAATTCTGAATATACATAATCTCTCACACAAGTCATCAACAGCAAAGTGCGTAGAGACAGTGAGCCAGTGATGAACATCACCGATACTCTGCCTTCCCTAGCCATCATTGTGATGCTGAATAGCTGAACGATTCAGATCACAAAATCGTTATACCTGAGAGTGAATCACTTGTCTGTAATATTTTTTTACTTTTTACGCACTTTAGGGATTTAAAAACCGGCTTCACTAAAACGCTCACTCAAGGCAAGTAACTGCTCAACCCCTTGTATATCAGTAGCTTGTAAAGGAATCGGATAACGATTGAGATGAGCAAACTGGCGATTAATCTCTTGTAAATGCTGTTTTTCTTGCTCTCGGCGCTGAGCTAAGAAAGTGCCATCGGCTTCGATGGGTAAAATACGATTAATAACGATACCTGCCACCGGTAGTTTTTCCTCACTAAGTGCTTGTACGGCACGCACGGTTTCTAATATTGGCAGTTTTTCTGGCGTCAGCACAAATAGAATCGAAGTCATGCTGCTATCGAGAAACGTCTCACGTGTACGCTGTAATAAACGTTGGCGATTGAGTAAAATTTCCGCAATCGCCTTATGTCGCTCATCAAGACCATTGGTGGCATGCTCTTCTGGGCTGACCAAAGGGTTAGCAATATCTTTGCCTGCTCTCGGTGTTAAGTGATCAAGCACCTTGCCAAATTTATCCGATTGTTGATTACTCTTGAGCAGCCCTTGTGTCCAAGCCGCCATCGCTTCCGGTAAAGCCAGTAAACGCAAAGTGTGGCCGGTGGGCGCGGTATCAAAAATCACCAAATCATAGTGCTGCAAGCCATGCTCTAATGTACGAGCTATGCATTCCAATAACGCCGCTTCTTGCGCTCCAGGCGATTGACCCGTTAAACGAATTTGCCGTTCAACAGCCCCATACAACTCGGGGCGGGTAAAACGCTTTAACTGACTGATCACCTGCTCAAGGTGACGAACCACCTCTTCATCGGGATCAATTTCTAACCCATCGACATTGGGAGCTATACGAGTGATTTTATCGCCAATGGGGCGATCAAAAGCATCGGCTAAGCTGTGCGCAGGATCAGTTGAGACGACTAAGACTTTGCGCCCTCTTTCTGCCGCAAGTAACGCTAAGGTCGCAGAGGTAGTGGTTTTTCCTACTCCACCTTTACCACCCACTAAGATCACCCGTTGAGTGTTGAGTAATAACGACACAACTCTTTCCTCTCGATTAAATATCTGTGATTGCATGATGGCCTAGAACTCAGCAACAACGAAACTGATCTAAGGGCGAATGAGGCATGCCCATACGCAGATGCCAATCATGAAAACGCTCCATTAATAACGGTTGTAATTCAAGTGTGTAATAACTGGCGGGATTAGGCACGCCCATCATTTCCGAGAAAATCAACAACATAAACAAATCGTCTTGCTCGCGCTTAGCGCGAGCAATAGCCGAACGATACGGCGCATTATAAATTTCTTCTGCGTAATGATTAGCGAGCTTAAAACAAGCACGGATCTTACTCAGTTTCATTTACCGTCGCCTCTTTCTTACTTTTAATCAATTTGTTCAAAGCAGAAGCGCACTCTAAGGTAATCAAGATTGCGGCAATCAGTACGATAATATCGAGTGTGAACAAGAACCAATCTTGCTTATCGTAAAAGCTTTTCAACTGAATCAATAAACCTAAGGTAGTCATGATCAATAAAAAAACTAAAGGAACTAAGGTGTAGTACATCGGACGTCCTAAACGCACCAACATCACGGTAATCACCAGTAGTGTTAAACCAGCCAATAACTGGTTAGTGGTGCCAAATAACGGCCAAATCAGTAGACCACCAGAGCCGTCACCACCAGCACCAAAGGCGAGTAACACACATGAACCGACGGCGAGCAAGGTTGCTGGCAGGGCTTTTTGCATCCAACTTATGTTATAAATGTTGCCCCATTCTTGGAAAATATAGCGCTGCAGACGTAGGCCAGTATCCATGGTCGTGCCAGCAAACAAAACCACCATCACAGTTAATAATGTTTGTGACAGCGTGGTATCTAATCCCAAACCTTGCTGTAAGATATTGGCTCCGCCATTAATAAACGCGCCCACGCCACCTTGACCAAAGCCATGATAAACCGCTTGCCAATCAGCTAAAGTCGCAAAACCTGCGGTGGCCGCAATGATCGCCGCTAACGCTAAAGAACCTTCACCAATCGCGCCAAAGTAACCAACAAAACGGACATCCGGTTCTTTATCTAACTGTTTCGACGTGGTACCACTCGCCACTAGACCGTGGAAACCAGAAATCGCGCCACAAGCAATGGTCACAAACAGCAATGGGATCAGTGATGGCGTCCCCTCTGGTAAATTGGTGTTAAACGCTGGAGCCACCACATCAGGACCGGCGAATAAAACCGCCCCGTAAACTAAAAACAAACCGATGAATAATTGAATACCGTTAATATAATCCCTTGGCTGCAGTAGCATCCAAACCGGTAATAAAGAAGCGATAGCTGCATAGGCAAACAGAATGATGATCCAGCTCTGTGTAGGATTCAAACCCATCAAAGTATCGGGCAAAGAAAGTGGCATCATAGGGCCAACATAAATCATTGCATATAGAGCAATAACTCCTAGTAGTGAGACCATCGCAAGCCCGATATAACGACGATAAATCAACTGACCAATCACCAACGCAACCAAAATGGCTCCCCACACAGGGATAGTCGCACTGGGAAAGCTGATTAACTGACGGGCAATGACCACTGCGAATACCGCATTGACCATCAGCAGTACAAGGAAGATAACGATCATAAACAGACTGCGTGCACGAGGACCGATAATATCGCCAGTTAACGCACCGACCGATTTTGCTTTATTACGGTTACTGGCCCAAATCGCTCCCGCATCGTGTACCCCAGCAAAGAAAATCGTGCCAAAAACGACCCAGATAAAGGCTGGAACCCAGCCCCAAATCACGGCAATGGCAGGACCAATAATCGGTGCAGCCCCAGCAATAGACGTAAAATGATGCCCCCATAAGACGTATTTATTGGTTGGTACATAATCGATACCATCATTCATTTCATGGACGGGGGTTCGAAAATGCGGGTCGACTTTAAAAATTTTTTCACAAATAAATTTCGAATAAAAAATGTAACCCAGCGCCATGGCACCTAAGCCCATCAGCATCAGGAATATTGCATTCATGTCTACCTCCACTGTAGCGTTCATTATTGTTATATACGAAAAGATAGTAATACCTTTACATTCACCTCAGAAATAAAAACACAACAAATTTGAACATCTTCGCAACCTATTTGTACTATTAGTGAGCCACTTCTCAGTTAATTTTTTCTCGTTGACATTAAGCTCTTCCATATAACCTACACAGAACTGGCTAAGGAAAATAATAGATAACGTCTGCAAATCAAGACTTCAGACAGAAGACAGTGACGGATCATCAACTAGGGATAGAAATTTAGCGCGTATCAGACTCATTAATTGAGCTTAAACAAGAACGATTAGCCAGCACAGTCAGAATCCCCTATTCTATAGACTCTGTTTTCTAGCACTGCAAATCAAGGCTCCACGTATTCTCCGTCGTGAGCCAAAGCATCATCGAATAAGGAAATCAACATGGCTTTTACCGCTCTGATTGAACATTTTAAAAAAATTGCCCATTTTCAACATCTCAGCTCGATTTGTGGCTGGGATCAAGCTGCGGTTATGCCCGCGGGCGGAGCTCAAGCTCGCTCCGAAGCGATGGCACAATTATCCGTTCATATTCATCAGTTACTGACCGAGCCGCAACTGGCCGAGTGGTTCGATCGCAGCCAAGAACAACTCCAAACCGCAGAGCAAAAAGCCACTTGGCGAGAAATGCATCGTCAATGGCAACTGGCCAATGCACTACCAGAATCTTTGGTTAAAGCGCAATCCCTAGCAGGCTCGCAGTGTGAGCACGCTTGGCGCAGTCAACGTAAAAATAACGACTGGACTGGTTTTGAAAAAAATTGGGCCGAAGTGGTCAAACTGTCTCAAGAAGAAGCGCAAATTCGAGCAGATATCACCGGCTTAAGCCGCTACGATGCCATGCTTGATCTCTATGAACCGGGAACCAATAGCCAAGCGCTGGATAAGGTCTTTACCGATGTAAAAAGCTGGTTACCAAGCTTAATTGAGCAAGTCTTAGAAAAACAGCGCAGTGAGCAAGTCATTCTCCCTAAAGCCCATTACCCAGCCAGTGAACAAAAAAAACTTGGCTTAGAGGTCATGAAACTGCTGCAATTTGATTTTAACCATGGCCGATTAGATCAAAGCACACATCCATTCTGCGGCGGCGTACCGAGTGATGTACGGATCACCACCCGCTATAATGAAGCCGAGTTTACTCAATCGTTAATGGGTATTGTCCATGAAACCGGCCATGCGCGTTATGAGCAAGGCTTACCCAAAGCCTTTGCGGGCAATCCGGTTGGTCACGCTCGCTCAATGGGCATTCACGAATCTCAATCGCTATTTTTTGAAATGCAGTTGGGCCGTAGCGCGCCATTTATTGAGCATTTAGCCACTCTAGCTCAGCAACATTTCTCCGCTAATGAAAGTGCCGTGTTCGCCGCCGACAACTTCCAAAAACTCTACACCCGTGTGGAAAAAGGCTTCATTCGCGTTGATGCTGATGAGCTGACTTACCCAGCTCACGTTATCTTACGTTATGAGATTGAACGTGATCTAATGAACGGCCACATCAAGCACACGGATGTACCAGAGTTATGGAATGAAAAAATGGGCGACTATCTTGGCCTTTCCACCGTTGGCAACTATCAAAATGGGTGTATGCAAGATATTCACTGGACAGACGGCAGCTTTGGCTACTTCCCTTCTTATACGCTTGGCGCTATGTATGCCGCGCAATTTATGGCGACGATGAAACAAGGTGTTGATGTAGAAGCAGCGATTGCTCGTAAAGATCTTAGCCCGATCTTTACTTGGTTGAGTGACAATATCTGGAGTCAAGGTAGCCTACTGACGACTGACGAATTAGTGACACAAGCCACAGGCGAGGTACTTAACCCAATACACTTCAAGGCGCATTTAGTGTCGCGTTATTTGGGTTAATCAATCAACGTAGCTAACACCGCTGTCGCTTACGATAGGAAAAAGACAGATCCAAACGGGAGACTTTTCGTCTCCCTATTTTTATTGTTCAACTTGCTTTAATGTCTTGATCCATTTAGCTGGGACACCACCAACCAAAGTATCAGGAGCAACATCCTTGGTGACAACAGCTCCCGCTGCTACCACTGAACGAGCGCCAATCGTCACGCCTTGGCAAATAACAACATTTCCTCCAATCCAAACATCATCTTCAATGACAATTGGCGCGCACTGAAAAGTCCAACCACGCCGCTGCTGGTAATCGAGCGAATGGGTCGGCGTATAAAATTGGCTATTAGGACCAATTAAAACGTTATTACCAATCGTGATCGGTGCATTATCCAACATCGTCACTCCCATATTGATGTAAGTCTCGCTGCCAATGGAAATGGTTTTCCCGTACTCACAAAAGAACGGCGGGCAAACCACCGTATTATCACCGATCTGCTTGAATAATTTCTCAAGATAGGGCCGAGCCGCAGCAAACTGACGAGAATTTATCTCTTTAAGTAGATCAAAAGCTTGGTTTCTTAGTATCGCAAATTCCGGACTATCTGAATCATGCTCTAAACCTAAGGTCATTTTTTCAAATTCATTCATAAGGCAAGGATTCTCTTTATCAAATCAACTATCTCGGTATAAACGGATCATAAAATCAATTCAAGGAAGTCACCCACACTCTACAGATTGATGACTAAACTCTGACTCGATTGATCATCAGATAAAAATCGCAAAACAAAAAATCAATTGCATTTTGCAAAGCAAACTATGAAACAAAACGATATTAAACTCAAATAAACACCGATTTTATGAGCATTACCCCACATAAAAAGTTGGCACGCTAAATGCCTTATATAGATTGATCCTTTTAAGCCGAGGATCACCTAGCCAACTGACGTTGTTAGTGAATAGATTTTGTTCACATTTTTAGCCAGCCGCCTCTTGCGACTGGCTTTTTTATTTTCTGCATGATTAAGATCAGATTGACTGACACAGATGCTTTGAACCGAGCAGAAAACTGCTATAACCTTGCTGATTACTTTAGTGAATCATAATAAGTGACAATGTCACCAAGCAAATAACCATCATCAACAAGGAATCGTGATGCAGCAAGATCTGACTGCTTTTATTGACAATGGCGTGCAATACACTCCACACTCCTTTACCCTGCCCTTAAACTACAACGACCCGGATTCAAGCACGATTTCGGTTTTTGCGCGGGCGATTCGTTTAGTCCCTGATGGCGAGCAACAAAAACCTTGGCTGGTGTATTTTCAAGGTGGGCCTGGCTTCCCTGCACCGCGCCCTAATGGTTTATCTGGCTGGTTAAAACGCGCGCTGCAAGATTATCAAGTATTGCTTCTTGATCAGCGTGGCACGGGTAATAGCTCGGTGATCTCCCACCAAACCTTATCCACCATGAACCCAGCTCAACAAGCCGATTATTTATGTCATTTCCGTGCTGATAATATCGTGCGCGACGCAGAAGCCATCCGTGAAGCGCTCGGAGTGAAGCAATGGGTGATTTTAGGGCAAAGCTTCGGTGGTTTTTGCTCGCTCACTTATTTATCTCTCTATCCAGAGAGCTTAACACGCGCCTACATTACCGGTGGCGTGCCCTCGCTTACCGCCCATGCTGATGAGGTGTACCGCGCAACGTTTGCTCGTACTTTGGAGAAAAACCACGCCTTTTTTGCTCAGTTCCCTCAAGCGCAAACCTTATGTCAGCGTATTGCCAATCATCTGCTTAACCATCGAGTTCACTTACCCAATGGTCAACTATTTACCGTTGAGCAGTTTCAACAAATCGGCATCAATTTGGGTATGAGTGACAGTTTTCTGCCCACCTATTACTTACTGGAAAATGCCTTGATCTCGGTGGATGGGCAAGAGACCCTAAGCTACGAGTTTCTCAATCAGATGCTCATGCAACAAGCGTTTCAAACTAACCCTATTTACGCCATTTTGCATGAGTCGATTTACTGTCAGCACAGCGCTTCAAATTGGTCCGCGCAACGCATTCGCCAAGAGTATCAAGTCTTTGATTACCAGCCGAATCAAACCTTCTTATTTACTGGTGAAATGGTTTTCCCTTGGATGTTCGAACAATACGCCTGCTTAAAACCACTGCAAGCGGCAGCAGAGCAATTGGCCGTCAAAAGCGATTGGCCTGCACTGTATCATCCGCAAGTGCTGGCGCAAAATAAAGTTCCGGTCACTTGCGCGGTTTACGCTGATGACATGTTTGTTGACATGGGTATTAGCCTCGCAACCCTGAAGCAAATAGCAAATTCAACCGCGTGGATCACCAATGAGTATGAGCACAACGGACTTCGCACCGATGGCGAGCGAATTTTAGATAAGTTAATCACCATGGGTGACCAAATCGCTGCAAATATTAACGCTCAAAAACAAATGGCTTAATGGCGGTTCAAGCTTGCAGTTAACTTTCGTGACATCCAGATCATAAAAAGCGCCGTTGGCGCTTTTTTCTGTCAACTAAACCAGCATTTAGCAAAGCAGTTGCTGCAATTTATATTCAACCATAGGATCGCCGGGCACGATTTGTTGCGCAAGCTCCAATAGCTGTACAGCATCTTGTGGGTTTTCATCCTGATGCTTGACGGCAATATCCAGCAAAGGCTGAATATCAATACTCGTTTGATGTTCCTTAATATGCGCTTTCTTCTCAGCCATCAATACATGATGCGCGGTACTCAGCAACCCTAAACGATGCCTAGAATTTGCATTAGCTTTATTCAGGCACTGATAGTAATCCTCTTTAAAGCGCAAAGCCCTGGTTTGATGTCGAAACTGCGCAATATCAATATGTTGATTCTGAATAAAATCCACCGCCACTTGCTTGTAAAAGCCAAATTGATTCAGATAATTAGCATGAGTTCCGTGTCCCATACCAAATACCCTTAAGTGAGTTAATTGAGCGTAACGTTTCGCATGCAGTCGGTCGATCTGATTCGTCGGGTCGTAAATGATGTACCCCTTCGCATCCCCTAAATCAAGATCGTGATAATCACCTTGCCAATCATATTGCTGCGCCAGATGAGTGCTTGATCGGTCATCCCAAGGGACAATCTGTTGGTTTTTAGTGCTCACCGGATAAAAAAGCAAAACTTGATTTAGCTTTAATAAATTGGCGAACGCGCCCACCGCAAATCCACCACGACTCAATCCATAGCCTAGTCGAGACTGAAATGGACTCAACAACGTGGACAATTGCTCTAAAAAGAAAATTAAGTTGCGACTACGAAACCAATTACTTTTCCCTAAATGCTGAAAAGCAATAATGTTAACTCCTTGCTTTTGCGCAAGGCGATAGCCCCAAGGCGAAAAATTCGAATCTAAGTCTTGTTCCTGTAAATTCGTCCCTGCTGGTGAGAAGGTAAATAACAAGGGTTTATTTAAATCAACAAATTGATATTTCACAAAAATGTCGTCAAGTAAATCCTCACCAGACATAGGTAACTTGGCCTGCTGTTCGTCTTTGGAAAGAGACGCCCATTCATCCAGCCAATACAGTAACTTCATTTATCCTCCATCTAAATTGCATTACGCAATTGTGTTTAAAAATACCGTGTGTTTCCCCGCTTATTCGGGCTCTTTCCTCTCTAAAAACCATTGCTGAGCTTGTTTATGGCAATCATCAACATCTATCTTTTGTTCGTTGATAAATTGCTCAGCAATAGAGTTATAAAAACTTAACTTTTCAGTATCATCTGAACGAATACCATGTTCCATTCCTGAAATTGGCACATGAACTAACTCTGGATAACGTTGGGCATGCAGGGTATCAATAGAGTCGGTAGGATCGTAAATAATATAGCCTTGGGCATCACCTAGGTCTTTATCGTGGTATTTCCCCTGCCAATCAAATTTTTGGGCCGCCTCGGTACTAGCGCGTGTATCCCACGGCACCTGATGCTTATTTTTGGTGCTCACAGGGTAAAACAGCAGCACATGATTAAGCTGCAGTAAATTTGCAAACGCCCCAATCGCAAATCCACCCCTGCTTAAGCCATAACCTAAGCGCTGGGGAAATGGCGAAATTAAAGGAGCAAGTTGCTCAAGGAAATCAATTAAACTCGGACTACGAAACCAGTTCGTCATTCCTAGGTGCTGAAAAGCAATCACATTAACCTGTTGCTGCTGAGCGAAATCATAACCCCAAGGGACATAATCAGCATGCAACTCTTGCTGACGTACATTACTGCCCGAAGGTGAAAATAGAAATAGCAACGGCTGGTCAAGATCCACCAACTGGTAACGTATAAATACATCATCAATCAGGTTCGAGCCTGTTAACGGTAATCTAGCTTGTAACGCTGGGCGAGAAAGCGATAAAGCTTCATTGAGCCAATACAGTAACTTCATTACTTCCCCGAAGAAAAATTAAACCGCGCACTTTAACAAAAATTCAATGGAAATGATAGGTTAAGGGATGATAGTTTGTTTAGATAGTTGAGTACGCCAACCTCGATGAATGAATTAGGGTTATCTCTTGCTCGACGGTTAAAAACACTTTACAGATATGGCTGACACGCCGCATACTCTGGGTAATTTCAAGTTATCCATAATCGTCTTATGATCCAGTCTGCTCTGTTTGCATTGTTTATCGCTCTGGTCAGTTTTCCAAACTGGCTTGATTTAAATGCTATTCAAGAGAAACCACTAGCAGCCCCTACCTTGATTCATCAACATGTGGCTAGCGAACAAGCGCATCCAGAACAATATTCACTCGCCATAGTCGTACGCAGTGAACCCAATCGCACAACACCCATTCGCTTAATCTCTGATGATAATGACGATATCGCGCTAAAGAAAGACACTCCCTTTTATCTTGCCCTTGCGCTGAGTGTCGCGGCGATCATATTGTGGTTTTACTTTAGTCAATCCACGCTGTTTTTTATCCGCAAAGCGCTGCAATTTTCTAATCTCTATTCACGTTTTGCCCACGCTTAACTTTTTTCAATCAAACAACTCGTTATTATTTTTTGATTGAGGAAAGATATTGTGAATACGCTATTGTCTATTTTTTCTGCCTTATGGCATCAAGATCTGATTGCACTACAGCACATCGATCTTTCGTTATTGTATCTCTGCATCGGGTTACTGATTTTTGTTGAGAGTGCTTTCCTGCCTGCTGCGCCTCTACCGTGTGATAGCATCGTTATCTTGTGTGGTAGCCTTGCTGCTGTCGGCATTTTGAATTTATACGCCGTGATTGGCGTGCTGATCATCGCAGGATGGTTAGGAGGAGCAATGGCATTTTACCAAGGTCATCAATTGAAAGAATGGCGTATGGTGGCTTCTTGGTTAGAGAAAGTTCCTGCTAAACAATGGGATACAACGGATCGTTTAATTCATAAATACGGCCTGCTGGCAATGTTTATGGCGCGTTTTTTACCTGTGGTGCGCTCTTTATTGCCGATGGTCATGGGACTGAGAAATGCGATATCTCCAACGCGTTTTTTACTGGTCACCCCCTTAAGTGCCATTGCATGGGTTCTTTTTTTGGTCTTTTCAGGCTATGGCGTGTCATTACTGCCTGATAACTTATCGAAAATTGCCAATCATATTTTGATTCTCGCCCCGTTGATGACGTTATTGATTGGTGTCGTAAGCCTACTTATTGGTTGGTCTGTACGCCGACGCGCTCAGCAAAAAATATCGCCGATTCATCGCGAATCAAATTAATAAGCTTTCATTCTCTATTAGCAAAAAAGGCCATGTAAACACCGTTACTTGGCCTTTTTATTTTTTTCGTAACGTAAATGACAGAGACTAAATTTCCCGATAAACGCCCATCTCTATTAATCGATCTGAGGGAATATTTAATCGCTCAGAGGTTCGTAATGCGTGCTTACTTAATAGAATAAATAGCCTAGCTTTAAAGTCATGCCATAAACCGATTTTTTGCGCTTGAATATGCTCAGCGGAGAGGAAAAAAATCGTTTCATTCGGATGGAGAAATAGCCCTTTTAAACCACAAGAGTGCATTACTTGGTCGATCTCTAGGGTTTCTTGATATCCAGTATGAATGATCACTTGCCAAAAGGTATCCGACAGTTGGGTTATCTCCGCTCGACGGCAGGGATGAACATAAGGCTGAGAGTCATTTTGAAAGGTCATCAACACATTACGCTCATGCAATACCTTATTGTATTTTAAGTTGTGGATCAGTGACCGAGGCACATGATCACTCGAACGAGAAAAATACACCGCAGTACGTTGAGTACGTTGAAAGGTTTCCCCTTCAAGTGACGAGATCATTGCGGGTAACGATAAATCACTCCCCGATTGTTCCAATAAACGCCGCTTCTGTTGCTGCCAAATGTACATAATAAGGAATACACCACCACCAAGCACGATTGGCAGCCAACCACCATGACTAAATTTCGTCGATGTTGATATCAGTAAGCCGAGATCCAAGGTAATAAAGACAGCGCCCATGGTCATCACATAACGTAATCGCCACTGCCAGTAGTAACGAGCGACAATCAGTATTAATAATGAAGAGATGGTCATGATCGCGGTCACGGCAATACCATAAGCAGCCGCTAAATTTGTTGAGGATTTAAAGCTCGCCATCACCATCATTACGGATGTGAATAATAGTAAATTCGCGGCAGGCACATAAATTTGTCCTTGAGAATGCGCTGAAGTATGGGTGATTTTTAATGGTGGGAGATAACCATAGTTCATCGCTTGGCGAGTTAATGAGAAGATGCCGGAAATCACCGCTTGAGAAGCAATAATCGCCGCTAACGTCGCTAAAATGATCAATGGCCAGAGTAACGCATGGGGTACTAAGCCATAAAAGGTTTGTCTTTCTAGGCCTTGTGTTTGAAGTAAATACGCCCCCTGCCCAAAGTAGTTCAACAGTAAACTAGGTAAAACGATAGTAAACCAAGCCCATCGAATGGGCTTAATGCCAATATGGCCCATATCAGCGTATAGCGCTTCGACACCCGTGACTGACAGTACAACAACACCTAAGATAATAAGAGTACCGATACCGTGAGTAGCTATAAAATGCCAAGCATAATAAGGATTCACTGCAGCTAAAACCTGTGGCTGCTTGACGATAGCCATCAACCCTAAAATACCCAACGTGATAAACCAGAGCAGCATAATTGGCGCAAAGAAACGGCCTATCCGCTCAGTTCCTAAAACTTGAATAGCAAATAATACGCAAATGATCACCAATGCAGCAGGCAAAACATAAGGGGCTAAACTGGCCTTAGCTACAGCGATCCCTTCAACCGCAGAAAGCACCGACATTGCTGGTGTAATTACCGCTTCACCGAAGAAGAATCCTGCCGCTAATAAGCCTAATAGTAGAACAACCGGTTTCATTGCATGTGGGCAATGCGCTTTAGCAATACTTGCTAAGGTTAAAATACCGCCTTCACCATTTTGATCGGCTTGGGTAATGAACAATAAATATTTTACCGACACGATAATAATAAAAGCCCAAAAGATTAAGGAGAGTATGCCAAAAACATTTGTTGAATTAATAACAAGGGGATGGTGACTAAAAAACACTTCTTTCAATGCATATAAAGGGCTAGTTCCAATATCACCATAAACAATACCGACAGCCAATAGAGCAAGCGAAGACGTACTTTTTTGTGATGGTTTCATTTTCCTATTGCGCTTTGAGCGCATCCTATCTGAATAGAGATCCTCCATACTAATCAGATGGATTTAAAGAAAATGTATAAAACACGATAAGAGATATATAGAAAATATAAAATTTCAGCGCCAAAGAGCATTCTGTTGCAATCAATACTCAATAAGTCAGATATCTCATGATTACTCAAGCTCCCTAAGCCAGCATAGTATCAATCGCTGAATGTAATATGAACATAGAGATAGCTCAACACTATCTCCAAAAAATGGTTAAGGCGCAGGAACCCGCACCCAACCCTGCATTAAAATTCGTGCACTGCGACTCATCACCGCTTTAGTGATTTGCCAAACGGGCTGTGTCTGTCCTTCGATAATCATTCCTTCTATCGTCGCGCCGACCGTTAAGGTACCAGAAGGATGACCAAAAGTGACTTGACTTCGTTGACCACCTCCCGCGGCTTGGTTGACGATCGTGCCAGGAACACAAGCCGCCGCGGCAATGGCAACGGCAGCGGTTCCCATCATCGCATGGTGTAATTTCCCCATTGATAGAGCGCGCACCAGGAGATCAACTTCAGCA
The DNA here is from genome assembly GCF_963878025.1 of Vibrio sp. 11986-1-5. Classification (NCBI taxonomy): domain Bacteria; kingdom Pseudomonadati; phylum Pseudomonadota; class Gammaproteobacteria; order Vibrionales; family Vibrionaceae; genus Vibrio; species Vibrio sp. 11986-1-5. The sequence continues at coordinate 356,390 of NZ_CAWNVW010000022.1, forward strand.
CTCTCAATCTGCTTTCCACTAGCGGTGAGATAGGCTTTCGATGGCGCTACAAAAGCAATTTTAGGCGTATGTTGACGCGCTTTAGCTTGTTCTAAATGCTCAATCAAACCCATTTTTAACGCGCCATAGGCACGGATCATTTCTAACTTAGCGAGCATTTCAAGATCGGCGTTGACCACCTCTTGCCCTTCATCGCCTTGATAACCCAGTCGGTGAGCATCAAGAAAAATGGTCGGAATCCCTGCATTAATCAACGTCACTTCAATATCACCAAGACCGGGGATAGATAAGCAGTCACGTAGATTTCCTGTCGGAAATATCGCCCCCTGCCCCTCAGCTGGATCAACAAACTCGACCTGAATTTCAGCCGCAGGAAAAGTAACACCATCGAGCTGAAAATCACCGATTTCTTGAACTTGACCGTTGACGATTGGTACGTGAATGATCAGCGTTTTTTGAATGTTGGTTTGCCATACTTTTACCGCCACCACGCCCTGTTCAGGGATACGAGCAGGGTCAATCAACCCAGCCTCTATCGCAAAAGGACCGACCGCAGCGGAAAGGTTACCGCAATTACCACTCCAATCAATCTGTGGTTGGTCGATAGCGACTTGACCAAATAAATAATCAACATCGTGATCCGCTTGCTGACTTTTTGAAATCAATGCCACTTTACTGGTACTGGAACTTCCGCCCCCCATACCATCGATCTGCTTGCCATAGGCATCAGGGCTACCGATAACCCTCAACAACAGTCTATCGCGATACTCGCCGGATGATTGTGCATCAATAGGAAGATCGGAGAGCTTAAAAAACACGCCGTTACTGGTGCCACCTCTTAAATAGGTAGCGGGAATTTTTATTTGCCGCGCTGAACCAACGGTACTATCTGAGGCAATAGAGATCTTAGAATTAATATCACTCATCGGGGCTACTCTTTCACTAAAAATTGCTGAGCAAAACGGGGCAATACGCCGCCTGCTTGATAGACATCAACTTCATCTTCCGTTTCAAGGCGACAAATCACCGGAATCGAAAAAGAAGACTCATCTCGGCGAGTGATGGTCAACGTGAGTGTGGCATTTGGCTGGATCACTCCGCGGACATCAAATAACTCGCTGCCGTCTAAATCAAGGATTAAACGGTTCATCCCTGTCATAAATTGCAGCGGTAATACCCCCATACCGACTAAATTGGTGCGATGAATGCGCTCAAAGCCTTCGGCAACGATCGCCTCAACGCCAGCTAAACGTACCCCTTTCGCCGCCCAATCACGAGAAGAGCCTTGGCCATAATCGGCACCAGCAATAATGATTAACGGCTGTTGACGTTCTAGATAGGTTTCTATTGCTTCCCATAGTCGAGTGACTCGCCCTTCTGGCTCAATCCGCGCTAGCGAGCCTTGTATCACTTCGCCGTTCTCTTTGACCATTTCATTCAATAGTTTGGGGTTAGCAAGCGTGGCGCGTTGCGCTGTTAAATGATCGCCACGATGAGTCGCATAAGAGTTAAAGTCCGCTTCGGGAACACCCATGCTGGCTAAATACTCTCCGGCGGCACTGCTCGCTAAAATCGCATTCGAGGGAGAAAGGTGATCAGTCGTGACATTGTCACCTAAAATCGCTAACGGACGCATGCCAGTTAAACTCGGCTTGCCAGCTAGCGCGCCTTGCCAATAAGGAGGGCGTCGGATGTAAGTACTGTTAGGACGCCAATCATAAAGCGGTGATGTTTGCTGAGTCGGATCCTGTAGCTGAAACATTTGAATATACACTTGCTGAAATTGCTGCGGCTTAACGCAGCTCTCGACCACGGCATCAATCTCTTCATCACTCGGCCAGATATCCGCTAAGTAAATAGGTCTCCCCTGACTGTCCACACCAAGTGCATCTCGCTCAATATCAAAACGAATACTGCCAGCAATCGCGTAAGCGACAACCAGCGGTGGTGACGCTAAAAAAGCGTGTTTGGCATGAGGATGAATTCGTCCATCAAAGTTACGATTACCAGATAATACTGCGGTGGTATAGAGATCACGGGCAAGAATTTCTCGCTCAATGGCCGGATCCAACGCACCACTCATTCCATTACAGGTTGTGCAAGCGTAGCCAACAATCCCAAAGCCTAGCGTTTCAAGCTCGGTTAATAAGTTGGCTTCTTCCAAATACAGTTTGGCCACTTTAGAACCGGGCGCAAACGAGCTTTTCACCCAAGGCTGACGTATCAAGCCACGCTGATTGGCTTTTTTAGCAAGTAATCCCGCCGCGACCAAATTACGCGGATTACTGGTGTTGGTGCATGAGGTGATCGCTGCGATGATCACCGCCCCATCAGGTAAGCCGAATTGAGTACTCTCTTGTCTTAGCGTATGGGCAATACCGCGTTCAACCAATTGTGAGGTAGGTAAACAGCGATGGGGTTGAGAAGGCCCAGCCATGGTGCGTTCGACTTGAGAGAGATCAAAAGTTAAGACTCTTTCATACTGCACATCGAGTAACGCATCAGCCCATAAGCCAGTCTGTTTCGCGTATTGCTCAACTAACGCGATTTGATCTGGCTCGCGGCCCGTGAGCTGAAGATAACGTAGAGTTTGCTGATCAATATAGAACAAACCCGCGCTAGCACCATATTCTGGTGTCATGTTGGCGATGGTGGCGCGATCGCCAATCGTCAGTTGATGAGCGCCTTCACCAAAAAATTCTAAATAGGCTGAGACCACTCGCTGCGTACGCAAAAATTCGGTTAATGCTAATACAATATCGGTCGCGGTAATTCCAGCTTGGCGCTGGCCGATAAGCTTTACCCCGACAATATCCGGTAAACGCATCATCGATGGTCGGCCGAGCATGACGGTTTCCGCTTCTAAGCCGCCAACACCAATCGCAATAACCCCAAGAGCATTAATATGAGGGGTATGGCTATCGGTCCCCACACAAGTATCAGGGAAGGCCACTCCTTGCTTCAACTGGATGACTGGCGACATTTTTTCTAAATTGATTTGATGCATAATGCCATTACCAGCGGGGATCACGCTGACATTTTTAAACGCGTGTTTGCACCATTCAATGAAATGAAAACGGTCTTCATTGCGCCGGTCTTCAATCGCACGATTTTTTGCTAAAGCATCGGCGTCAAAACCAGCGTGCTCGACCGCTAACGAATGATCAACAATCAATTGCGTTTCGACGATGGGGTTGACTTGAGCTGGATCCCCGCCTTGCTCAGCAATCGCATCACGTAGTCCCGCTAAATCAACCAAAGCGGTTTGACCTAAAATATCATGGCACACTACACGTGCGGGATACCAAGGAAAATCCTGATCTCGTTTACGCTCAATCAGTTGTGTTAATGCTGACATAAGCTGTTCACTAGGACAACAGCGCACCAGATTTTCAGCCAGTATCCGCGAGGTATAAGGTAGGCTCTGATACGCATCAGGCTTGATGGCGTTAATCGCTGCGCGAGCGTCAAAGTAATCAATCTCGGTTCCGGGTAAGGTTTGTCTAAAACGACTCTTCATGCTCTTCTCTTGATCCTCAATAATCCACCACGTTGAGTAACAGTGTCACGATTAGCCACGCTGATCTATCGGAACCCAATCTTGAGGATCGGGCCCAATATAGTCCGCGCTTGGACGAATAATTCGATTATTAGCCCGCTGCTCAAACACATGTGCAGCCCACCCAGTTAAACGGCTCAGCACAAAAATCGGGGTAAAGAGTTTGGTCGGAATACCCATAAAGTGATAGGCCGAAGCGTGGAAAAAATCGGCATTACAAAATAAGTTTTTTTCGCGCAGCATTACGGCTTCAACTCGTTCAGAAACCGCATAAAGATGGCTATCGCCTACCTGCTCGGATAAGCGCTTAGACCACTGTTTGATCAAGGCGTTACGTGGATCGCATTCACGGTAAATCGCATGCCCAAAGCCCATGATGGTCTGCTTCTCTGCCAGCATACGCAGCAGATGTTGCTCGGCTTCCTCTGCCGTCGTCCACGGCTCTATCATCGCCATTGCTGCTTCATTAGCTCCACCGTGTAATGGCCCTCGTAATGAACCAATCGCGGCAGTAATACAAGAATGCAGATCAGACAAGGTCGATGCGCACACGCGAGCGGTAAAAGTTGACGCATTAAACTCATGCTCAGCGTATAGAATTAATGAACAATGCATAACTTGTTTAAACAGTACACTCGGTGCACGATCACTAAGCATTGCCAAAAAATAGCCACCGATAGAGTCTTCACCATGTTGCTGGGTATCAACCCTGACTCCGTGATGACTAAAACGATACCAATAAGCAATAATGGCAGGAAATAGAGCTAACATTCGCTCGGCACTGGCTAACTGCTGGGCAAAATCTTGCTCTGGTTCGATATTGCCCAGCATCGAACAGCCAGTGCGTAAGACATCCATCGGATGAGCCGTCGCGGGGATCCGCTCTAAGACCTCGGCAAGCGCGGGAGGTAAGCTTCGTAAATCAATTAATCGCGCTTTAAAGCTGTCTAACTCACGCTGAGTCGGTAAGTGCCCAATCAATAATAAGTGCGCCACTTCTTCAAATTGAGCATGGTTGGCTAAATCGGTAATGTCATAACCGCGGTAGGTCAAACCAGTACCGGTTTTACCCACCGTACACAGTGCCGTACTGCCAGCACTTTGACCACGTAATCCTGAGGATGAGGGACAAGACATAATGATGAACTCCTTTTCGCATTAAGTTTTGTTGATTCAGTATTGGAGGTTAAAGCGACAATCCTCTTGTCGCGATAAACCACCGCACTGTACTTATCACGCCCGCATAAAAAACTTAAGATTTGTCTTTTGAAAATAGCGTATCCAACGTTTGCTCATAGGTGTGATAATCGAGATAGTGGTAAAGCTCCTGACGAGTTTGCATCTCGTCTAATAACGCCTGTTGATGCTCGTTGTTCAATAAGTGGCGGTAAACCGTTTCTGCAGCGTGGTTCATGGCGCGAAACGCACTGAGAGGATACAAGGCCATGGCAACACTAGCCTGTGCCAATTGCGCTTTGCTATACAGTGGGGTTTGGCCGAACTCAGTCATATTGGCAAGAATCGGTACGTTTTTTCCGGTTGCCGATTGTAATGCCAAAGCGAGCTGTTGATATTGTTCCAATTCCGTCATCGCTTCGGGAAACAACATATCGGCCCCCGCCTCAACATAAGCAATCGCTCTTTCAATGGCTTTGTCCATGCCCTCGTTGGCCAGTGCATCAGTACGCGCCATGATCACAAAATCACTATCATGACGAGCATCGACCGCAGCTTTGAGTCGGTCAACCATCTCTTGTTGGCTAACAATGGCTTTATTTGGACGATGGCCGCAACGTTTTTGAGCCACTTGATCTTCCAAATGAACCGCCGCCGCCCCTGCTTTTTCCATTAGCTTTATCGTCCGAGCAATCGAAAACGCGCCACCAAATCCGGTATCAATATCCACTAACAAGGGTAAATCACAAGCATTCGTGATCCTTTCGACATCAATCAGTACGTCATTTAATGCCGTAATGCCAAGATCAGGCAATCCATAGGATGCATTCGCGACGCCTGCACCGGATAGATAAATAGCCTGATGGCCGATCTGTTTAGCCATCATCGCACAATAAGCATTAATCGTACCGACAATGGGTAAAGGTTGCTGCTGGTGAAGGGCAAGCTTAAATTTAGCTCCCGGACTGATGCTCATAAACACTCCTTAGTATGATTATCGAGCTTAATTTGCTGTTCAATTAAGCGCCGGCTATAAGCAATATGTCTACGCATCAACATCTCCGCCAACTCTTCATCACGGTGACGTATCGCCTGCAGAATAAATTTATGCTCTTCAAGGGCGGCAATCGGTCGAGAATGAGAACGAGGCGATTGATATCGATACATACGCAGCAAATGGTAAAGCTCATCGCACAGCAAACGAATCAATTGTGGGTTACGACTGGCTAGAATGATTCGATAGTGAAAGTCAAAATCACCATATTGATGAAAATAGCCCGCCCCATCGACTTGTTCAATATGACGAGAATGCGTGATGAGTAATTGCTCTAAGCTAGACAATTCGTCTTCGGTAATATGACGCGCCGCTAAACGAGCCGCCATTCCTTCCAACGCTTCTCTTACGCCGTACAAATCCACCAGCTTTTCTTGACAAAGCTTAATGACTCTAGCCCCAACATGAGGAATACGCTCAATCAACCCTAAGCCTTCAATCCGCATCAGCGCTTCACGTAAAGGCCCTCGACTGACCTGAAAATGTTTAGCTAACTCAGGCTCAGAAATTTTACTTCCCGGAGCAATGTCGCCAGAGACAATCGCCTCTATCAAAAACTCGGTTAAACTTTCCGATTTAGTATGTTCTTTTTCGTTATCTGTGTGTTTATTCACTTGGCTCTTCTACCTCGCATCAGTCATTACGCTGAGCTCATCAAGCTGATGAGTGGTTAATACGAACAACCTCGACTTGCTGATACCGCTTACCATAAACAACCAATTGTCGACAATCAAGCAAAGCGGCGACAATTTAGACTAAGGTCGCACAAAAAACCATCGCAACAACAATCAAAAAACCTGATAGAACCCCCGTTAATTATAGAAAAAATTAAATGTTAGTGATTGTGGCGTTGTATTATCGAATCATCTCAACAAATATTGTCGACAATCAATAAGTCCACTCAAAGATAAACCCACGATTTCTTAGATAAAAAAACAGGCAAAATACAGAAAATAATTGGCATATGCTAATTACTGGCGCACAATATCCACTTCTCACTCTTCTCTCACTACAATAGGAATATTGATATGATCTATGCCATACCCAGCCAAGGTCAAAAACTCAGTAGCCATTTTTCCAAAGCATCCGAATTTTTATTGATTAACTCTGTGACCGAGCAGCAAAGGGTTGTTGTCACTGGACCTCATGACCCAGCTCAACGCTGCGCTCAAAAAGCGGCGCTGCTTGAGCTGTTACGGCAACATAAAGTCGAGGCTGTAATCGTAAAAAATATCGGTCAGGCGATGCTATCGACACTATTTAAGCTAGGTATCAAAGTCTTCGCCTATCCAGCTCGCCGCTCATTGGCTCAGCTTACCCTTACTGAACTTCAGGAAATCACCGATCTGGCTTACGCTCGTCCTTCGATTCATAAACACCAGAAACCCTGCCAAACAAAGCAAGGTTGTCATTCTTCGCAAGCAAGGACTAAACTCAACCCAACAACGTTAAAAAAGTTACAGCGTATTTTTACGATTCACCGCTAACCCATACGAAACACAAAAGGAGTCATAAACATGGTGTACTTGATCGCTTTTGGCGTTTTTCTATTGATGGTGCTCTTAATGAGCATTGGCGTAATGGCTCGGCGAAAACCGATTCAGGGTAGTTGTGGCGGTCTGGCAAAGGTTGAGATTGATAAAGTCTGTAACTGTAAGACACCGTGTCAAGATCACACTAAATCGACTAAAACCGACGAGCTGAAATAGCAAAAATAGTAGAAATAGCGAACTCAGCGTGAGCTAATCATCACGCTGAGTTGAGGTTAAATTTAGCGAACGCGAGTTAGCACCACGTTTTGATCCAACTCTTGATGCCATTGCGTGTAATCCAACCCTTTGTCAAAAATAAATTCTGTCACTAGTTGTCTAACACTGGCGATCAACGCTTCTGTACTCCATGGTTTATCAAAATAACGGTTGATGCCTGCGGTGTTTATCGCATTAATCGTATCAGAGTGGGTCGCTTGTCCAGTGAGTAAGACCTTTTTCGTACCGATAAAACGAGGATCTTGTGTGATCTCGCTGAGTAGTTCAATACCCGTTTTTCCTGGCATCACATGATCAGAAATAATCAGAGCAATAAACTCACCTTCAGCGTCTAATTCGTCCATCAGTTGCAATACTTCATCTGCTGATTCACAATCTTCTATCTGTAACCAACTCGCTAACGGTTGCAAGTCTTGCAACACCGCACTGAGCACTTCCCTTTGGTCATCGACACAAATAATATTAAGCTTCTCCATATCCATCCTCGACTGGTAGTTTTATCCTGAAAATCGTTTTCTCATGATTGCTTTTGACAACCGTAGTTCCGCCATAACTGGTCACAATGCGCTTAACAATCGCCAACCCTAACCCAAGACCAAACGATAATCCCTCTTTTTTGGTGGTAAAACTGGGCTGAAATATTCTCCGCCGTGTGGCTTCATCGATTTCTGGCCCATTGTTAGCAATAGTGATCAAAATGCGTTGTTTATCATATCGAGTATGGATATCTATTTCCGGATGCTCTGTTTGGAGCATAGCATCACAAGCATTTTTAATGATATTCACCCATACTTGTACCCATTCGGTCTGCGATCCCTTTAAGATTGGTAAGACTCCGGGACGCATCCGCACCGAGACTCGACGTAAATCACTTTGCAATAATGCTAACGCCCGATTTAGCGTGTCATTCAGATCCAACTGCTCATCAAAATGGATCTCGCTACGCCCCAATTGTTTGACCGATTTCACGATCCCAACCACATGTTTCGAGGCAACACGTAAATCGTGTAAATCACGCCCCATTTGCCAATAGCGAATCGCTAAATGTGGATTGGCCAGCCAATGAGCGGACAGTGTCTCCTCCGGTACTGCCCGAGCTAATTCACGAGCGAGATTTTTCGGCAATTGATAGCGCTGCGCAAAGTGTGCGCCACGTTCGCGCGCTTCACTCGACGACACTTTTTGCCCATACAACAAACCAAAATCAAAAAACTGACTGGCTTCGGGATGCACTTCATGCAACAGCTCAATAAATAAGCTTTCTAACCGTTCTGTTTTACTGCTTACTACGCCAATTGCGTTATTTAATTCATGAGAAATACCAGCGGCTAACTGACCTAAGGTCGTCATCTGTTCCGCCATATGTAACCGCTCAAGCGCTTTTTCTTTGGCGACCGCTTCTTGCATCGCGCGTCGTTGACGACGCGAAAGCTCGGCAACAATCACTGGCATAAACTGGGTACTCAGCGGACCAAACTGCTGTGGCTCAATCACTGGCGTATGTCGATCAATCCAACCGAGCTCAACATCGGTTTGCGCAATCACCGTGGAAGACGCTATCCAATGACCAGAGAAAAAACTGTGTACACCGATAAAGGCACCCGCTGAGGCCGAAAAAATCGGAATGGCTTTTCCCTCTTTTTCTCTAAATTGACCGAGTAGCTCACCCGATTTTACGTAATAGAGGCGATCGTTATAGCCATTTTGCTTAAGAATTATCGAGCCACTGGGTAAACAGATGCAGCGCTGAGCATGAGTAAAATAACGCTCAACTAATACCTGCATCTGCGGATCCATGTTTTCCAGCATCATTAATTAACCAATGTGTCCAATAAAGTGTAAAAACCAAATCATCACAAAACTCATCAACACACCAACAATACCTAGGATAACGCCAACTCGTGCCATTTGATGACTTTGTACATGACCGGTCGCATGAGCGAGAGCATTAGGCGGAGTACTGATCGGCAGTGACATCCCTAGCGAAGCTGCAAAAGTAACGACGAGAATTAGAGTTAACTCACCGCCCAATGGCGTCAGTGAGACCATAGAAGTACCCAATGCCGCCATAATTGGCATCAATAAGTTTGCTGTCGCGGTGTGCGACATAAAATTCGCCATCAATAAACATAAGAACGCCGCACCAAATAACACGACATAAGGCGAGTAATGATCAAAAGGAATGCTATTAACGACTAATTCCGCTAATCCTGTTTTATCAAGCGCTAAACCCAGTGCGATACCACCAGAGACTAACCACAACACATCCCAGGAGATTTTTTTCAAATCTTCTTTATTGATGATCCCTGTCACCGAGAACACCGCAACCGGAATTAACGCCACGGTATAAGAGTCCATGCCATGCGTCGATCCCATTAACCATAATAAAATGGTCAGTGCGAAGGTGACATAAACCACCATCGCTTTCGGTGTTTTAAGAAATTTACCTTTAATACTTAATTCAATGGTTTTTTGTTCTGCTCGATACATAAATCCAATCAGCACCCAAGCCAGCGCCATTAATACGATCACAAAAGGCACACCAAAAGCCATCCACTCACCAAACGTGATTAAGTTATCGCCGACCAAATATTTTAAAGCGATCGCGTTCGGCGGCGTTCCAATAGGCGTACCAATGCCACCTATATTAGCGGCAACCGGAATCGATAAGGCGAAAGCAATTCGGCCCGGATCCTTCGGGCCAAAAACGGCGATAACTGGCGTTAAAATCGAGAGCATCATGGCTGTGGTTGCGGTATTGGACATAAACATTGAGAAAATACCAGTGATCAACATCAAACCTAACATGACAAATTTAGGATTTTGACCGAAAGGCTTGAGTAATACCCTTGCCAAGTTGACGTCCAAACGGTACTTAGTCGCCGCCATCGCTAAGAAAAAACCGCCGAGAAACAACATAATGATCGGACTAGCAAAAGTCGCCATGATGTCACTATGTTTTAATAGCCCACCAAATTCCGCAAGATGCTGCTTATTTTTAAATAGCCACAAGCCTTTATCCGATAACATCAGTAGTTCTAAAACAATGATCACCACTGAAGTGGCATAAATCGGGATCGGTTCAAATACCCACAATAAGGCCGCTAACAGGAAAATCGCAATTACTCGCTGCTGGATAATGGTCAGCCCCTCAAAAGGAAAAGCAGAGAGGGGTAAAAGGAGGATCAATAAGGGAATCGCTAACGGGACAATGTACTTAATATAGGGGCGTATCATAGTTACTCTTCCAGAGACAATGTGCATAAAAACCACGAATAATGGCCAGATCGCTTATCCACGACCCGTTGATAACTATTGTTAGTTAATAACTGTTGTAAGTTAATAACTATTACAAATAGTTACAGTTCGAAGCCAGCATGAATTATGCCTATACCTGAAAGAAATACTTAGGGGTAGATCAACGAATATCTATTAGTTTCAATCACTAGCGCGGAAAATCAGTAAAACCTCGCCTTGATCTCATCTTCTAGGGAAAATTTTTTTAATCACCGCCTCTCCTTTTGGTGATTTATTGACTATTTTTATAACTAGCAACACAGGTAATAAAAATAGTGATAAAATACACAATTAATTGAACCAAAGTCACAGATTATGGATATTTAACAAATCATCGTTGGATAATAAGTGCACAAGGGAGTTGTGTTTGGTGCCAATCCAATCCACCCAATGTAAGGTAGCTTATTCATGTTTTTAAAAAATATGTCGATTAGCAAAAAATTAGCCAGCGGATTTGGGCTCATTGCTCTTATCAACATTTTATTTGCTTGGTTTTTACATACGGAACACCGTGAGATTAAAAATCAACTCATTAACTTTACCGAAGACACCTTCCCCGCTTTTGAAGCGGTCGATAATATTGGTGATAAACTGTCTTATTGGCGTCGCACTCAATTTGCTTCATTACTTTCTAGCGATCGCAGCGATATTACCAATCGACTCAATCAAAGCCGTCAACTGCAACAAGAAATCGAGGCGGAGTTAAAGAAATACGGGCAGGATATTTGGCCTGGTGAAGAAGAGCGCATCTTCAATCAACTGATGCGACATTGGCAAAGCTACAATCAGACCATGGTTGAATTCAATCAAGCATTAGCAGCCAACGAGCAGATTAAAGCCTTAGATATTTTAAACCGCTCCAATCAAGATTTTCGTCAAATTGAAACCGACATAAAAAAATTAGAAAGCATTCTTAGCCAAGCGATGGATGGCAATAAAGACTACATCCTTAAAGCGGTACATCGGATTGATGTGAGTTCGAGTATCATCAACATCGCGATCTTAGTTATTATGGCGCTGGTCACCTACTTTATAACGCAGATCATTTGCGGGCCATTAAAGTTAGTGGTCGCACAATCGAATGCGATTGCTAAAGGTGATTTATCACAAAAACTCAATCGACAAGCGATTGGCAATGACGAGCTTGGTGAATTGGCCGACGCCTCAATCGCCATGCAAGACAATCTTCGCCACTTAATTGAAGAGACTATTTCAGCGGTAACCCAACTAAGTAGCGCAGTAGAAGAGATGTCACAAATTTCCTCTCAAGCAGCTCAAGGCATGCAAGAGCAGCAAGATCAAATCACACAAGTCGCGACGGCGATGAATCAGATGAAGGCTGCCGTTGCCGATGTTGCCAGCAATACCGAAAGCTCGGCGCATGAAATTGATTCAACCAATAAACAAGTGCAAGAAGGCGCACGCGATAATAAATTGATGGTTAATGCGATTGGTCAGGTCGCAGAAATCATTACTCAAACGGGTCAAACGGTTTCTGAGCTTGAACAACAATCTAATCAAATCAATATGATTGTCGATGTTATTCGTGGTATTGCCGATCAAACCAACTTACTTGCACTCAATGCTGCCATTGAAGCGGCTCGCGCTGGCGAATCTGGTCGAGGCTTTGCTGTGGTGGCCGATGAGGTTAGAACCCTTGCCGGACGCACACAAGATTCAACGGGTGAAATTACCTCTATTATTGAAAAACTGCAAAACATGGCGAAACAGGCTAAGGAAGGTACCGATCGCTCGTGTGCAAGTATTGATAACTGTGTTGAACAAGGTAACCATTCACAACAACTCATGCACTCTATCGAGCAATCCATTGCTCAAGTGGCCGATATGGGGGCGCAAATTGCCAGCGCTTGTAGCCAACAAGATTCCGTTGCCGATGAATTAACGCGTAATATTGAAAATATTCACCATGCTTCTCAAGAGGTGGCTCAAGGTGCTAATCAAACCGCACAAGCGTGTACCGAATTGGCGCAACTGTCCGTATCATTACAAAACTCGATGATGCGTTTCAAACTTCAATAAAATACGCTATTCTAACAATCGTTTAGAATACTCTATAAAACGCCTACTCTCTAAACAGATGGTAGGCGTTTATATTATTGGGCTGTCATTTTATACTCACGGATTTCCCTACCGTTGGTTTTTCAAACGCCCATCACAGATTAAACGTCTATTCTAATACCTTATCAAAACAACCTGAGATTCTCGCTATACTGATGTTCATATGAAGTTAAGCGAAATTCGATTTTTAAATTTCATGCCCCGATTTGGAGACATTATGCATTTTAAAGCTACGCTACTTTCTATCGCTTTGGCGAGCGCCCTACCTTCTTTTCTCAGCCATTCAGCTCCATTAGCGCTTGATACCACCGTCCCTTCCGCAGAGCAAATCGCTCAATCCAATGCTTGGCTTGAAATCAATTTAGGTCAATTTAAAACCAACATTGAACGGTTTAAATCACACATTAACCCAAGCAGTAAAATTTGTGCAGTGATGAAGGCTGATGCTTATGGCAATGGCATCCGTGGTTTAATGCCAACGATCATCGAACAAGGTATTCCTTGTGTCGCCATCACCAGTAATGCTGAAGCACGTGCAGTACGCGAAAGTGGCTTTCAAGGTCAACTGATGCGTGTTCGATCTGCAACCATTAACGAAATTGCCGCTGTCGCCGAGCTGAATATTGAAGAGTTGATCGGCACCAAACAACAAGCGATGGATCTTGCTCAATTAGGTCAACGTTTAGGTTCACCTATCAAAGCGCATTTAGCGTTAAATGATGGTGGTATGGGCCGTAATGGTGTTGATATGAGCCATGAAAAAGGGAAACAGGAAGCACTCAGTATTACTCAGCAAAAAGGCTTACAAATTGTTGGGATCATGACACATTTCCCCAATTATAATCCCGATGATATTCGTGCAAAATTAGCGACCTTTAACCAACATGCCAATTGGCTGGTTGAGCAAGGCCCATTGAAACGCGAAGAGGTTCAATTTCACGTTGCTAACTCATATACGGCGCTTAATGTACCCGAAGCTCAATTAGACATGGTTCGCCCTGGTGGCGTGCTGTATGGTGATTTACCAACCAATCCAGAATACCTTCCTATTGTCTCATTCAAAACTCGCATCGCATCACTGCATCACCTACCAAAAGGCAAGACAGTAGGATATGACAGTACTCATATCACGGACAGCGACACCGTATTGGCCAATTTACCGGTTGGTTATTCCGATGGCTATCCGCGAAAAATGGGCAATAAAGCGCAAGTACTGATCAATGGTCAGTGGGCAAACGTGGTTGGCGTTACCTCAATGAACACCACTATGGTTGATGTATCAACAATTAAAGGCGTTCAATCTGGACAAGAAGTTGTACTGTTCGGTGCTCAAGGCAAAAAACAAATCAGTGTCGATGATATTGAAACGCATAGCGATCTCATCTTCCCTGAGCTTTACACCATATGGGGCACGGCTAATCCGCGTTTTTACGTTAAGTAGTAGAGTTAAACCTACTCGTCTACTTGTCAGGCTATTGAGTCTTTGAGGGGATGATCCTCTTCTAAATTCACTCCGCCATCAGTCCCCTTATCTCTATCGATAAGGGGACGATTACGCTCAGCGACTATGATAGAACTTGCCTACGAATATTGTTTAGACGTTTGTAGCAAAAGAAAATTCATATCCTGTTACCATTGCCATTTGTTTTATTTCAGGCAGAATAATCCATCTTTAGGTTGACCTTGATCGCCTCACGCTATTTCAGTGAATTCCAGTAATTACGGCTTATCTGTCGAAAATATCGCTGGAAACCTTTTAGATTGCCCACTTCAAGTAAAAGAGTATATGACCCAGAAATCACCCGTTCTTTTTGCGGTAGGTTGCCTACTGATCGCCATGATGGCTATACAATCAGGCTCCTCAATTGCTAAACAACTGTTTCCCCTCGTCGGTCCCGGTGGAACGGTTGCCCTGCGCGTGAGTATCTCAGCTTGCATTTTATTGATCATTTTCCGCCCGTGGCGATTATCGTTAAGCCTTACACAGTGGCGATCGATGATCATCTACGGTACAAGTTTAGGCGGAATGCAGATCTTATTTTACTTTGCCATCGAACGTATTCCATTAGGGATTGGTGTCGCTTTAGAATTTACTGGCCCACTACTCCTCGCGCTATTTTCTTCAAAACGTAAGCTCGATTTGCTTTGGGTTGCTTTGGCGATATCTGGTATGGCGTTGTTACTGCCCGATATGCGAGGGGTTGATGCCCTCGATCCAATTGGTGTTGCGCTAGCATTGGCTGCTGGCGGCTGCTGGGCTGGATATATTTGGTTTGGGCAGCGAGCAGGTACGGTTGGTTCTGGTGGAATGACCGTGGCCATCGGTATGACCGTAGCGGCGCTGTTTATTTTTCCGATTGGCGCTTATAGCGCATCATCCACGATCTTTACTTGGTCAATATTGCCAATGGCAATCACCGTAGCGATTCTCTCCAGTGCATTGCCTTATAGTTTGGAAATGATGGCGTTAAGCCGCTTATCTACCCAACATTTTAGTGTATTAATGAGTCTAGAACCCGCCGTCGCGGCCATGGCAGGATTGATGATTTTAGATGAAAGGCTAGCGTTATCACAGTGGTTCGCTATCGCTTTGATCATCAGCGCGTCAATGGGTAGTACTTTAAGTGCGCAGCGCAGAAAGATAGTGACGCAGTAACTTTTTAAGAGAGGGACAGAGTGATTGTATTGCTTTTGCTAGTACAACCACTCTTTTTATCGTCAGAAAGAACTCAACTTGAAGCTATAAACGCTGACCAATTTTCACAGAGCCATTCGTTTGAAACCATAATGCTTGTGCGCGACGGCGACCAATTAAGATTGGACCATCATCATAGAATAAAAAGTTCTTCCAATGGCTTTTAAACACCGACCATTTGGTTTCAATGACATTGTATTTCTCATAGCAAAAATAAACCGTCACATCATCTTGCCAATCAATGTGTTCCAGTATCGCTGCTGGTAAAGCAGGATCATCACTTTCCCATGCTTCCATCCATGAGATGTCTTGCTGCCAACTGGCGGCTTTTTTGGGCCAGTCTTGCGAACTAAAACGTTCAGCATCTGGACTTTGTGCACTGATGTTTTCTTTCCAAAACTGAGCAGAGCGTGATGGGCTCATCGGTTTTATCTGTGCTTGATCACCCTCGGGGACGGGCATTGATTGATGCGTGAAAATCCATTTTCTTGAATACTGTTCCAAAGGCAAATACGACATGAGATGTCCTTAGACGTTAAACCAGCATGGTACTGGCGATAAATAAAGTGAGAATAGCGACATAAACGGCGGATAACATATGATCCTATCCGCTGATTGAAACATTGGCTTGCCAGTTTGGATTAATCAACGAAACCAATACATGATCTTGCCATTGGCCATTAATCAATAAGTAATCTTTGGCTAATCCTTCTCGACTAAAGCCAACTCGCTCTAGAACGGCTGCACTTCGATGATTGCTTGGCATATAAGCGGCCATAATACGATGTATATTCTGTTGCTTAAACAAATATTCACACGCCATATGAAGTGCCCGAGTCATGATATAACGCCCTTCTGCCGACTCGGCTAACGAGTAGCCAACATGACAAGCATAAAAAGGAAAACGCGTGACGTTACTGAACGAAATCGTGCCAACAATCTGTTGGCTATTAACATCAATGATTAAGCAATAATATCCGAGAGCTAAGCGGTGCAACTCTTCCAGTTTAATTAATCTCTGCTGCCAACCAGTGACCTCAAAAAAAGCCGCTTCGCGTTGAGGCTCCCACGGTTTTAAATAATCACGATTAGTCACAAAATAATCAGCCAGTCCTTCAGCATCCTCTAATTGAGCAGTGCGTACAATAATCTCACCATCACTGATCAACATCGTCGTTCTTTTTTTAGTCATTAACGCTTCCTGATCCCATAATCACGTAGCTTATTGGCTATTGAGGTATGTGATACATTTAAACGTTTAGCAAGTTTTCGACTGGATGGAAACGACTGGTAGAGTTTATCTAGAATTTGTGATTCATAGTCTTTCATAATGTCGTCAAGCGAGCCATCGAGGTTAACCGTAGACAACCCTAAACCACCGCTATCGACCGCTGGCAAATGGAAATAATCGGCCTGTAATTGATCACCATCCATTTCGGTTAAGGCGCGTAGCACCATATTATCTAACTGACGAATATTACCCGGCCACGGGTATTGCATTAACTGGTCGACTAAAGCTTCTGCGTACTCCGGCTTTGCCATGCCTAATTTATGGGAGTGCTTGGTAACAAAAAGATCCAAAAGCGGCTGGATATCACTTGGTCGTTCACGCAGTGCTGGAATACGCAAGGTTAATACATTCAGTCGATAGAAGAGATCTTCTCGGAACGAACCTGAATCGGCTAATTCGGCCAAATTATGGCGCGTAGAAGCAATCACTCGAACATCGATATGTATTTCATGCTCTTCACCGACTCGGCGAAAGGTACCGTCTTGTAAAAAACGCAATAATTTGATCTGTAGATGCGGGCTCATTTCGCCAATTTCATCTAAAAAGACCGTGCCACCGTTCGCTTGTTCAAAAATCCCTTTATGCCCTTGTTGATGATTAAAAGATCCCGGAGCATGTCCAAAAAGCTCCGTTTCTGCTACATCATCTGGCATAGAGGCGCAACTTAACACTAAAAAGGGAGCACTAGAGCGGTGAGAGCGATGATGACAAGCTCGGGCAAGCATCTCTTTTCCGGTGCCTGTTTCACCTTCAATTAATAACGGCTGATCGAGCATAGCTAATTTTTTAGCATGATTAATCAAAGCTTTATGACGATTGGAAACACCGACAAAATGCTCAAAGCCTAATGCATTATGGATAGATAATCGGTCGTGTCCCTGTACCGTCGTAACCTTGGAACGCAAAATCATCATCGAGCTAGCCAAACTAGCTTCATGGGGCGAGTTGCCAATATAAACAGGCATGACTTCCATAGTATAATCTAGGCCGTCAATCACAACATCTTCACGAATCGGCGCTTTACTGCCATCAACCCAACGAGAGAAATTAAACAGTGGCAACAATTGAGATATTTGGCTACCAATCACTTCTTGACTAGGTTTATTCAATAGCGCGAGAGCGCTTTGGTTCGCCATATCAACAAAGCCTTTTAGATCAATCGCTAATACAGCATCAGGGAGGTTATTGAGCAAGGAAATCAATTCAGTATTATGACGCTCCATCGGCATAAACTGAATTTTACGAACATCTTTGACGCCAGAAATACGGCGAATTTCCGCCATTAACTCACTAAAAGTATCAAAATCAATATCTGGGCAATTGAGATAAATAATGCCTATCACATCAATCTCGATACCTCGTAAATCGATTTTTTTTGAAGCGAGGATTTCAAGAAGCTCTCGGGTTAAGCCGAGTCTATCTTCACAAATGACTTCTAGACGCACTGAATGTTATCCTAAGCAGAAAGTGTCACGAAAAGTTGACAGTAGTTTCTATCAAGCCTTGCACAGCGTCAAGTCATTCTCGTTAAATACTTCGAGTTGCTCCTACAAACTCCGACTATATTCTTCCTACTTGAAGCGACAGTGGTGTTGACGACGTTAATCGGATTATTGACTGACCAAAGCAGTAATTTTTGCCACGATTTGTTTACGTATTGCACTCAACTTAACCACTCGATTCTTTTGCCACGGTAATGGCCTAAGTAGCGCAATCGCTTTTAGGCCTAAACGAGCGGTTAACAAACCAACACCAAGCCCTTGCCCTGCCCGAGCAGACAGTTTCTTAGTCAGATCCATCGATAACAAATCCATACTGGCATCAATCGCCAACTCACTCGCTCCTGCCACGGCCATATTAACTAATACGGCTTTAAACAGCTGTAAACGAGACCAGTAGCCAAGCTCAATGCCATAGACATCCGCTAAACGATCAATCATCGTAAAATTACGCCAAGCAATTAATAACATATCCACCAAAGCTAAAGGACTGATCGCTACCAATACGGCAGCTTCAGTGGCGTAGCGTGAGACGATTTGAGTGGCCTGTTTATCTTGTTCATTGACCACCATCGCATCGTACAATTCAATAATTTCAGCATCGCTGTGACTATTATCAATACTCTTCAACCAGCGTTGATAAGCGCTGCTATGCAAATTAGTGTGACTTTTATTGGCTAGCATCGTACAAAAAGCTTGTCCTTGCCCTAGCCCATCTTGCTGAATCAATTGTTCAGCTTGCTCTTGGATGGAAAAATGCTGACGTAAACGGCGCAACGTCCACAACTCTTGCACTAAGCGCCCAATACCTAAGCTCGCTAAAAGCGTTAATAAAATAATCCAAGCCAGATCAAGCCAGTTAGCCGCTTGAATCGCAGTAAAAATACTCTCAATCGCTTGCCAACCAAGTAAGGTAGAAAAAACCACCAATAAACTGACGATCAACCATTTTTTCTTCCGCCTTGGGCGAATGACTTTTTCAAGCTGAGCCTCTAATTTAGTTTCTGGCTCCGTACTCGCTTCAATAATAAACTTCTGCGGATCACTGAATGTCTTTGACTCGGTTAAAGTTTGTTCCGTTTCAGTTTGCTTAAGTGGTTGATGGAATATTTGCTGATCTTTTAACTCTGTCATGTCAATTTATCCCCAATCAAGATATCTAACGCTTTATCCATCCGAATGTGCTGACAAGGTTGATCATCGAGACTCGGCATGGGACGAAAAGCAATAAACTTAAACTGATGCTGCTGCCAATAGTCAGGATGAGGCAGCTTTTTAGGGACATCTCCGGGGTATAGAGTGATCGGTTGTCCTTGTATATCCACCCCTTGAATAGCCGCAATTTTTTGATGATGATTCTCAACATAGCCCGATTGAGTCGCTCGAATCGACGCAAGGCTGATGCAACGCATTTCAATATTTTCGTAAGCGGCATGTTGCCAAGCCGGATGAATCATCTGCTGCAGCAATGACACCATATTCGGATGCTGATCGGGCGTTACATGATCAGCTTTGGTTGCCGCAAAAAGTACTTTATCAATCTTAGGCGCCAATAAGCGACGGAGTAACCCAGTTCGGCCATAACGAAAGCTGTGCATAATCTGTTCTAGTGCACAACGCATATCCAGAAATGCTTCATGACCAGCATTTAACGGCGATAGGCAATCAACCAATACAATCTGTCGATCAAAGGTGGCAAAATGTTGTTTATAAAACACTTTAACTACCTTATTTTGATACTCTTGATAACGAGCGAGTAGCAGGCTCAACATTGAATTTTTCGTAGGTTTCTTCTCAGGATCAGCCACACGACAAGGGAAAAACTGCAATACCGGCGCTCCGACGAGTTCTCCCGGTAATACAAAACGTCCTGGTTGAACCCAATGTAACCCTTGCTCTTTACATTGATGAAGGTAATCGGTATAGAGCGCGGCAACATCGGCTAATCGTGCTTCATTGGCTTCCTGATCGAGATTAAGCTTATCCAATGCATTTAACCAAGGTTTCGCTAATTCTGCCCGTTGACCATGTAGCGCATTAAATTGCTGAGTAGACCAAGTATAAAAATCCATACTCAGTAATGGCAAATCCAATAACCATTCACCAGGGTAATCAATAATATCCAGATACAGTGTTGCTGTACTACCCAGTAGTTTTTTACTGCGTTTGTGTGGTCGATATTTAATCGCTAAACGAATTTCACTGACATCACGGGTGGGTACTGGCCAGTCAGGCGGATCAGCATGGAGTTGCTCCATGGCTTGGTCATAACTGAAACGAGGCACCATAAGATTACTTTGTGGGATACGCTTGGCACCAATAATCCGTTTATCACGCGCCGCTGCCAACAAAGGTAACTGATCATGTGTGGCCGTATGAAGCAGTTGATTCACTAACGAACTAATGAACGCGGTTTTACCTGCTCGCGATAAACCGGTGACAGCTAGACGAACATGGGCGTCTAAACCTCGGTGCAGAAGTGCACTCACCTCTTGACTGATTCGCTGCATAGCTCGTGGGTATCCTCAGTAAATGTTGCCATTTTAGGTCAAGATAATTAATCGTCTTCAATCAGTTTGTAAATGACAAATAAGCTTATTTGTAGCAAAACAAACAGAACACAACTAGTAATAACATATTTACTGTAAAAAATAGAAAGACCATGAAAAATCAGGTCATAACTTAATAACGCGGCTAATACGATAGCAACGACGATTTGTAGCAATCGAATAAAACGTGGCATGGTTTCTCCTCTGAAATTCTATTAACAATGCTGGTTATCGGTTATTTCTCATCCTGAACTACTTGGTTAAATCGCACTGATAGTCTGTTTGTCAATAGCGATTGTTCCTCGATAGTCACAACAAGATATGCATAGACCAGATAAAGAAAAGGTGTAGCGTTATGCTACACCTAATAGTCACTTAAGCTCAATTTGCTTACACATTTATTTAGCTCTGCTGAGTGGCTTCAGCGATTTTGACGCGCCATGTATCCGGACCAATCTGATGGGCGTTGGCTCCGGTCGAATCAACGGCGACCGTCACTGGCATATCTTCCACTTCAAACTCATAGATAGCTTCCATACCGAGATCTTCAAAAGCGACAACGCGCGCTTTCTTAATCGCTTTAGCAACAAGATACGCCGCACCGCCTACCGCCATTAAATAAACCGCTTTATTCTTCTTGATGGATTCAACGGTCGCAGAGCCGCGTTCGGCTTTACCTATCATGCCCATCACACCCACCTCTTCAAGCATCATATCGGTAAATTTATCCATGCGAGTTGAAGTTGTCGGTCCCGCTGGCCCTACGACTTCATCGCCAACCGCATCAACAGGGCCAACGTAGTAGATAAACTTATCCCTTAAATCAACGCCCTCAGGAAGTTTCTCTCCGTTTTGAAGCATGGTTTGTAGGCGTTTATGCGCCGCATCACGTCCAGTTAAAATTTTACCCGACAGCAATACGGTTTCACCGGTTTTCCATTGCTGAGTCTCTTCACGGGTCACCGTATCTAAATTCACTCGGCGTGTATTCGCGCCCGCTTGCCAAGTAATTTGTGGCCAATCTTCAAGCTTAGGTGGTGTTAGCTCTGCAGGACCGCTACCATCTAATGTAAAATGCACATGACGAGTTGCCGCGCAGTTAGGAATCAAGCACACTGGCTTAGAAGCCGCGTGGGTTGGTGCCGATTTAATTTTCACATCCACCACGGTGGTTAAACCGCCTAGACCCTGCGCGCCAATACCAAGTTTATTGACTCGATTAAAGATATCCAAACGCAGCTCTTCTTCAGCATTTTGTGGGCCACGAGCAATCAGCTCTTGAATATCAATGTGTTCCATTAAAGACTCTTTAGCCAGTACTGCAGCTTTTTCTGCCGTACCACCAATACCAATGCCGAGCATGCCCGGAGGGCACCAACCAGCTCCCATGGTCGGTAGCGTTTTCTCCACCCACTCTGCAATATCATCAGAAGGGTTAAGCATCGCCATTTTGGTTTTATTTTCACTACCGCCGCCTTTGGCAGCAATTTGTATTTCTACTTTATCGCCCGGCACCATATTAATGTGTACCACTGCTGGAGTATTGTCCTTAGTGTTAATCCGCTTACCGGCGGGATCCATCAGTACAGAAGCTCGTAAAGGGTTATCTGGGTTGGTGTAAGCCTGACGAACGCCCTCATCAACCATCTGCTGTACAGTCATATCGGTTGAGTCCCATTGGACTGCCATACCGATGTTAACAAAGCAAGTCACGATGCCTGTATCTTGACAAATGGGACGATGCCCCTCTGCTGACATACGTGAGTTAATTAAGATTTGCGCAATCGCATCTTTAGCGGCTTGGCTCTCTTCACGATGGTAGGCTTGTTCTAGCGCTTGGACAAAATCAAGGGGATGATAGTAAGAGATGTATTGTAATGCGTCAGCGACACTGCTGATCACATCTTGTTGGCGAATTACCGTCATTGCATGCCTCATTATAGTTATATGTTCATAATCTGAAACCGAAAGCACAAGGTAAAGTCAGTAAAGCCTAAGGGCAACAAACGACTGAATTAAGCGCTTACGTCAAGAAACAGCTTTCTTTCAGGCTTTTATGATACTCTTGCTTTCCTTTATGTGCTACGCAGTGAAGTGACCCATTGTCACAAATTACACAAATGAATGTTGAAGAAAAAAAATTTATTCAAGTGCAGCCCATCGCTTATCAAAAAGATCTCGCTCAGCAGCTTTTTAGTCGTGTAGAGCAACTTCCTTGGGCAATGATGCTTCGTTCGGCCTCGACTCAGCATATCGATAGCCGCTTTGATATTGTGGTCGCTAATCCGATTGCTACCCTAGTGACGATTGGTAATGATACCACAATCCAACAACCCAGTGGTGTGACATTGTCACAAAAAGATCCTTTTGCATTACTGGCTGAACTACAAGCGCACCATTTACCAGCAGCGGTTTATCAAAGTGAGTTGCCTTTTGTTGGCGGTGCGCTGGGCTATTTCGGCTATGATTTAGGCCGTCGAATAGAGTCATTAGCTGAGCAAGCGCAGCACGATATTGCCATGCCGGATATGGCGATTGGGCTTTATGAGTGGGCATTGATCGTCGATCATCAACAACAAACTGCTTGCTGGGCTGGCATCAATATTGAGCAAGCTCAGGCTTGGTTTGCCTCGTTCGAACCTCTCTCTCAGCCGCCATTTCAGCTCACCAGTGCTTGGTCATCGAACATGACCGCCCAACAATATCAGCAAAAATTTAACCAAATCGAAGCGTACTTACTCTCCGGTGACTGCTATCAAATTAATCTAGCGCAACGTTTTAGCGCGGATTATCAAGGCAGTGAATGGCTTGCCTATCAGCGGTTAGAACAAAGTAATCTCGCTCCCTTCTCTGCTTTTATTCGCTTGGAACAAGGCGCGATTCTCAGTGTCTCTCCTGAACGTTTTTTACAAGTGAATCAACGAGTCATTGAAACCAAACCAATTAAAGGTACTCGACCACGTCATCAAGATCCCCGACACGATAAAGCACAAGCTAATGAACTCGCGCAAGCCGCCAAAGATCAAGCTGAGAATTTAATGATTGTCGATCTGCTGCGTAATGATATTGGCCGAGTCGCTAAACCTGGCAGTGTTCACGTACCTAAGCTCTTTGAAATCGAGAGTTTTCCTGCAGTACACCATTTGGTCAGCACCATTCGTGCCCAGCTTGATGAGCAATATCAAGTCACTGACTTACTGCGCGCAAGCTTTCCCGGAGGATCGATTACTGGCGCACCGAAAGTCAGGGCGATGCAGATCATTGAAGAATTGGAACCACATCGGCGCAGTGCTTATTGCGGTTCAATTGGTTATATCAGTCGTCATGGTAAAATGGACACCAGTATAACCATCCGGACCTTGGTTACCCATCAGCAGAAGATTTACGCTTGGGCTGGTGGCGGTATCGTCGCCGATAGCCAATGGCAAGCTGAATATCAAGAAACGTTAGATAAACTCAGCCGGATCCTGCCAATTCTTGAACAATAGGCTAAATTTATAAAATAAATACTCAAATAGCTTGGCGCTGCCGTTAATCTGCTGGTCGATGATCGCCGTTCAACACAGATAAAGCAGCCCACTTTGCGTAGCTTCGAGTAGCAAAGCTAATCAACATGACGTAAGTTAATCGATCTGAGCGCATGACTCCGTCGCGCGCTTTTTATCGCAGGAGAACGAGGCATGATCAGTAAACAACAACTGATGCAAGATTTTTTACTCAAAACCCCCGTTGGTTACCATGCCCAGTCACTCAACCGCGCAGCTCATTTGCAGTCAGCCTCATTAAGAAAGGCCTCCGTGTTAGTCGGCTTTGTCGAACGACCACAAGGCCTCAGTGTTGTTTTAACCAAACGCGCCGCCCATCTTAAGCACCATCCAGGACAAATTAGCTTCCCAGGCGGAAAATATGAAGCCAGTGATGGTACTCTTTACCAAACGGCCAAAAGAGAAGCGCACGAAGAGATCGGATTAGAAGCTAAATACATTAAGATCCTCGGCCAGTTACCAGAACTGGTGACGATCAGTCAGTTTGCGGTAACTCCAGTGATTGCATTCATTGATCCCCGTTATGAAATGTCCATTGATACTAACGAAGTCGAAGAAGTCTTCGAGGTTCCAGCCGCTTATCTTTTCGATCAAAAACATTTACTCAGTAATACCTTTTTAATAAAAAACTCCCTGCATAAAGTCTTCGCCTTGCCATATAAACATCATTTTATATGGGGTATGACTGCACAAATCATCCAAGCACTGCAAAAACACATTAATAGTGATAGATAACCTTTGAAATGATTAATTTACGTACACATTTTGTCATCTATCCATTATTTCAACCACCAAAGCAATCGTTTGCTTTGCATTATTATCATAAAATGACACCTTCAAATAACCTTAACCAACCCAACCATTAACAATTTCCACATGTGGCACAGTTTTTTCGTGATCAATCAGGGGTTTTTGACATATCATTCAATAGGCGCAGACAATTCATGATTTAGATCTATTTTTTATTGTAAAAAAACCTGCAAAATTGCGCCCGACTTATTTCCTGTTCCCAAAATGAGTAAATTAAACATGAATACAACCACAACGGTTACATCAGCGACACAATCCACTGGCAAGTGGACCTATAAAGATTTTGTATGGTCGCTTTCCCTTTTTGGTACCGCCGTCGGTGCTGGCGTTCTTTTTCTGCCGATCAAAGCTGGTGCGGGTGGTTTTTGGCCGCTGGTCATTCTTGCACTGATTGCAGCACCAATGACTTGGTTTGCCCATAAAGGACTGGCTCGTTTCGTTCTTTCTGCGAGTAAAACTGACTCTGACATCACCGATACCGTCGAAGAACACTTTGGTAAAACTGGCGCCAACCTTATCACTTTTGCTTACTTTTTCGCCATCTACCCTATCGTTCTTATCTACGGAGTCGGGATTACGAATACCGTCGACTCTTTCCTTGTGCACCAATTTGGTATGGAATCCATTCCTCGCTGGTTACTCTCTGGCGCGCTAATTTCATTAATGACTGCTGGTGTTGTTTTTGGTAAAGAATTAATGCTTAAAGCGACCTCAGCGATGGTTTATCCTCTAGTATTTATTCTATTGGCTTTGTCTGTGTTCCTTATCCCGGATTGGAACACTTCAATGATCGAAACCTCTCCAGATTGGTCAACCGTTCCAGTGATTGTCTGGTTAGCCATTCCTATCATCGTGTTCTCTTTTAACCACAGTCCAATCATCAGCCAATTTACCAAATCACAACGTCAAGAGCACGGTGAGCATGCGGTCGTGAAAACCGATATGATCACTGCTGGTGCAGCAATGATGTTAATGGGATTTGTGATGTTTTTCGTCTTCTCTGTGGTACTGTCTTTAACACCAGAACAGTTAACTATGGCGCAAGAGCAGAACATCAGTGTGCTTTCATACATAGCCAATGTGCATGAATCACCACTGATTTCTTATCTTGGTCCTATCGTGGCACTTGCAGCAATCACTTCAAGCTACTTTGGTCACTTCTTAGGTGCTCATGAAGGTTTAGTCGGTTTAGTTAAATCACGCAGTCAAATGTCTGTGGGTAAAATCGATAAAATCTCGCTCCTGTTTATCGTCCTTACTACTTGGATTGTCGCTATTGTTAACCCTAGTATCTTGGGTATGATTGAAACTATGGGTGCACCAATGATTGCTGCTATCCTATTCATTTTACCTGTTTTTGCGATGCAAAAAGTACCAGCAATGGCGAAGTATAAAACAACACTACCAGTACAAATATTCACAGTTATTTGTGGTTTTGCCGCGATTAGTTCTGTAATCTACGGCGCTCTTTAATCTCTGCATCAGCGTATGAGTGAAAAGATACCTGAAGCTTGAAGAATAGCGTGATCAACCACGCGGTAACATCAAGCTAGTCAGGTAAAATATAACAATAAAAAAGCCTCCCTTAACCAAGGGGGGCTTACTTTTGAGGCAATCAATATGATTAGTGTATTTGATATCTATAAAATTGGTGTCGGACCGTCAAGCTCACACACGGTTGGCCCAATGAAAGCGGGTAAACAATTTATTGATGATTTACGAGCAATGGGAAAATTGCGCGACATCACTAAAATTACCGTGGATGTTTATGGATCATTATCACTGACAGGGAAAGGTCACCACACAGATATCGCCATCATTATGGGCTTAGCGGGTAATACCCCAGAAAAAGTCGATATCGATGCGATTCCAAGTTTTATTGCTCGCGTTACTGAAACGGAGCGCCTTCCTGTTGGCATGCACTGCCATACCGTTGATTTTCCTCGTGAAGGTGGCATGAACTTCCATAAAAGCAATTTGTCATTGCATGAAAATGGTATGCAAATTCACGCTTGGATTGATGACAATCCTGTCTACTCAAAGACCTACTACTCTATTGGTGGCGGTTTTATTGTCGATGAAGAAAACTTTGGTAAAGAGATTGAATCTCCAGTCCAAGTTCCCTATCCATTCACGAGTGCCGAACAACTTCTTGCTCAGTGCCAAGAGCACGGCCTTTCTATTAGCACTCTAGTGATGGCCAATGAAAAAACTCTTCATTCAGACGAAGAAGTTCGTACTTATTTCGCTAATATCTGGCGCACCATGCGTGAATGTATGGAACGTGGTCTGAATACTGAAGGCATTTTACCGGGGCCTTTGCGTGTTCCCCGCCGTGCCGCTGCACTTCGCCAACAACTGCTAACTTCTGAAAAAACGACTAATGATCCGATGGCCGTTGTCGATTGGGTTAATATGTATGCTTTTGCGGTTAACGAAGAAAACGCAGCAGGTGGTCGCGTGGTAACCGCACCCACCAATGGTGCTTGTGGTATTATTCCTGCGGTCTTAGCCTACTATGACAAATTTATCCAAACCGTAACCGAGAAAGACTACATTCGTTACTTTGCTACCTCAGGTGCGATTGGTGGTTTGTACAAGCGTAATGCTTCTATCTCTGGAGCTGAAGTCGGTTGCCAAGGCGAAGTCGGGGTAGCATGCTCAATGGCCGCTGCGGGTTTAGCAGAGCTACTCGGGGGCAGTCCTGAGCAAGTGTGTATGGCTGCAGAGATTGCTATGGAGCATAATCTAGGTCTTACCTGCGACCCAGTTGCAGGACAAGTGCAAGTACCTTGTATCGAACGTAACGGGATTGCCGCCGTGAAAGCAATTAACTCCACTCGTATGGCGATGCGTCGTTCATCGGCTCCCCGTGTCTCTTTAGACAAAGTGATCGAAACAATGCTTGAAACAGGTAAAGATATGAATGCTAAATATCGCGAAACCTCCCAAGGTGGATTAGCGGTTAAAGTGATCTGTTAATCTTCCTCAACGATTGATCTTCCCAAGCCTGATACTTCATCAGGCTTTTTATTTTCCCTTTCTCCATCTTTACTTAGCTTTACCTAACCGCCGCTTGTTTTATCTCCAGATAACGTTATAAATGGTGATAATCATTCTCTTTTATATGCTGGTTCATTTTTACCATGTCATTCTCTATTACTAAAAAAACGACGCTTACGTTTTTGATCGTCATTCTTATTCTTATCGCAGTGGGTTATATCTTGTATCCCCAAAAAAATGCGACAACCTACGTTACCGACACCGTTCAGCGTGGCAACATCGAAGAAACCGTCCTTGCTACCGGCATGCTACAAGCCTCAAAACTGGTGGCGGTTGGTGCGCAAGTATCAGGTCAAATTGAGACACTAGCGGTCAATTTAGGGGACACTATTCGACAAGGTGATTTAGTGGCTCAAATCGATAATTTGGCCCAACAGAATAAACTCAAAGAAGCCCAAGCATCATTGAACAGTTTAAATGCCCAATACCAAGCCAAACAGGCATTGATTCGTCAAGCTCAAGCTGAGTTTAACCGACAAAAAGCGATGCTGGCAGAAAACGCTAGCTCACAAGCGGATTACGAAGCTGCTCAGGCATCACTGGCTGTGCATATTGCAGAACTGAAACAACTAGCAGCACAGCAAGAACAAGCAAAAATTAGTGTTGATAGCGCCAACCTCGATCTCAATTACACCACCATCCGAGCGCCGATGGATGGGACGGTGGTTTACAGTGCCGTTGAAGAAGGTCAAACCGTTAATGCCAATCAAACCACCCCGACAATTATTGAACTAGCAGTACTCGATACCATGACTGTAAAAGCTCAAATATCCGAAGCCGACATCATTAAAGTCACTCCGGGACTGCCCATCTATTTCACTATTCTAGGTCAACCGAATAAACGTTACTCCAGTACATTGCGTGCTATTGAACCCGGCCCAACATTAATGACTGGTAATGACAGTAATCTTTCAATCAGTAATGATGAGGCCATTTACTATCATGGTTTGTTTGATGTGGATAACCCAGATGGACTATTGCGCATCGGTATGACAGCTCAAGTCACCATTGTTTTACACCGCTCAGAAAATGCACTATTGATCCCCGCTCAAGTGCTGATCAAACAACCAGGACCAAAACCTCGCTATCAAGTTCCTGTATTAGAAAATGATCAAGCTGTATTTCGTGATGTCAAAATCGGCCTCAATAATAAAGTCAATGTAGAAATTCTTGAGGGACTTAATGAAGGCGACACACTGATTTTAGGCATGCCAAATACACTCAATAACAACACGAGCCGTCGTATGAGTCCACCAGGGATGCGTTTCTAATGTCAGAGGCTTTATTAAACATAGTCAATGTTTCTCGCCACTTTACTTCTGGCGATGAAACGCTCACTGTCTTAAAAGAGATCGATCTAACTATCGAACGAGGTGAAATGGTTGCCATAGTTGGCGCTTCTGGTTCAGGTAAATCTACTTTAATGAATATCTTAGGTTGCTTAGATACCCCAAGTTGTGGTGAATATTGGGTGAATGGACAAAACACCTCACAACTGAATTCTGATCAACTGGCTGAGCTACGCCGTGAATATTTCGGGTTTATCTTTCAACGCTACCACCTATTAGGGGATTTAGACGCCTTAGGAAATGTCGAAATCCCAGCTATTTATGCTGGTTACGATAAACAGACTCGCCATGAACGAGCACGCAAACTGCTTGAACGATTAGGACTAGCCGAACGACTGGATCATAAGCCCAACCAACTAAGCGGCGGTCAGCAACAACGTGTTTCTGTGGCTCGAGCCCTCGTTAATGGCGGCGATGTCATTCTTGCCGATGAGCCGACGGGCGCACTGGACAGTAAAAGTGGTTCAGAAATGATGCAACTGCTGCAAGAGCTTCATAGCCTTGGGCACACCATCATTATCGTCACCCACGATATGCATGTAGCTCAGTATGCAGACCGCATTATAGAGATCAAAGATGGTGAAATTCTCAGTGATCGTATCAACCACTCGACCAGTGACACGGCACTTCAGCCACATGCCCTTGCCCATCATACTCCGCTACTCAAAACCTCAACTGTCGGTCGTAACAAAAGGTGGCTCGACAATTGTTGGGAAGCGTTAAAAATGGCACTGTTAGCGATGTCAAACCATCGATTAAGAACCTTCTTGACTATGCTCGGCATCATCATTGGGATTGCTTCAGTGGTTTCCGTGGTGGCACTCGGTAATGGCTCACAAAAGTCGATTTTAGAAAGTATTGCCGCCATGGGCACCAATACGATTGATATTATGCCTGGTTCAGGCTTTGGCGATCGGCGATCCGGTCGAATTCGAACGTTAACCGCAGAAGATGCTCAAGCGCTGCAATCACTGTCGTTTATTGATAGTGTCACTCCTACCGTCAATAGTTCCGCGACCATCAAATTTAGTAATCAATCGGTCACCGCTTCGATACAAGGAGTTGGCCCTGATTTTTTCCGAGTCCGTGGCTATGAACTCGCCAAAGGGCAATATTGGGATCAAACCAGTGTGGATAACTTAGCCCAAGAAGCTGTCATCGATCACAATACATTAACGGCACTTTTTGCTAATGAGAATCCCATCGGTAAAGTCATTTTTGCAGGTAAACTGCCTATCCGAATTATTGGCGTCACTGCGGCGAAAGAGAGTGCATTTGGCAATAACGACGCTCTCAATATATGGGTTCCTTACAGTACGATTAATGCACGAATGATGCGTCAAAGCCATCTTAATCGAATCACTGTACGTCTTGATGACAACATTCCTAGTGATGCGGCAGAGCAAGCGATTATCTCTTTATTAACCATGCGTCATGGTACTAAAGATTTCTTTACGATTAATACCGACACCATTCAACAAAATATTCAAAAAACAACCGCAACCATGACCTTACTCATCTCCGCCATCGCCGTTATTTCATTAATTGTCGGGGGGATTGGCGTAATGAATATTATGCTGGTTTCGGTCACCGAACGTACCCGAGAAATCGGCGTACGTATGGCTGTTGGTGCAAGACAGAACGATATTTTGCGTCAGTTTCTTATCGAAGCGGTACTTGTTTGTTTGTGTGGTGGGATCATTGGAATTGCCCTCGCCTATTTAATCGGCGTCGGTTTTTCATCATTCGGTAGTAGTTTTACCTTGATCTATTCTACCGCCCCAATCGTCTCTGCCTTTTTGTGCTCAACATTAATCGGTGTTCTATTTGGCTATCTTCCTGCGAAAAATGCCGCTCAGCTAAATCCGATTGATGCGCTTGCCCGGGAGTAAACATGTTACCTGCAACTCAATATTCCAGCTTAGCTTTATCCATGTTGCTACTGCTTGGTTGTTCCGCTCACTATGATCTTGTAGAGCCTTCTGTTTTTATTGCGAATGACTGGCATTCGCCTCAACAAGAAACCAATACGGTGTGGGAAAGCCAGTGGTGGAAAAACTTTCAAGATCCTAATCTTGATTTGTTAGTTGAGCGCGTCCTGTCCACCAACCACGACCTTGCATTAGCGACACTCACTTTAAAACAAGCTCGTTTGAATGCCAATCTAGACCGAGATCAACGAATTCCCGATCTCGCCGCTGGGATATCCGGCAGCCGTTCAAAAGATCTCAACCATGGCGACATGTCTAACAACTATCAGGCTAAAATTAGCGTCAGTTATGAAGTGGATTTATGGGGCAAGCTTTCAGCGACGATTGATGAAAGTCAATGGAAAGCCCTCGCGACGCAACAAGAGCGAGAAGCAACCGCACAAAGTTTAGTGGCAACCACCGCCCAACTCTATTGGCAAATCGGCTATTTAAAACAACGAATTCGTTTAAGTCAGCAAGATATTGATAACGCCATCCAAAACTTTAATCTTGCTCAAAGTCAATATACTCATGGCGCAACCTCACGCTTGACCGTATTAGAAACCAAACGGTCACTGGCTGGATTGGAAGCTGCACACCGCGATTACCAGCAACAATATCGACAAGCCAGTAATGCCTTAGCTATTTTATTTGAGCAAGATCCAGATCAAGCCGCTATTGAAATTGATCAACAACCCGCTCAAGCCTTGCCTGCTATATCTGCAGGCATACCCGCAGAAGTTTTGGCACGTAGACCCGATGTCAAACAAGCCTTGTATCAACTTCAAGCTTTTCTGGCTGCCAAGGAAAGCACTCGCCGCAGTTATTTTCCTGCGCTCACTCTGACTGGAGCATTAGGTGGATCATCGACGGAACTAAAAAAACTATTGAGCGATCCTATCGGCACTTTAGGCGCTGACTTAACTTTGCCATTTTTAAATTGGAATGAAATGCAGCTAAAGCGAGATATCGCACAAGTGCAGTATGAATCGGCCATCATCAACTACCGTAAAACCTTGTATGCCGCTTTTCAGGATGTCGATAATGCCTTATCCGCCCGAGAAAATTATCAGTACCAAGCTGAAAAATTAGTTCAGCAATGGCAAAGCGCCGCTGAAGCAATGCGTATCTATCAAAGCCAATATCAGCATGGGGCTATAGAAATTAAGACGCTACTAGATGCCCAAGAAAACGAGCGTAATGCACGGGCCGCTTTACTGGAAAACGACTATCATCAACGAGTAACCCTAAGCACCCTTTATCGAAGCCTAGGGGGACAGACGATCCTTACAGACGAAGAGAGTTAGACCCTTTAGCCAAGCTAACAGCATAGCTTGGCTAAAAATCACCCCGTATAGACACACCCGGCGGTGCAGGTCTCTTTAATTTCAACCTTGCTGAGTAACGGTAAGCTTGGTTTAAGTTGTTGCCAAATCCATTTTGCTAACACTTCGCTGGTTGGGTTTTCTAATCCTTCAATATCATTTAAATAATAATGATCCAAACGATCATAAATCGGTTGAAACGCCGCCTTGATCTCTGCAAAATCAATCAGCCAACCAGTATGAGCATCGACTTCTCCAGCGACATAAAGACGAACTAAAAAAGAGTGCCCATGTAAACGACCACATTTATGTCCTTCAGGCACATGAGGTAAATAGTGGGCAGCTTCAAACATGAACTCTTTATAAATTTCGGTTTTCATCGTAAAACTCAGGCTTAAAAAAAGAGCCGTCATACTACGGAATCTTGTCAACTGAAACAAGCCAAATCAAGTAACCTCGGCAACCGAAAACCCGCAACTCATCTTTCTAAACCACTTGCTCGTATGATGAATAAGCCTCGCTTTTACGATCAGAAGAGCGCATTTATTCCATCAATTTAGCCTTTCGAATAAGAAATCAACAATCAGAGCATATTAAAGGTTGATGCGGACAAATTGACAGGTAATATGTGCCATTGAATTTGTAGAATTTTAGCCAACCTAATGTTTCGCTTTTTTCCTTCAACTTGTTTGAATACGGTAACCGTATCTGTCTAAAAAACGCTAACGACTCACACGTTATCGTAACTTCAAGTCGTTCTAGGAAGCAGTCAGCACTTTGGGTTGAGTTTTTACCTCAATGGAGACGATATTAACCATGACTTACGCGCCTGTAAAAGACGTATTAAGCGGCAAGCTTGCAGTAAACAGTGAAGTTACTGTTCGTGGCTGGATCCGTACACGTCGCGATTCCAAAGCTGGAATCTCTTTCCTTGCCTTATATGACGGCTCTTGTTTCGACCCGATTCAGGCCGTGGTCCCGAATTCACTCAATAATTATCAAGATGAAGTTTTGAAACTCACCACCGGATGTTCTGTAGAAATTACAGGCACCGTTGTTGAATCCCCAGCCAGCGGTCAAGATTTCGAACTCGCTGCCACTGGCCTTAAAGTTGTCGGTTGGGTTGAAGATGCAGAAACCTATCCAATGGCCAAAACACGTCATTCTATTGAGTATTTACGTGAAGTCGCTCACCTTCGTCCACGTACTAACGTGATTGGTGCAGTCGCTCGTGTTCGTAACTGCTTGTCTCAAGCGATCCACCGTTTTTATCATGAACAAGGTTATTTCTGGGTTTCTGCCCCACTGATCACGGCATCCGATGCTGAAGGTGCTGGTGAAATGTTCCGTGTATCAACCTTAGATTTAACCAACCTACCGCATAAAGACAACGGCGATATTGACTTTAACGAAGACTTCTTCGGTAAAGAGACCTTTCTCACCGTTTCGGGTCAGTTAAACGCTGAAGCTTACGCTTGTGCACTGAGCAAGGTTTATACTTTTGGCCCAACCTTCCGTGCAGAAAACTCTAATACTAGTCGCCACTTAGCTGAGTTTTGGATGGTGGAACCTGAGGTTGCCTTTGCCGATTTAAACGATGTAGCTAAGTTAGCTGAAGACATGCTCAAGTACGTGTTTAATGCCGTACTGACTGAACGTCGTGACGACCTTGAATTCTTTGCTTCTCGCATCGATAAAGACGCGATTACTCGTTTAGAACAGTTCGTTCAATCAGATTTTGCACAAGTTGACTATACCGATGCGATTCAAATTCTACTGGATTCTGGTCGCAAGTTTGAATTTGATGTGGAATGGGGTATCGATCTATCTTCAGAGCATGAGCGTTATCTTGCTGAAGAGCACTTCAAAGCGCCAGTGATCGTTAAAAACTATCCAAAAGACATCAAAGCGTTTTATATGCGTCTTAACGAAGACGGTAAAACCGTTGCCGCTATGGACGTATTAGCACCAGGAATTGGTGAAATCATCGGCGGTTCACAGCGTGAAGAACGTTTAGATGTATTGGATGCGCGCATGATTGAAATGGGCATCGATCCGGAGCACATGAGCTGGTACCGTGATTTACGCCGCTATGGCACCGTTCCTCATGCAGGATTTGGTCTAGGCTTTGAGCGTTTGGTCTCTTATGTGACAGGCATGGGTAATGTCCGTGATGTGATCCCATTCCCACGTACCCCACGTAGCGCCAACTTCTAAATCTACTTTTCATGAAAAACCTTCGCTTCGCGGAGGTTTTTTTAATTTTCCGTTGCGTGATGGTTGTCACTTTTCAATCAGAAAGGTATAAATACTGACAATCAATCTTCTCTTTGCAAACGACTTGGCGTTATCGGTACGCGACTAGCATCACTGCAAGGCCAAGTACGAAGCGTATCACCTTAACTTTACATGGATGGACATTATGTTTGAAAAAGTTGTCGCAGCACCTGCTGACCCTATTCTTGGTTTAACTGAGGAGTTTAAAAATGATCCTCGTACAGACAAAATCAATTTAGGCGTAGGTATTTATAAAAACGAAGCCGGTGAAACGCCAGTCTTGGCGACCGTCAAAAAAGCCGAAGCTGCGCTGCTTGAATCGGAGAAAACCAAATCTTATTTAACGATTGAAGGCACTACTGAATATGGCCTAGCGGTACAGAAATTATTGTTTGGTGAGCAAGCCGACATCATTAATGCTCAACGTGCTAAAACCGCTCAAGCGCCTGGTGGTACAGGTGCGCTTCGCGTGGCGGGTGAGTTTATTAAACGTCAACTCGGTGATGTCAAAGTCTGGATCAGTAACCCAACATGGGCTAACCATCATGGTGTATTTGGTGCAGCGGGACTTGAAACAACAGAGTACACTTATTACAACGCCGAGAAAAAAGATAAAGATTTCCCAGCGATGCTCGCCGATCTTGAGCAAGCATCCACAGGTGATGTGGTTTTACTGCACGGCTGCTGCCATAATCCGACGGGAATTGATCCAACGTTAGAAGAGTGGGAAATCTTAGCTAAATTGGTAGCAGAAAAAGGCTTACTCCCACTGTTTGATTTTGCTTATCAAGGTTTTGCTAAAGGGGTCGAAGAAGATGCCGCTGGGCTACGAATTTTTGCTCAATACAATCCAGAAATTTTAGTCGCCTCTTCATTTTCAAAAAATTTCGGTCTGTATAACGAGCGCGTCGGTGCATTTACCTTAGTCGCCGCCTCAGCCGAGGTAGCCAATACGGCGTTCTCACAAGTCAAAGCGATTATTCGCTCTATTTATTCGAATCCACCCGCTCATGGTGCTGCTGTCGTCACATACATACTGCAAAACCCTGCCCTACGCGCAGAATGGGAAGCAGAAGTTGCCGAGATGCGTGAACGAATTCAAGAGATGCGCGAACTGTTCGTTACTCGTTTACAAGAAATTGGCGTTAATGCAGATTTTAGCTTTATCGAACGACAAAATGGCATGTTCTCTTTCTCCGGCTTAAATAAGCAGCAGGTGCAACGATTGAAAGAAGAGTTTGGTATTTATATTGTCGGTTCTGGCCGGATAAGCGTTGCAGGCATGACGAAAAACAACATGTCTCCTCTATGTGAAGGGATTAAAGTCGTTTTATAAATGGCTTATCTACCAACAGGTTGAGCAAACACAGCGATGAATACAAAGCCAAGCGGAAACAACCTCTGCTTGGCTTTTTTAATTGATATCGACATATAAAGTTAATAATGAATTCGCATCGTTATGCCAACTTCATTGATATTTTGCAATTCACCATCTCGATAAGTAACAAGCCCTCCTAACGACAAGCGCTTAGTCAACCGATAATCGGTTCTCAATGTAAACACGTATTCATCTTGCCAGTGGTTATAATTTGCTTCGGCAAATAAACTTGCCTCCCAGTTGGGGCGTATCAGATAACGTAGCCCAATATCCGCACCAAAAACAGAGCGAGTTTCATTATCGACGGTATAATCACTGCTGATCCTTAACATCCCCACTCGGGCATGACTAACCAGATCAAGCTTGTCGATTATTGGCCAATGATAGCCAACCCCAAATCGTAAACGGTACTGTTCGATCGTCTCGTCATTAGGATGATAAAAGCGAGCACTATAATCAGAGATCAACAATACGCGTCGCTCGGCCAGTTGATGGCTCACTCCTATCGATAGTGCTGTCGTATTATCACTTCTTCCAGCAGCGTATAAACCACTCATGGTCCCTGACGTCAGCTCTGCGCTAAAAAAATCATACTTCAACCGCTGATCTATGTGAGAATTTTCAGCGTGTGCTAGCGGAAAAACAGCCATCGCTATCATCAATATACTGGTTTTATTCATCGCTCTACCTATCTTCTTTATCTGCTCTTAGAATAACGGATAATCGCGAAGAAAAGAGTAGGCGCTACCTCAAATCTGCGCTGAACCACAAAATCGTGTAGACTAAGTGATTAATTAAATGAAATAGGTGCAGATATTGCCGACCTCAAGAGATGAGTATCTCACTCATTTCAAACATATTGTGATACCCAGAGAATCCCGATTAAGGATGATTTGGGCCAAAGGAGTCCCTTGATGGAAGCAGAATTAATCGATATTAAAAACTTTCTTGCTCAATACCCACCTTTTAATGAGCTTCCTGAGTCAGTGCTTGATGAAGCCGTTCACCAAATAGAAATTGCTTATTACCGCCAAAATACGCCGATCATTCATGCTGGCGATCATATTCAAGATTTATATATTGTTCGTAGTGGTGTAGTAGAAATTTATCGTCGCAAAGGGGAATTATATAATCGATTATCAGAAGGCGGCTTATTTGGGCAAATGGGGCTGTTGACTAATAATAAAGTGCTTTTTCCGGTTACCGCCATTGAAGACACGCTGATTTATTGTATGCCCGAAGCCATGTTTCAAAAGTTATACGATGAATACGATACTTTTGCTGATTATGTTGAAGTACAAGATAATGCGCGTCTACGACAGACGGTATCCAATACTCAAGATCAAAATGATTTAACCACCTCTAAAGTCAAACATTTACTCACTCGCGAAGCCCCTTTCGTCTACAACGATGCCAGTATCCAACAAGCCGCTATAAAAATGTCGGAAGAGAACGTCTCTTCACTGCTGATCATCGACCCTAACATCCTGCAAGATGATGAAAATGATAGCAGCCCTGTCGTCGGCATTCTGACAGATCGCGATCTTTGTCGAAGGGTGATTGCCACCGGATTGGATTACCAACATGCAGTGACTGAAATCATGACCAGCGAAGTGATTTCGTTGGATCATAACGCTTATGTCTATGAAGCGATGCTGTTTATGCTGCGTTACAACGTCCATCACCTACCCGTGCTAAAGGAAAACAATCCGATTGGTATTGTCGGCATGACCGATATTGTTCGTCATGAATCACATAACTCACTGTTATTAGTCAGTACAATTTTTCATCAAAATAGTATTGAAGATTTGGCGAATCTAGCCAAACAGGTTAAACCCGCTTTTGTCCGTCTCGTTAATGAAGACGCTAACTCGCATATGGTCGGTACCGCCATGTCAACGATTGGTCGTAGTTTCAAGCAACGATTATTAGAGCTGGCTGAAGAGAAGTTTGGTCCTCCTCCCGTCCCCTACTGCTTTTTAGCACTGGGTTCTATGGGACGAGATGAACAGCTGATTGTCACCGATCAAGATAACGCTCTACTGCTTGATGATAGTTATGATGAAGGATTGCACGGTCAATATTTTGCAGACTTAGCTCAGTTTGTTTGTGATGGGCTCGATCAGTGCGGTTACACCTATTGTACAGGCGAGATTATGGCAACCAACCCAATGTGGCGTATGACTCGTCAACAATGGGAAACCTGTTTTGCCGATTGGATTGATAATCCTAATCCGAAAGCTTTGCTGAATGCCTCTATCTTCTTTGACTTAGATGGAGTTTATGGCCGATTGAAATGGGCAGAGCAATTGAATGGATTTATTGTCCGCCGCGCTAGACGGAATAACCGATTTTTAGCTTGTTTGGCTCGTAATGCTTTAAACCGAACCCCACCACTTGGTTTTTTCAAAAACTTCGTCATGGAAAAAGATGGTCGCCACAATAATTCGATCAATCTAAAACGTCGTGGTACCGCACCACTGGCAGATTTAATTCGCGTTCATGCTCTGGCAGTCGGCTCTCGGGCAAAAAACTCGTTCGAACGACTCGATGATATTATCGATGCGGGCATCTTACCCAAAGGACGAGGGCAAGATCTACGCGATGCGTTAGAGTTTATTTCGATGGTACGCATTCGCCATCAAGCTCTGGATGTGGAAAATAATAATGAACCCGATAACAACATTGAACCAGAAAACCTCTCTGAATTTGAACGACGTAATTTAAAAGATGCCTTTCAAATTTTGAGTAACGGCCAAAATTTCCTTAAATATCGTTATCAAGCGAGCAGCAATTTTAAATAAGGTGAGCATGAAAGGACTATTTCAAGCGCCAAGTATCGATTGGCCTTATAAATATCGAGCGAAACAAAAGCTTGCCCAATCCCCTTTGCTGCAACGTTTTTATCAAGCTGAACTGGCTGATGGCAATTCGACTTTGGGTGAGATTGAGTTTGTCGCGATGGATTTTGAAACCACTGGGCTTGATGCAAATAAAGATGAAATTATTACCATCGGCTTAGTACCCTTCACTTTACAGCGAGTCTATCTTAAGCGAGCGCAGCACTGGATCGTTCGCCCTCGACAAAAACTGGACGAAGGTTCGGTGATCATTCATGGCATCACGCACAGTGATATTATACACGCCCCCGATTTAAGTGAGGTAATTGAAGCGTTATTAACCGCACTGGAAGGGAAAGTCATCGTCGCCCATTATCATAAGATCGAACGTGAATTTTTGGATCAAGCCTTTAAACGACGAATAAACGAAGGTATTGAATTTCCGATTATCGATACCATGCAACTTGAAGCGGAGATTCAAAAGCGCCTCACCGCAGGAATTTGGAATAAGCTACGTGGTAAAAAACCGCAATCACTGCGTTTAGGGCAAGCCCGACAACGCTATGGTTTACCGGCTTATAATCCTCATCACGCTCTGACAGATGCGATTGCCACAGCAGAACTGATGCAGGCGCAAATCGCACACCATTATTCACCAGATGATCGGCTTAAACGATTTTGGTTATAGCTTCTGACTGAAGTTGTCATCACTCGTATCAAGGATCAACATAGGGAGCTTTCGCTCCCTATGATTTATCACAAACTATCGCGAATAACTTAAGTTTATTAGCTCATCTTTTATCAATTAGAGCTTATAACTTAAAGCGACGGATCTCTTGGTCGAGCTGATAAGAGAGCTGTGATAGCTCCGCAGCTTGAGCGGCTGCATCATGAGCTTCTTGGGCAAGATCATTAGACACATCGCGAATACCGACCGTATTACGCGTGATCTCAGAGGTGACTGACGCCTGTTCCTCGGCAGCCGAAGCAATCTGGGTCGCCATATCACTGATCCGCTCAACTGCATGATGGATTTGCATCAAGCTCGCTGCCGCAGAGTGTGCATCATCAACACTCGTATCGGCTAGCATCCGACTATCATTCATGATTCCAACGGCTTTACCCGTCGTGCCTTGTAGCATTTCAATCATGGTTTGAATTTCTTTCGTTGACGCATGTGTACGTTGGCTCAGTACGCGCACTTCATCGGCAACCACCGCAAAGCCGCGACCTTGTTCACCTGCACGAGCCGCTTCAATCGCCGCATTCAATGCCAATAGATTGGTCTGCTCAGCAATGCCTTGAATGGTTGAAAGAATGGTACTGATCTGATTGCCATGCTCTTCCAGCTCTTGAATAACGCCAGTTGCCACCTGCACTT
The DNA here is from genome assembly GCF_963878025.1 of Vibrio sp. 11986-1-5. Taxonomy (NCBI): domain Bacteria; kingdom Pseudomonadati; phylum Pseudomonadota; class Gammaproteobacteria; order Vibrionales; family Vibrionaceae; genus Vibrio; species Vibrio sp. 11986-1-5. Next base: position 397,296 of record NZ_CAWNVW010000022.1, read on the forward strand.
CTTTCGCTAAAGACAGAATAGAGTTCTGTGTTTGCGACACTTGCTTAGAGCCATCAACACAAGCGGTTACCGCCTCGGATGAGTTTTGCGCAGTATGTTCAGAGTTATTAGCAATCTCCTGAGTCGCCGCGGCCATTTCATTGATCGCTGTCGCAACCATATTAATTTCATCTTGCTGCATACGGATACGGGCACTGCGCTCTTCAGCATGAGCTGCCGTCATATGCGATTGTGATGACAGTGACGCTGAGACTTCGCTCAGTTTACTGACCATGGTATGCATATTACCGACGAAAATATTGAAATTTTTCGCCAGTTGTCCCACTTCATCGTCACTACGTGGTTCTAAGCGTTGCGTTAAATCACCGTCTCCGGTTGCGATTTCTTCTAATGCTTTAGAGACACGTAATAAATCTCTGAATAAAAAGCTGACTAACCAAGAGACAATCAACACCACGACCAAGGTGATAAAAATCGCGGTGATCAATAAGCCGGTGAGCAATTGAGTATGCGCTGCGAATTCGGTATTTTTATCCATCTGCACAGCAAATACCCATGGCGTATCGGCAACTCGATCGAAGTAAAACAAGCTCTCTTGGCCGTTATGGTTCAGTGTCATTAGCTGACGGCTATTAGCGGCTTGCTGAATAGCATTCATGGTAAGCGCGCTATCAAGCGAACTGACTGGCTTTAAAAGCAATCGTTTGTCTGGATGTGCCAGAAAATAACCGTCTTGGGTATCAATCAACATCGCGTAGGCATTATCACCCGCGTCGATACTCAACACATCACTGATTAATTGATCAATCAGTACATCTGCACCAACCACACCACGTAGCTGACCATTGTGACGAATAGGTTCAGCAATGGTCACTAATAAAGCATTAGTGATCGCATCTTGATAAGCCGTAGTGATAATTTGTTTACCCGCATTCGCGGCATCACGATACCAAAGACGAGTACGAGGGTCATAATCAGCTCGGTTACGCTCTGGATGGGAGCGATACATTTCACCGTTAACAGTACCAAAGAAAATATCGTCAAATCCGCCGGCTTTACGCGCCTGTTGTAAAAAAGGCACCACATCAGGTTGCACGGTATAGTCATTAAATGCCGTAGAGATATCTTTTCGGATCGAAATCCAATCAGAAATACCTTTCGATGCCGTTTCAGAAATAGCTTGTGCACGGGCAAGCACGCCACGGCTGGTTTGTTGTTTGAGTTGATCGGCAGACAACCAAGTTAATGCGGCCGCCATCACGACGACCGCTGACAGGCTGGTGCCAATAAGCTTTTGTTTTAGGGTTAATTTCATAGTGAATTATCGCTGATAAAAGGAACAGTTGGGCGGCAAATAATAGCGAGGTTTATAAGCGTTTGCACGCATTATGTAAAAATAAACACCGTTGCAATAACTGTTTGCTTTTAATCACATTACCGTCAAATTAGTGACAAATGTCATCATTCCAACCATTTTATTCTCTGTCAGAAATGGATGAGCAAAAATGGCTAACGCCACCACGACTTTCAATAGCAAGGATATAACTCTACTTTTCAATTATCCTCAACTAAGGTATGGTCCGACCTAATTGGTCCATTGTTTGTTGTAGGTAAAAGATTGTGGAAAAACACGAAGAAGTGTTGGTTGCGATTCGTCAAATTATCCGAGCCATAGATTTGCATTCAAAAAAATTAAGCAAGTATGCTGGGCTGACGGGTCCGCAATTAATTTTGATGCGTTCAATTGAAGAATTAGGTGAAGTCACGATTCGTCAATTGTCCAAGCACACCAACATGAGTCAAGCTACCGCAACGACTATTCTAGACCGTCTAGAACGAAATCAATATGTACAACGCGTCAGAAGTAGTACTGATAAACGTAAAGTTCACGCTCATTTAACAGACACTGGACGAGAACTATTAGCTCGCGCGCCCCAACCACTACAAGACAGTTTTGTGCAACAGTTTCAGCATTTAGCCGATTGGGAGCAAAGTTTATTACTCTCATCAGTTCAGCGTTTATCTGCCATGATGAATGCAGAAAAAATGGATGTTGCACCGATGTTGGAAATCGGCAGCATCACTAAGATCGAGTAAATTTGATAAGCCATATCACTCTACAACTGCCACCTGAATAACAAGAGCAGTTGTAGAGTCATTGGTCATTTACAACGCTTTATAAATAACCTTATTACCCGCTTGGGACTCTCTGGCAACTAATTCAACTTCAAGTAGTTTCTTTAATGCCCCCGTCGCCCAAGACGCGGCTTTACTCTCTTCTTGTCCAGCCGCTAAACCAATCGCCTTAGGATTAATGCCCTCAGCATTCGCCACAACAATATCAAATACTTGTTGCTGTTTAGGGGTTAACACGATATCTGCACGTATCGTTGATGAAACGGGTTCACTTGATGGTTGTGCCGTTTGCTTGGCAACGACAGAATTAACGGCTACAGGCTTGGCTGTTTTTGGTGCTGAGGTAATATTTGCTACCATCGCTATGATGCGCTTTTGCAGTTTTGCCTGCACTTTACGCTTATGAGCAAGTCTCATCGAGTATCTCTCCATTTCACTGCACAGGATGCAGTGGTGAAAATTTGAAGCGCGTTTTATAGCAAAATTCATCGACCTTTTGTAGGGTATCGCTCAAGTTCACCTAACAAAAGCAAGATTTACCCGATAAGCGGCTAGAATTTAAACAGTCCATCATTATTTGCTGTTTACGGTTTCAGTGATGCGCAGTGATCACCATCGATGAATATTGAGTATTAATCATAGAGCCTTTGCATGCGAGGTCGGTATGCCAACAATCCACTTATCTAATTATCAATTCGATCGACATTCACTCTACGCCAAAATCGGTTTGTTGTTCGTGTTATTGATGATTATTGCTTTGATTCGCTTATCGAACAGTTGGCAACAGGCATTAGTGGCGATAATGTGTGTATTGATTTTATGTGCAGCGGGCTATTGGTTAGCACGTAAAAGTTGGGTAGGTTTTACTCTCACCGCCAGTCACTTACAACAACATTTTTACTATGGTGGGTGGGTAGTGAAATGGCAAAATATCAATCAAATTGGAATATGTACCTATCAACAAGAGGGATGGCATCAACCGCTGCCATGGATAGGTATTCGTTTAAAAAATTACGGACCTTTTTTAGACGGTATCTGCCCAAGAATTGCTCGAGAAATGTTATTTAACCAACGAGCCTTACTGTATTTAGGCATGAAGCAGCATGATAAAAGCCTACTTTTTGAAGACATCGTATTAGATTCAACACCCTATACCGATCCACAAGGTAAAATATACACAGGCTTAATGGCAATGCTCGCTAACCGAATGCACCATCAACGTAATTTTTATGGTTTTGATGTTTTTATCTCGGAGAATGATCTTGACCGTTCGGCTGATGAATTTGTTGGTCTGGCTCGACGCTATCTCGCCGCAGCCAAACCCGAATAAGATAAGATTGTCTTAGGAGCCAAAGTACAATAGGCTCCTTGTTATCACAAAAATACACCCTAACATCGATGACAACTAGTAAAGTGGCATTTCATCAGCCACAAAAGGATTACTCGCTCGTTCACGACCAAACGTTGAGGTCGGTCCATGACCGGGAATAAACGTTACTTGATTACCCAAGGGCCAAAGTTTGTTTTTAATAGAATCAATCAACGTATTGAAATCACCCTGTGGAAAATCAGTTCGTCCAATACTGCCATTGAAAAGCACATCACCAACAAATGCTAAACTGGCTTCTTCGCTGAATAAAACCACATGACCAGGAGTGTGGCCGGGGGTATGCAAGACGGCAAGCGTCTGGTTACCAAACGTGACGGTATCACCTTCATCGAGCCATTGATGGGGTTCAAAGGCTTCGGTCAGCGGAAAACCAAACATTTGACTCTGCCCTTCTAAGCCTTGTAACCAAAAATTATCGGCTTTATGAGGACCAATAATTTCTACCCCGCCCAACAGAGCAGCAAGAGGCTCGGTACCCCCAACATGATCCAAATGACCATGAGTCAAAACCAGTTTAACCACTTGGACGCCTAGTTGATCAATCAATATTTTTAATTGTTTTACATCTCCACCGGGATCAATAACGATGCCTTGCATGGTGTCATCACACCATACAATTGAACAGTTTTGCGCAAACGGAGTAACGGGGACAATTTGATACTTCAAAGACATGAGAGAACCTGAACAAACAGCAAAAAATTATCATCAACTATGACATTCTCATTCGGCTTTGACAAGTCGTGCTCAAGACTCAAACAACTGGATACGGCGTACAAGTAAGTATCGCAGCGTTCATAAAAATCCTCATTATTGAGTAACCCGTTTATCAAGACGATAAATATCGTCTCTGAAATGCAATTGTCCTGCGTCATACCACGCCGTTTGATAAATAATTTGTACTGGTATGCGCTGTCTTAATGGAATGGCTTGATTCACAGGGCTACTTTGCGGAGCAAATTGTTGAGAGTCTAACCCCTGTTTGGTTAACAATACATTGGCAAATTGATCGGCATGTTCAACCCGAATACAACCCGAGCTAAATGCTCTCGAGTCACGCTCAAATAAATATTTACTTGGGGTATCATGCAAAAAGATCGCTCGTCGATTTGGGGTATTGAATTTATATAATCCCAGCGCATTGTGATAGCCCGCTCTTTGACGCATCCGATAAGGAAATGCCTCTAATGAAGTATTCTCCCAATCTATCGATGTCGGTTCTAGAGTCTGTGTCGCTCCCCAACGCGGTAGAATCTCTAGGTTTTGACGATCTAAATAACGCAGATCTCGCTTCGCCATAGGTAGAATGTCTTCGACCATGATTTTATAAGGAACATTCCAAGTGGGATTAACAATTAAAGAATCTAAACGTGTCGTCATGACTGGCGTTGGCCGAGAAATGCGTCCCACCACCACTTTTGATTGAAAAACGTTTTCTCCCGCATGCCAATACTTCAATTCAAAGCTTGGTACATTAACCACTATCGATGTATTACTGGCTGGCCACAGACGCATTCGCTCAGCATTCAAAGCAATTAAGCCTAAACGCTCTTCAACGGAGACATTTAGCCATTTTAAGGTCTGCGGACCAATCACACCGTCAGCGGTTAGTCCATGTAACTGCTGAAAATGCTTTATGGGTTCGATTAATGAATTATCGTACCAAGAAACATCGTCACGAATCACGGTAACATCAATATTGACCAGAGCTAAACGTTGGATCAAGCTAGAACGATCTTCCAATCTATCGCCTGGGCGTTTCAAACCGACTTGTCGATAAATCGGTAATGGTGCCGTTTTAAGTGCCGACAAAAAACTATAAGCATAAACCAATTGATGATAAGCAGGATCTTGTGGGGCATGTTGCAAAACTAAATCAGCCATCGCAGGCGTACCCGCAGCGACCGACAGTGCTAATAATGAAGAGCTGCTCGGCAAAGGTAATACATGATTTAATTTACCGTTAAAAAACCAATCCATCCCTTGTTGAGCGGCTAATTGAGCGTAGCTAAGATAGCCGATGACTGTGTCTGTCGCTAACACATCATATTGAACCCATGCCTGTTGTTCACTCAAGGCTCGTAATTGCTTATAGCGTTTTGAAAATAATGGGCTAATGTTCGCTTGATGAATCAGTGCAAGTTGCTGCTCAAAATAGACTCGACTCAACTCATCTCGCCAAATTAATTGATGCTGATTACGCTGGTAGAGTTTCTCGACTTGCTGAGGATAATATAGTGCATACTCACTTTGTCCCTTGAGATCAGAAGGTTGAACCACTGACGCATGAGCAAAAAGTGGCAAACTAATCCAAAGCAAAACAATGGCCATCAATGAGTAACGCTTCATATTTTCGATGTCCCCTTGGCTAACCAATAACGTAGGTTAATTTAGAATTGGTGAGCGTAGACGATACCTAGCACTAAACCGTCCAGCCGATGTTTGATTAAGTATGGCAAATATTCTCCGCTTTACCCACTCTTTATCGACATTGAGCTCAACTTCCTAAACCAATCGTGATCGGCTGTTCTTGGCTAAGATTGGCGTTATCTTGTAGTGCCAACGCAAGAAAAGTCCACCATCTATAAACAACAAAACTCATCACTTCAAATGAAGAAATGATGAGTTATGGACAAAAACTTTAGTGATCTGGGCTAAAGGTGTTTACACAGATTCATCAGATGAAAGAGAATACGCTGAAAGTTCAATCGCTTATATAGAAAAAGCATCACGATTTATAACTTTAAATGATGTTTGCCGCGTGAGACTTTCGCTTTTAAATAATCTTCATTACCATGTTTAATATGTGCAGCCGTATTAACCACACTGACAATCTCAATCCCGTGCTCTTGTAACTCTCTTATTTTTTTCGGGTTATTCGTTACTAAACGAATTTTAGTCACTCCGAGTGCTTTTAGCATTTGCGCTGCTTCAGTAAAATCGCGCAAATCATCACCAAAACCAAGATGATTATTGGCTTGATACGTATCCATACCTTGGCTTTGTAAGCGATAGGCATCAATCTTGTTATATAAGCCAATACCTCGGCCTTCCTGGCGTAAATAGAGAATAATACCGCCATGCTCGCCCATCTTAGTGATGGTCTCTTCGAGCTGCTCCCCGCAATCACACCGTGATGAATGAAAAACATCTCCGGTTAAACACTCAGAGTGCATTCTGACTAATGGAATAGATTGTGTTTTATCTGCCGCTTGAAAGATAACGGCTACGTGTTCTTTATCCGACTGTAAACCTCGGAATGAAAGAATCTCAGCATCAATATTACTTTTCAAGCCAACTTTGAAGTCGACTCTGGCTCTCACTTCCGCCATATCTTTACTCACTTGAATTCGTTCTGGCTGCACGCTAGTTATGGTATGCATAAGGTTACTCTTATCTGGTGATTTTTACTATGGAGACTAATACCCCATTTTTCAACGAAAAGATCACAATAAATCCAAATTGTTATATTATAACAATTTGTTGAGATCGCAACAAAAGAGTGAAGTGCTTACATGGCGAGGCTTATGGTCAACATAGCAGCATACAGAGTCAGCGAGCTTATCCAGACTCTACTACGTCAATCAAGCGGAAAAAGCATCAGCAATTAAGTAGTAAGAAAAAATGAGCAGAGAAAGAATAGCTAAATGATAAAACAGGTAAATGATGCTCTGTTCAATCAAAAAATAATTGATAGCATCAGGCGCAATGAATTCGTCAGTGTCACCGTTTCTGAATTAATGGCTTTGCGAGCGTTTCCAAACGGCTAATTCAACCCAAATTTGCTCTAGCTGTTTTAATTCTTCTTCGGTTAACAATGATAATGTTGTGGTTTGCTGAGGTAATGCATAAGACTGAAACGCGCTAATTTGCGCATAAAAATCTTTTTTTAATTGCGAGATTATGGCGTAGTCCACTGCGAATATCCTATGGTGATTTGATTATAATTTACTCTAAAAATAATATCACTTCCTGTTAATATCTAGCAAGGATATTTTAAAATTGCAATAATAATCACACTATTTATTTTATATAAGCTAATAGCAGTTCTTAATCTTCAGGAGATCAAGATACTCTTTATATAATAAAAATGATCAACAGGTTTCAAAGTAGAACAAAATCATGATACTCAATGATCCATGAATTATATCCAATCGTTTTAATGATCGTATTTTGATCTTAATATTTTTTACTTGTTTAAGCATAAAAAAGACCGAGCATTGTGTCTCGGTCTTTTATTCGTTGCATTCACCACTTCTTATTATTAGTAGCGGTGTCGGTATAACAACTTATTCTGTAGGATCCGTATTACTGTCCGTTGAATCAGTCTCGATCGTCGTTGAGGTTGACTCCACCGATGGCTGAGCTTCAGAAGAAACCTCATCATCTTGTGGCAAATCCGCCTCATCAAGCTCTTCAATACGCTGCAGGCCAACCACTTTCTCACCTTCTGAAGTGCGGATCAGCGTAACACCTTGGGTATTACGGCCAACTTGACTCACTTCAGCAACGCGAGTACGAACCAAGGTAGCCGCATTGGTGATCATCATGAATTCATCGCCTTCATCGGCTTGCACGGCTCCGACAACTTTACCATTGCGTTCTGAAACTTTGATCGAAACAACACCTTGTGTTGCACGGCTCTTCGCTGGATATTCAGAAAGCTGAGTTCGTTTACCGTAACCATTTTCAGTCACGGTTAAGATGTCACCATCGGTTTTTGGCACAATTAAAGACACGACTTGATCGCCTTCAACCAGCTTCATACCACGAACACCAGATGCAGTACGTCCCATAGGACGAACACCACCTTTAACGTTACCTTCATCATCAATGATCGGTTTCTCGTTAAAACGAACCACCTTACCTGATTTTGAGAACAACATGATATCGCTTTCACCGTCGGTAATTTCAACACCAATCAATGAGTCGTCATCACGCAGGTTAACAGCGATCAAACCATTAGCGCGAACATTAGAGAATTGATCTAATGACGTCTTCTTAACCGTACCATCACCGGTCGCCATAAAGATAAATTTATCTTCACTGAATTCCGTTACTGGTAGGATAGCAGTAATACGCTCGTTTTCTTCAAGTGGTAGCAAGTTAACAATCGGTTTACCACGTGCGGTACGGCTAGCCAATGGTAATTGATAGACTTTCAAACGGTAGGTCTTACCACGAGTTGAGAAACATAAGATATTATCGTGCGTATTGGCTACCAATAAACGCTCAATATAATCTTCATCTTTCATTCGAGTCGCGCTCTTACCTTTACCACCACGGCGCTGTGCTTCGTAATCCGTTAATAACTGATACTTCACATAGCCTTCATGTGACAAAGTAACAACAACATCTTCACGAGCAATCAGCTCTTCCATATCGATGTCATGGCTAGCTGCTGTAATTTCGGTACGGCGTGCATCACCAAAGTTATCGCGAGCCATTTCTAACTCTTCACGGATCACTTCCATCAAGCGTTCTGTATTCGATAAAATATGGATTAGCTCAGCAATTTCATCCAATAATGCTTTGTATTCATCGAGGATTTTGCCGTGCTCTAAACCAGTTAATCGGTGTAGACGCAAGTCAAGAATCGCCTGAGCTTGCTGCTCAGTTAAGAAATACTGACCATCACGAATACCGTATTGTGGCTCTAACCACTCCGGACGCGCGGCATCAGTACCAGCGCGTTCAAGCATAGCCGCAACATGGCCTAAATCCCAACCACGAGAAATTAAGCCAATTTTAGCTTCTGCTGGTGTTGGAGCTTTACGAATAAGATCAATAATCTCATCGATATTGGCCAACGCGAGTGATAAACCTTCAAGAATATGGGCTCTTTCACGCGCTTTACGTAATTCAAAAATGGTCCGGCGAGTGACAACTTCACGGCGGTGGTTAACAAAACATTTCAACATCTCTTTTAAGTTGAATAGTTTTGGTTGACCGTTATCAAGCGCCACCATGTTAATACCGAATGTCGTTTGCAATTGAGTATTGGCATAAAGATTATTTAATACCACTTCTGCCACAGCATCACGACGGCACTCAATCACAATACGCATACCGTCTTTATCAGACTCATCACGTAATGCGCTAATGCCTTCGACTTTTTTCTCTTTTACTAAATCGGCAATTTTCTCAATCAAACGCGCTTTATTCACTTGATAAGGAATTTCACTGACGATGATTGTCTCTTTACCGTTTTTCTCAGTTTCAATTTCCGCTTTTGAACGCATGTAGACTTTGCCGCGCCCTGTTTTGTAGGCGTCAATAATGCCTTTGCGACCGCTGATCAAAGCAGCAGTTGGGAAATCGGGACCAGGGATGTGCTCCATCAGCTCATCGATAGTAATATCTTCATTACTAATGTAAGCCAAACAGCCATTGATGACTTCAGTCAAGTTATGCGGCGGGATATTGGTTGCCATACCAACCGCAATACCAGACGAACCATTGACTAATAAGTTAGGAATTTTAGTCGGCATTACTGCCGGAATTTGCTCTGTACCATCATAGTTAGGTACAAAATCAACCGTTTCTTTATCTAAATCAGCCAAAAGCTCGTGAGCAATTTTCGACATCCGAACTTCGGTATATCGCATTGCTGCCGCTGAGTCACCGTCAATCGAACCAAAGTTACCTTGGCCATCGACCAACATATAACGCAGAGAAAAAGGCTGCGCCATACGTACAATCGTATCGTAAACCGCACTATCACCATGAGGGTGATATTTACCGATAACGTCCCCTACCACACGAGCCGATTTTTTGTAGGGTTTATTCCAATCGTTACCCAAAACACTCATCGCGAACAACACGCGACGATGCACTGGTTTTAGACCATCACGCACATCTGGAAGAGCACGACCAACGATGACCGACATCGCATAGTCTAAGTATGAACTTCGTAGCTCATCTTCAATGTTTACGGGTGTGATCTCTTTAGCTAGATCGCTCATAGAGCCATTATCCCTCTATAGTTTGATCGGATTATTCAAACCACACTCAGTTTTGCTCGGCAACGAGCCTTGGTTTAACTGTTTTGTTGGTCGAATAATATTGATACTTATAAGGTTGAAAAATATAACACAAGTTGGCCCACTTCGGCATCACTTTCCCTGCCCTTTTATCAGGTTGTGACCGTGGTTAAGTATCAACTGCCGAGAAATCACACATTCCTCTCATATCCGACTGATAAGTGATTACTTTTCCATCAAGTATATCTGAATCCGAGATAACGGCTGGTGTGGATGATTCATAGGGTTATAATGGTCACTTATTGGTGTGGGAAACATAGGCAATCAGAAGTATGACCAAAGCACAAAATGTCGATCCAAATGAAATCCAAAAATTTGCCGATATGGCATCACGTTGGTGGGATTTAAACGGCGAATTTAAGCCATTACATCAAATTAATCCGCTGCGTCTTAACTACGTGTTGGATAACGCTAATGGTTTATTTGGAAAGACGGTATTAGATGTCGGCTGTGGTGGGGGGATCTTAGCTGAGAGTATGGCTCGAGAAGGAGCGCATGTAACTGGCCTTGATATGGGCAAAGAACCATTGGAAGTTGCTCGTTTACACGCACTTGAAACTGGGACAACGTTGACTTATCTACAAAGTACCGTCGAAGATCACGCCCAACAATATCCTCACCATTATGATGTGGTGACCTGTATGGAAATGCTCGAACACGTACCCGATCCTCTCTCAGTAGTCAAAGCTTGTGCTCGTTTGGTGAAACCCGGCGGCCATGTGTTTTTCTCTACCTTAAACCGCAATATAAAATCTTACCTATTTGCGATTGTTGGTGCGGAACAACTGCTTAAGATTGTACCGAAAGGAACTCACGACCACAGCAAATTTATTCGTCCTTCCGAGCTGTTACGTATGATCGATCAAACCGCGTTACAAGAACAAGGCATAACCGGTTTGCATTATAACCCACTCAATGACAGTTATCGTTTAGGGAAGAATGTGGATGTGAATTACATCATTCATACCAAACTACTCTAAAATAACCGCTCTATCTTTGACACCATGACCAGTACATTTATCGTGTCAATCGGTGCTTGACGAGACCTTAGTAAACCTTTGACTCGGGTCTCAATCTTTACTGAAAAAATTACTGAAAGATCAAGTCATTTTTTTTTAAGCTTGGTTAGTAAAAAAGCAATCTGCAAAGGCAGATTTTTTACCATTAAATCTACCCTTTGATTGTCGGTAAGTAGCTACTAACTGAATTTTTTTATTTCTCAGGTTATCCACAATATGTGCAAGTTCTGTAACTTGCATTAATGATTAGATAGCACTATCTTGTAACCCGAACACTGATACACCCCTATATATAGTGTTTCTCACCACTGGCTGTAGGGCGATTTTTATCACAAAGCCAACGTTTGATTTACAATAATTACACCAAAACACGGCTTTTATCAGTTTTGTTAGGGAAATAAAGCAGAATGAACCAACAACTTACTGTCACCAAGCGTGATGGACGCAAAGAAAATATCGATTTAGATAAAATTCATCGCGTAATCGAATGGGCCGCCGAAGGTCTGGATAATGTCTCCGTTTCACAAGTAGAACTGCGCGCTCACATCCAGTTTTATGATGGGATCACCACCTCTGATATCCATGAAACAATCATCAAATCTTCCGCTGATTTGATTTCTGAAGAGACGCCAGATTACCAGTATCTTGCCGCTAGGCTCGCGGTATTCCATCTACGTAAAAAAGCCTATGGTCAATATGAACCACCTGCGCTCTATGATCACGTCTCTGCAATGGTCGCAAAAGGTAAGTATGATAGCCACTTACTTGAAGATTATAGCGCCGAAGAATTTGCACAAATGGATACGTTTATCGACCATCGACGTGATTTAGATTTTTCTTACGCTGCCGTCAAACAGTTGGAAGGCAAATACTTCGTACAAAACCGAGTCACTGGACAAATTTACGAAAGTGCACAGTTTTTGTACCTTCTCGTTGCCGCTTGTTTATTCGCCAAATATCCCAAAGCCACACGTCTTGATTTTGTGAAACGTTTTTACGATGCGACGTCGACCTTTAAAATTTCACTCCCAACACCGATCATGTCCGGTGTGCGTACTCCAACTCGCCAATTCAGCTCATGTGTATTGATTGAATGTGGTGATAGCCTCGACTCGATAAATGCGACGGCAAGTTCGATTGTCCGTTACGTATCACAACGCGCGGGGATCGGCATTAATGCTGGACGCATTCGCGCATTAGGTTCTGAAATTCGTGGTGGTGAAGCCTTCCATACGGGTTGTATTCCATTTTATAAATACTTCCAAACGGCAGTGAAGTGCTGTTCACAAGGTGGCGTTCGTGGTGGTGCAGCAACGGTATTTTATCCTTTGTGGCATGGTGAAGCCGAATCCTTATTGGTTCTGAAAAATAACCGTGGGGTCGAGGAAAACCGTGTTCGTCATATGGACTATGGCGTTCAGCTTAATAAACTGATGTACAAACGTTTAGTGGAAGGTGGCAATATTACGCTCTTCTCACCGTCTGATGTACCTGGGTTATACGATGCTTTCTTCCAAGATCAAGAGGAATTTGAGCGTCTGTACGTTAGCTATGAAAATGATCCTAGTATCAAAAAACGTACCGTGAAAGCATTAGAAATCTTCTCACTACTCATGCAAGAACGAGCATCAACTGGTCGTATCTACATACAAAACGTTGACCACTGCAATACTCACAGTCCATTTGATGCCAGCGTTGCCCCTGTGCGTCAATCGAATCTCTGTTTAGAAATTGCACTACCGACCAAACCTCTGACGAATGTAGAAGACGATAGCGGTGAGATCGCGCTCTGTACGTTGTCAGCTTTTAACCTCGGCGCAATAGAAAAACTGGATGATTTCGAAGAGCTAGCTGAATTAGTGGTACGTGCATTGGATGCCCTGTTGGATTATCAAGATTATCCACTGCCGGCAGCTCGCAAGTCGACCATGAACCGTCGTACATTAGGGGTGGGCGTGATTAACTACGCTTACTACTTGGCAAAACATGGCGTGAAATATTCAGATGGCAGTGCGAATGGTTTAACGCATCGTACCTTTGAAGCAATGCAATATTATTTGCTCAAGGCTTCAGTATTGTTAGCGAAAGAGCAAGGCCGCTGCCCTGCCTTCAACGAGACCAACTACGCTAAAGGTCTGCTACCAATTGATACGTACAAAAAAGATCTTGATACGTTATGTGATGAACCATTGCATTACGATTGGGATGGTTTGCGCAATGAGATCATGGAGTTTGGCTTACGTAACTCAACCCTGACTGCTTTAATGCCATCTGAAACATCATCGCAAATCTCCAACGCGACCAATGGTATTGAGCCACCACGCGGCTATGTCTCGGTTAAAGCATCTAAAGATGGCATTCTTAAACAAGTCGTTCCTGAGTTTACCAAGCTTAAAGAAAATTATGAGTTGTTATGGAATATTGGCTCTAATGATGGCTACCTACATTTAGTCGGTATTATGCAGAAGTTCGTTGATCAGGCGATTTCAGCAAACACCAATTACGATCCAAGCCAGTACGATTCTGGTAAAGTGCCGATGAAAAAATTGCTCCAAGATCTGCTCACTGCGTATAAGTATGGCGTGAAAACTCTTTACTACCATAACACGCGTGATGGCGCTAAAGATGATCAAAAAGATGCCGTACAATCACAAGACGATGATTGCGCTGGCGGCGGATGCAAAATCTAAACAACTTTTTGGCATGTTATTTCACTGATAATTTGTATGCCTCTTACACCGTAAGAGGCTAAACGGATGAAACCATTATGGCTTACAGCACTTTTACTCAGAAAAAAAATGACCAATTAAAAGAACCTATGTTTCTTGGTCAACCAGTCAACGTTGCTCGTTATGACCAGCAAAAATATGAAATTTTCGAAAAACTGATCGAAAAACAATTAAGTTTTTTCTGGCGACCAGAAGAAGTCGATGTATCCAGCGACCGAATCGACTACGGTAAATTACCCGATCACGAAAAACATATTTTTATCTCTAATTTAAAATATCAAACTCTGCTCGATTCTATTCAAGGACGCAGCCCAAACGTTGCTCTCCTTCCGTTAGTTTCATTACCTGAGCTTGAAACATGGATTGAAACGTGGTCATTTTCTGAAACGATTCACTCTCGCTCTTACACGCACATCATCCGTAATATCATCAATGATCCTGCGGTTGTATTTGATGATATTGTTGAAAATGAGCATATCCTTAAACGCGCAAAAGACATCGCCCATTACTACGATGACTTAATCCAAGCGACCAATGACTATCATCGTTTTGGTGAAGGCAAACACCAGCTTAATGGTGAAACCATTAACGTTAGCCTGATTGATCTAAAGAAAAAGCTTTATCTCTGCTTGATGTCGGTTAACGCGTTAGAAGCGATTCGTTTTTATGTTAGTTTTGCCTGTTCATTTGCGTTTGCCGAACGTGAGCTGATGGAAGGGAATGCGAAAATCATTAAATTGATTGCTCGTGATGAAGCCTTACACCTGACCGGTACACAGCATATGATTAATCTTCTGCGTAACGGATTGGATGATTTCACCTTCTTGCAAATCGCTGAAGAATGTAAGCAGCAATGTTTTGATTTGTTCAAAGAAGCCGCTGAACAAGAAAAAGAGTGGGCAGCGTATTTGTTTAAAGATGGTTCAATGATTGGTTTAAACCGCGACATATTATGCCAATATGTTGAATACATTACTAATATCCGCATGCAAGCTGTTGGTTTAGAACCCGCTTATCCAAAAGCAACCAGTAATCCGATCCCTTGGATTAATGCGTGGCTATCTTCTGATAATGTTCAAGTGGCGCCACAAGAAGCGGAGATAAGCTCCTACTTAGTCGGTCAAATTGACAATGAAGTTAATGCTGATGACTTTGAGGATTTCCAACTGTAATGGCCAGTATCAAAATCAACAATACCGTAACCATTGAGTCTAATTCTTCTAATACGCTGCTAGAAAGCATGGAACAAGCGAGGTTAGAGCCTGAATATAACTGCCGAGACGGGCACTGTGGCGCGTGCCGCTGTACCCTCGTTTCTGGTGAAGTGGAATATGTTGGTTTTGCGATGGCTTATACGCAAGGTAATGAAATTCTACCTTGTATCTGCAAAGCTAAAAGCGCACTTGAGCTGGTTGGGGTGAATTATCGCCCAAAAGCCAAGCGCGCTTAATTTCTCTTGCTTATCCTAAGCCAGCAAGCGTTATGCGCTGGCTTTAATACCAAATAACAACCGATCAACGGTACTTCCTGATACGGTTTTTTGCGCAATCTCCCTTCCCCCATCATCAAATAGAGACAATTGATAACCATAGTGATCAGGTGAGCAATCCTCTCTATTCGGCTCTTCTATTGGGGTATGTAGCCAAAGTGAAACCACATCTTGATGTTGGTGAATTAACGCCTCACCTAAGATCACTTTTTGACTTGCGACTTTATACCAAACGAGAATTTTAGATTGATGGAACATACCAGCCTCCTGCCGAAATGAATCGAGCGAGTTGTTAGTCTACAGACAAATTCACTCGTTGGGTCGATCATTTTTTCAGCAAAATAGGCAAGGACCAGTAAATCAAACGGTTACTATTTAGACTAATTAAGCATACTGCGGCTTATCTAAAACATCTCTAGTAATAAGTTGGCAAATCACAGCCTTATCTGATCGAAAAGATCATTTATTGAGCATGCTGGCTGGTAAATGCAGCTCTTTCAGGTTCGTGACGCTGCTATAGTGAGCAAATATCGGCTTCGCCGACAAATAGCGGCGTAGCATATCCCCCGCAATGGTTGCGATCAGCTGTTTTTGATCGCCTGCAGAATAAGTACGATTAAATGTCAATTGTTGAGCCCACTCCCCATGAGGAGTCGATAAAGCCACACAAAACGTATCGTCTTGCAGGGGGCCACTCACTAACGCCAGATCTGTAGCACACTTCTCTTTTGTCGCTCCCGCCAACGCAAATACCGCAGCAAGAGGCTCTTGTTCACTTAATCCAGCTTCTGCTCTATAGCTCAATATCCAACTGTGGCCACTTAAGCGAGCAATCTGTTCATCACTGAGTAACCAATAGGAAAGCCATCCTTTAGTTGCTTGCTCAGCTATCGATAATGACAGTTTTTTATCTCTTAGCAGATGACCAATATGCGTAAGCATCGGTTCATCAACACTCACCACATAAGCTTCAATATGTGAATGAATCAGTTGTAATACTCTAACGCGGGTTGCTAAATCATTCGCTGGACCAAAAAGTTTAATTTCAATAAATGGCAGATACGAGCGATAGCCAAGTTGATAGCCTTGTGGAAGTTGTAACTTTTCAAGCTTATCGGAAAGCCCAGACTCCGAGCTACCAAAAGTATACAGTTTGCTGCACTCAAAACCGATGTGTTGCGGAAATTGCTGTTTTAAGTCAGGCAAAATCTTTTGCTGCACCATTAACTTAAATTCGCTTGGCACTCCGGGAGTAAAGTAAAACCAACAATCATTGATAGACAATTTAAATCCACAAGCGGTACCAATTGGATTATCAATCAGAATCGCTTTCTCTGGCAGCATCGCCTGTTTAAGATTACTGTCTGGCATAGTTTTTTTGCGCTGAGCAAAAAAACGTTGTAAGACTTCAACCCATTCTGGAAATAGGACTAAGCTTTGTTCTGCGGCTTGCGCTGCTGCCGCTGCACTGAGATCATCGCTGGTTGGACCTAACCCACCATTCACAATAACGATCTGATTATTGAAGCTCAGCATCAATAACTCTTCGACTAAAGCAGACTGGCTATCCCCTACCGTCGAACGCTTAGTGAGACTAAAACCATTTTCAAAAAATAGCTGTGATAACCAAGCTGCATTGGTATCGACGATGTCACCATGCAATACCTCTTCTCCAGTACTTAACATTGCTATCTTGAGCATAGTTTGACCTTATTTGAGTACTTATTTTTCATTATGGCTATCAGTATAACCAACCGATAGCATTAGATATACTTGGTTAGATGCTTTAATCCGAACCAAGCTATACTTGAACGCTGAAAATGCACGCAAATCATTAGTCGTTCGATGAATAAACCTATTGATCATTTTCATCACGAGCATTTTCATGGATAATTACCTTTTTATAGCCATTGAGTGTGTTGAGCGAGCTGAAAACTTAACCGCTTTACCCTATCAACAATTAGTTATTTAATGATTGGAGCGTTTTGTGCCTAAAAAATATAGTCTTGCATTGCTATTATCTTGCACTTCTTATGCCAATGCGGCGTACTATCAAATGCCCCAACATATAGAGTTATCTTATAATGTCGACTGTCTACAAGTCGTTTGTCATCAGCCAGAAGCCGTAGTTCCTTCGCAACTCACTTTTGTTACACCATTACAGCAACAACCGACACTCAAAGCTGAAGATCCTTCTTTGCCTCGTTATTTAACGATTTCAGATACTCGAGACTGGGCATATTTAAGAGGTCAAACATACACCATATTAGGACTCAGCGTTGCGACGGTAGGATTGATGACTCTGCTTCCTGAATCAATCACTAAATGGGATGAAGAGGATCGTAATCTGAGTGGTTTAGGCCGAAAGTGGAAAGACAATGTCACTTCTGGGCCAACATGGGATCGCGATGAGCATTTTCTGAATTATATTATGCACCCTTATTTTGGTGGTGTTTACTATACCGCAGCAAGACATGCTGGATTTAATGAATTTGAGTCTTTTCTGTATTCGGCCACGATGTCGAGCTTCTTTTGGGAATATGGCGTTGAAGCCTTTGCGGAAGTGCCCTCTTGGCAAGATCTGTTTATTACCCCCTTCTTTGGAGCCGTGGTCGGCGAACTGATGTTTGAAAAAGAGCAAGATATTGTCGCCAATGGTGGTGAAGTATTTGGCTCTCAACGTTTAGGTAGCGTCAGCCTCTTCCTATTAAATCCTGTAGGGCATATTCACAGCTGGGTTAGCGATGCTTGGGGAGGTAGCGCTGAAGTGACTTTCCAAAGTACACCTTGGTTTGGCGACAGCAATGCCGCTAAATTTGCTCTCGATTCCGGTGCGAAATACGACCGTCAGTTCTATGGTGTTGATTTTAAAATTTCTTTTTAAGGTAATGTTCCGGGTGATTTTTTCGCTAAAGGCCACCTGACCGAATAACTGTGCAGTAATAAATAGAATTATCAGACCTTGATCGATGTCCTTTTTGCAAATATTGACCCACCTCAATTTTTATTCATCAGAACCTCCTACACTAATCATAAGCGCTCAGGCTATGCTAGGAGGTCATAATGAACAGTACTTTTATCGTAAACTTTGTTGGCACAGCCACCGCCGCAACGATCAAACAATTAGCGGCGATCACTCATGAAAATGAAGGTAAATGGTTAATCAGTAAAGTTAACTTTATTGACAATCAAGTTGCTGCAGTAATTAAAATTGAAGTACCGCAAAACAACGCGGACATAGTGAAGTCCGCCTTTCAGTCTCACTCTGAATTGCTGGTACAAATTATTGATTGTGAAGCACAAACAAACCAAGAAGAGCAAATTTATCATGTCCGCTTAGATGCGAATGATCGGTTTGGGATCGTCAATGAAATCACCCATTTACTTGATGGGCAAGGGATCAATATTCTTGATATGGATTGTCAGCGAGTGTTTTTAGCAACCGGCGGTGGCGTGAGCTCAAGCCTATTTAGTTCAACCATGGCTATCCGCTTACCGGCCGAAATTAGAATTGAAGATGTCATCAAAGAGCTGGAAGCACTCAGTGAAGATACTCGGGTAATGTTAGAATCTTAAAAATCACACAGAGAATAGAGGGGGGCCAGAAGCCTCCCTACTTTTTCAATGCTCATTTTTAGTACTAAGTAATCAGCGATTAAACCGACCACTGAGATAAAGAACGTTTAAAGTCTTGATAACCAAACTCATTTAACTTAATGATTTGTCCATCACGACGCTCGCAATACACTGATGGCATTTTTAGGCCATTAAACCAGTTCAGCTTCACCATGGTATAACCGGCGCTATCCATAATATGCAGCTTTTGACCTATCTGTAATGGCTCAGCAAACTTGGCAACACAGAACTGATCACCAGCAAGACAAGAGCAAGAACCAATCACATACTCATGTTCACCCTGTTCATTGGCTTCAAGCACCGATGCTGGTTCGCGATAAATCAAAGTATCAAGACGATGCGCTTCTGTCGCCGAATCAACAATCGCGGTTTGCATCTCATTATCCACGATATCAACAACGGTAACGACTAAATCGGTCGTTTGGGTAATGATCGCTTCGCCCGGTTCAAGGTACAACTGCACCTTGTGCTTATCAGCAAACGCTTTCAGCGCATCGGCGAGTTTATCCACATCATAGCCCGGCCAAGTAAAGAATACGCCACCACCAAGACTTACCCAGTCGAGTTTATCAAGATAAACACCAAACTTTTCAGAAATAGCATCAAGCAACGCAATAAATGCGTCTACATCCTTGTTCTCACAGTTCATGTGAAACATCACACCATTGATAGTGTCGAAAACGCTGCTATCTAGCTTATCAAACTGCACACCGAGACGAGAAAATTTACGAGCAGGGTTGGCTAAGTCTTGCCCCGCATAACTCACTCCCGGATTCAACCGTAAACCTAGCGATGCCTTACCTTCTACCAAATGGCGATAAGCGGCCAGCTGAGATTGAGAGTTAAAGATCATCTTATCGCAAATATCAGCGACTTCTTTTACATCCTGCTCACTGTAACCAACACTGTAAGCGTGTGTTTCACCGCCAAACTTCTCATAACCTAGCTTGACTTCAAATGGCCCTGAGCTGGTAGTGCCATCAAGATAAGGCTTAATAATGTCAAACACACCCCAAGTCGAGAAGCATTTCAATGCCAGCACCAATTTAACCCCTGAGCGCTCTTTTAAACGCTTAGCGATTTCCAAATTAGCGATCAACTTCGCTTCATCGATCATGAAGTAAGGGGTGTTTAATTCACTCTTTTGCATTTGATTTTATTCCTGTTCATATCCAATGGCTTAAACCACTGGAAATATCCTAAAAAGGAAAAAACAGCCGCTACCAAGTAACCGCTGTTTTAAACACACTGCATGTTTACATCTCTGAACTGAGCATCGTGTTATCCAGTCTTGGAACTGGGTGATTTACCCAATAATCCCAAAACTATCGTGCTAATTACTTGAGAATTTTAATCTCTGGTTGACCCGGTTCTAGCTCTATCACATCCCAATCCAAACCAATCGATGGCATGGTTTCTAAGAACGGATCTGGGTTTAGCTGCTCCATATTGAACACACCAGCTTGTGCCCACTCACCACGGAAAAACTGTAGCGCAGCGGTAATCGCAGGTACACCCGTCGTGTAAGCAATCGCTTGATGCTCAACATCCTTGTAAGCCACTTGGTGATCAGCGTTATTATAGATAAAGACACTGCGCTCTTTACCGTCTTTTTTGCCTTGTACCCAAGTACCAATGCAAGTTAATCCCGTGTAGCCCGGTGCGAGTGACGTTGGATCGGGTAACATGGCTTTCAATACTTGCAGTGGTTTCACTACGGTCCCATCATGCAAAGTTAGTGGCTCTGGGTTCAATAAACCAATATCTTTCATTACGTTAAAGTAATTCAGATAACGGTCGCCAAAGCCCATCCAGAATTCAATCCGTTTTGCTGGAATAAATTCTTGCAGCGAACGGATCTCATCATGTGACATTGAATAGACTTTAAAGTTACCGCAATTAGGAAAATCGAACTCCAGCATACGAGTATGGCAAGGAACGCTTTTCCACTGGCCATCTTCCCAATAGAAAGAGTCGCCCTGAATTTCCAGCAAGTTAGTTTCTGGGTCAAAGTTAGTCGCGAATTTTTTACCGTGATCGCCTGCGTTAATATCTAACACGTCGATGGTATCAATTTCATCGAATAAATGTTTAGCAGCATAAGCCGCAAACACACTAACCACACCTGGATCAAAACCAGCACTCAAAATACCGGTAATGCCTGCTTGTTTAAACTTCTCACGAAACGCCCATTGTGGATCATAAGCTTCTGGTACTTGCTGCCCTTCGGTGCATAAGTCAACAGCCACTGAAGTATCCAAATAAGAGACTTTCGCTTGGTAGCAAGCTTCCATAATTGTGACGTTAACCCAAGGAGGACCAGCGTTAATGACTAAATCTGGCTTCACCTCATTGATCAAGGCGACCAAAGCTGCAACATCATCAGCATCCACTGCGCGAGCTTCTAGCTTCTTAGTCGAATCTTTAAGGTTATTTTTACCTTTAATGGATTCAATGATCTTCTCACACTTCCCGATAGAACGAGAAGCAATGGTAATATCACCCAGTACGTCATTGTTTTGTGCTGCTTTATGAGCAACTACCCAACCAACACCGCCCGCACCAATCTGTAGAATTGACATAGTATCCGTTACCTTTATTTCGCTAGCTCAACCGCTAGAGTTTCAATTTTAGCCAGTAAAGATTCAAAATCTGAAATCTTTAAGCATGGGTTCAAGATTGTGAATTTCAAAGCCGTTTTGCCATCCACTATGGTTTCGCCAAGTACAGCGACACCGCGTACCAAGGCCTGCAGACGAACGGTTTTATTCAGTTCATCTAAATCAGACGCTTGTGTGTTTACCGCGCGGAATAACACGGTAGATAAACAAGGTTCAGCTAACAGTTCAAAAGCGTCATGCTGACGAACTAACTGAGCCACTTGTTGAGTTTGCTCAAGTAAATGATCATACATGGCACCCATTTGCTGTGGTCCCACGTTTTGCATGGTCATAAATACTTTTAAAGCATCAAAACGCTTGGTTGTTGCTATCGATTTGTCGACCAAATTCGGTAAAGTATCATGTTCACGGTTTAAATAATCCGCATGATGAAGCAGATACTTAAAGTTATGCTTGTCTTTCAGTAGCAAAGCACCACAGCTAATGGTTTGGAAAAACAGCTTATGGAAATCGACACTAATAGAGTGAGCGCGTTCGATACCACTTAAACGCTGTTTATGGCTGCTCAAAATCAGCGCACCGCCATAAGCACTATCAACATGCAGCCACATATCATGTTGTTGAGCTGCATCAGCAATCGCCACTAAATCATCAATCGCACCATGATCAGTTGTGCCAGCGGTGCCGACAATAGCAAAAGGTATTAAACCTTCCGCTTTCGCTTGATTAATCACAGTGTCTAGCTGCGTGACGTCCATCGTACCATTCGGCAGTGCATCCACAGCAAGAATAGCTTTTTCGCCAAGACCCATCCAAGAAGCGGACTTTTGCACCGTGAAATGTGATTTTTTCGAACACACAATCCGCAGCTTATCGGCATAGTCAGGTAGGCCAAGCTTTTGAATTGAATGGCCACTTAATTTATCGGCAATCCAATCACGAGCTAACATCAAGCCCATTTGGTTGCTTTGCGTGCCGCCACTGGTGAAAATACCGTCCGCTTGAGCGCCTAACTGGTATTTTTCACACATCCAATCAACGACTTTCTGCTCAACAAATGTTGCCGCCGAGGACTGATCCCAAGAATCCATTGATTGATTGAGTGACGCGATGATCGCCTCAGCCACCACCGATGGCATTAACGGCGGAGTATGCAAGTGAGCAATACAGTCTGGATGTTGAACAATGATCGAGTTTTTAGCGATCAGCTCTGCGGTGTCCGAAATAACATCGCGCAAAGAGGCATTTTTATTATCCAGATCAACCGCGTTAATCGCATTTTCAAGCAGTTTTGGCTCTAAACCTGAATAAGGTGCATTAACTTGCTCAAACACCGCTTTCATTGCCGCTGTGGTGTGATTCATTACTTGAGCAAATTCTTGACTACCTAAATGTCCAGTATGGATAAAGTGCTTTTTCCACTGGTCATTCGCAGCTTCAGGATCTTTCAAGCAACCACCAGCCGCCAAAATCGCCTCTTCTAGGACTCGCAGAGCAAAATCAATTTGCTCGAAAGAGATGATCAACGGTGGCAAGAAGCGAATGACCGAACCATCACGTCCACCTTTCTCAACAATTAATCCGCGTTCTAATGCCGCACGTTGAATGGCTAAAGTTAATTGTGGTGCCGATTTAGGCTCACCAAATTTGTTCAGCTCACCACTTGGGTCTTGAATCTCTAAGCCCAGCATGAGGCCTTTACCACGCACTTCGGCAATGCAATTCACACGGCGTTGAATATTTTCCAATCCCATACGTAGGTATTGGCCAGCAATATTGGCATGTTCAACCAAATTATCGCGGGCAATAATTTCTAATGCTTTAGCACCGGAAATCATCGCTAATTGGTTGCCACGGAAAGTACCCGTATGTTCACCTGGACGCCATGTATCGTGCTGTTTATTGATGACCAAAATCGACATGGGTAAACCACCACCAATCGCTTTTGATAAACAAAGTACATCAGGAATAATGCCTGATTCTTCAAACGCGAAGTGATAACCCGATTTACCTACGCCACACTGAATCTCATCAAAAATCAGTAAAATACCATGTTCATCACAGATACGGCGCAATTCACGTAGCCAAAACGCTGGCGCAGGGATAACCCCACCTTCGCCTTGTACTGGCTCCACAATGATCGCAGCGGGTTTCATGATCCCAGCTTCATCGTCATTTAATAGTCGCTCGATGTAACGAATACTGGCTTTGGCACCTTCATCACCACCGAGACCAAACGGACAACGTAAACTGTATGGGAAAGGCATAAAATGCACATCGGACATTAAACCAGTACGACGTGCTTTGGTATTGAGATTACCCATCATGCCCATCGTACCATTGGTCATGCCGTGGTAAGCGCCACGAAACGCAAACATGGTATTGCGGCCAGTCGTTTGCTTAGCCAATTTAATCGCGGCTTCGACGGCATCTGCACCAGAAGGACCACAAAATTGAATAACACATTGTTCAGCAAGTTCCGCCGGTAAAAATCCTTTCACTGTTTTAATAAAATGGGTTTTTGCCGTAGTCGCTATATCCAAGGTTTGATAAGGCAAGCCAGAGTCTAGCTGGTCTTTCAACGCTTGATTGATTTCAGGATGGTTATAACCTAACGCAAGGGTTCCTGCGCCAGCTAAACAATCGAGGAAAAGCTGTCCACGAGTATCTTCCACTAAACAGCCAAAAGCTTGTTTAATCGCAATCGGTAAGCGACGTGGATAAGAACGTACTGCAGATTCATGTTCGGCTTGATCAAGCAACACTTGATCAGGCGTCAGATCATAAAGACCATCTAGTATAGGTACTTGGTTGGAAAAACAGGTTGCGATAGTGTTATCGACTTCAAAGGCTGTACTCATCTTCGTCCCCTTGAAATGGTTAAAATTCTGTCCATTGTTCATCGTCGTACGAGGAAAAATGACAAATAGCAAAATTTCCGATGCTGTCGTAAGACACATTCGGAATACGGACCATTAACGTAAATGGCAAATCACTAAAACAGAGAATCAAGGTTCGGTTATGCTACTGTCTTGATAAACAGGGCATAGAGGAAGCACAAAGCTGATGATTAATGTGTGTAAGTTAAGTGAGTTCAATGTTGGGTTTCCCATTCACATGCTGTTTCCACAGCAAGAGTATCCCGTCTATCAGCAAAAGGCTTACTGATACCTACCCTACGTGGTGCCGCAATCAGCTTGAATGTTCACCACGCGTATCCCCCAGAAAACACAGTCCGAGATTGAGGCGGACGGTAACATAAAATTGACCGCGTTCGCAATGGTTTTTATTCCATTATTCCGCCAAATAGTCACAACATAGTGGATACAATCGAGTTATGGGTTATAAAAAACCTCTAACGCATCATCAGTACGCTAGAGGTTGATTATTAAGAGGGATAAAGAATGGACGGAATCCGTTACTCTTGACGTTTATCGTCTTTGTCTTGCTCTGCAGACACGGTTTCTTTGATAGGTAAATGACGACTGGCCAGTTCGTGAGTTTCAAGATCGTAACGCTCTTTAATTACGTCCTTCACAACCCCATCCCACTGTGGTACGCCAACAAAATAACTCGCGCGAGCTAAAACATGAGCAGCAATCGGTGCCGTCAAGATAACAAATACCACTACAGCGAGGGCTCGGACCACAAAGGCCATGTCTCCCCAGTTAACCACAGCAAACGCAACCACCATCAAGCCAACACCCAATGCCCCAGCTTTAGTCGTTGCATGCATACGAGTCAATAAATCGGGCATACGGTTAATACCGATCCCTGCAAGCAACATTAAAAATGAGCCGGTAAGAATGAGTATCGCAATAATTAAATCAGTCATCGTCTCTGTGTCCTCGTTTTTCTAAATAACGGGAAAAACCGACTGCAGCCATAAACGACGTTAAGGCCAGTACAATCGCCACATCAATAAAATAAGGTTGTTGATAGCGAATGCTATAAAGCACGACTAAACCTACTGTTAAGGATGCCATTAACTCTAAAGCCACCACCCTATCAGGCAAGGACGGGCCTTTTAATAAACGTACCGTTGCCAAAACCAAGCTAATAGCCAGCATGGCAAAGCAAAAGGTATAAACAATATTCAACATAGTCTGTTACCCCAGTAAATCAATCACACGAGCTTCAAGACGCTTGAACTCTTCAATCTGACGAGCTTCATTCTCGAAGTACATTAAATGGACATACAGCACGCTTCTATCAGTAGCCACATCCAATGCCAAAGATCCCGGTGTTACGGTAATTAATGTCGCAAACATGGTGATCGCTCCTTCGTCTCGCAAATCGAGAGGAATCGCAATCACTGCTGGTTTCATTAAATGCGTTGGCGTTAATACATCATAAGCCACTCGCCCATTAGCCTTAATTAAGTCCCAAATGAAAAACAGTCCAAAACTGATCACTTTCGGTAATTTTTTAAAATAGGCTTTAAAAGTGGGGCTATCTCGTAGCAAATAAGCCAAAATCACATAACTCATTAGCATTCCAGCAAATAAGTTAGAGATGGTATAGGTACCCGATAAAATGAGCCATACCAAGGCAAGTAGCATATTCCATCCAAAGGCTTTCATGACTGACCTCCAAGTACCGCATCAATATAAACTTGTGGATTCATCACCTGCTCAGCGGTAGCATTCATCAGCTGAATGAACCATTCTGCACATAAACCGATGCTCACACTCATTAACACCATAAGGATGATTGGAACATACATACAAAAACGTTCGCTATCGCTCATCGGTGAATTCGTTTGCGCATCATCAGGCAACGTCTTCCAAAAAGCCTCTGCCCAAATTTTAATCATTGAATAAAGTGTTAGAAGGCCAACCGCTAATGCAGAACCTACCGCAATCCAATGGTTAATGCCAATCCCTCCAGTTATCACCACATATTTAGCAATAAAACCAGAGAATGGTGGAAGCCCAGCTAACGATGCCGCGCTGATAGCAAACAAGAAAGCTAATAAAGGCGCACTACGGTACAACCCACCTAGCTTATCCAGTTGATAACTACCATGACGACGATACATCACACCACTGATCAAAAATAAATTGGTTTTCACGATCATATGATGGACAACGTACAAAATACCACCTGCGATAGCTAACGGCGTGAATAACGCTAACCCCAACAGCATATAGCCAATCTGACTCACACTGTGAAAAGCGAGGATACGTCGAACCTCAAATTGCGCCGCCGCTCCTAACACACCAACCACCATGGAGAAGATCCCCATCCATAACAAAATCGTCTGGTGAGTAAATTCCACATCGGAGATAAAAATTAAGCTAAAAACACGATAGAGCGAATAGACACCGACTTTAGTTAATAAGCCAGCAAAAATCGCAGAAATCGCTACTGGTGGTGTGTGATAAGACGCTGGCAACCAGAAAAACAATGGAAACGCTGCCGCTTTAATCCCGAACGCCACCAAAAAGAGCAGCGAGATTAACGTAACAATCTGTGGGTTCTCTGAAGCCGCTAGCTTCTGCGCTAAATCGGCCATATTTAATGTACCCGCATAAGCGTACAACAAACCGATAGCCGATAAAAATAACGCAGATGACAATAAGTTTAAGGTTACATACTTCAGTGCCCCTTCCATTTGAGCTCGCTCACCACCAAGGATCAACAAACCAAATGACGCAACCAGCATGATCTCGAACCAAACATAGAGGTTAAAAATATCGCCAGTTAAGAAAGCCCCGATAACCCCCGCTAACATCAAATGCAATAGAGGATAAAAACCAAACGCTTCGTGCTCTTCGCTCATCGTTGCCAAAGCATAAATGGAAACGCATAACGCAACAAAAGCAGAAGAGGTCACCAGCGTCACCGCCAGTAAATCGGCGACCATGGAGATACCAAACGGTGCTTGCCATCCCCCCAAATACGTGACTTGAATTCCATTGACGTAAACGTCATGGAATAAAATCAACGTAGCAATCAACAGTGTGGAGTTGGAAAGCACACTAACCCAACGTTGCAGCTTTCGATGACGCCAAATGACCATCGATAATGCCGCTGCAAACATAGGAATAAGAATAGGCATTAATAACATCATAATTGAGTATCTGTCGTCTTCATTTTGTTCATGTCATCCGCACCAATAACTTTATAGGCACGATGTATCAGTACTACAGCAAAAGCCAGTACGCCAAAACTGATCACAATTGCCGTTAAGATCAAAGCTTGTGGCAGTGGATCGGCAATGTCAGCAAACGGAACCGTCATCCCCGTTGGGATCAACGGAGGAGCTCCCCGTACTAATCCGCCGCCAGTAAAAATCAGTAAATTAGCGGCGTTAGATAAAATCATTAAACCAATCACGAGCTTAACAATACTGCGACGTAACATCATAAATAGTGCCGCTGCATAAAGGCCACCAATGACGAAAGCAAATAAAGTGGTCATATGAATTAATCCTCCACTTCAGCAAGGGTCAGTAATAACGTCGTCACCATACCAATCACGACCAGATAAACCCCAATATCAAATAACAATGGCGTACTCAGTTTCAATTCACCGACACCTGGTAGATAAACCGTCCACCAGACGCTGGTTAAAAATTCACTGCCAGATAAAATCACACCAATCACGCCACTAAACATGGCAATCATTAGTCCAACGCCCATCAGTTGTGAACTATCAACACCGATCAGACGTCGAGTCTGGACTGGAGTAAAAGCAAACAGATGCAAAGCAAAAGCACTGGATGCAACGAGACCAGCGATAAATCCCCCACCGGGTTCATTATGCCCACGCAGCAATAAAAAGATCGAAAACAGCAACAGCATGGGTAATAGAAACCGTGCCGCGACTTGTAGAATTAACGCGCTATCCGTTTTCATGGTTTATTTTTCTCCAACTTGATCATCGCCGTTACCCCTATAGCAGCTAAGGCAAGGACAAACAGTTCACCCAAGGTATCTAGCGCTCGGAAATCAACCAGTATCACGTTAACAATATTGCGTCCTTTTGCGATCACATAACTGTTTTCAATTAGGTAATCACTGATCCTATCGGGTTCGGCAAATTGAGTCACGGTCATCACTAACAATGTCATCATGCCGCCAAAGACGATCGCGACAAGCGCATCACGCCAACGTACATCGGAACTTGATAAACGTTGAAAACGCGGCAATTTGAACAATACAAAGACCAACATGATGACCGTTAGCGTTTCAATCAGTATCTGAGTGATCGCCAAATCAGGCGCACTAAAGAAGACGTAGATCAACGCCATACTAAAACCTAATGCACCAATCGCTGCAACGGCACCTAAACGTTGTGAAGTGATACAGGCATAACTGACCACCGCAATAATAATGCCCGAGATCAGAATTTCATAAATCTCCACCCCAGAAAAATCTAACGTCCCGTACCAACCAACGCGCGTGGCAATGGTGTAGCCAACTAATACAATGGTGGTAATAAAGATGGTTAAAATGTAATTGGAGAGATAACCATTTTGCACACGTCCCGTTAACCACTTAGAAAAAATAACCAACCCTTGCATAAAGAGTTCGTAGCCTTTTTCTGGGCCATAGTTAAGTAAAGGCTTAGCTAAACCGGCTGTAGGCGCTAAACGGCTCCAACATTTAAAGAGTAAATAGCCTCCTGCTAATGCGACGGCACTGAGCAATAAAGGCAAATTAAATCCATGCCATAATGCGAGAGAAATAGGGTCAATCCCCTGCCCTGAGACTGCCGAGGCCGCAACCGTAATGAGTGGTGATACTAATGATGGAATCAAACCAAAGATTAAACCCAAACTGGCGAGGAGTGAAAAACCGACCCGCATGGCAAAAGGAGCTTCATGAGCCTCTTTAGGGGTTGTGATCACTGGTCCCCAAAACGGTTTAATCGCCACTAATCCAGCACAAGCCGCTAAACAGATAGAAGAGACTACCCCCACAAACAGTAGTGCGCTTTGCCATGGACTGGTTAGTAATCCTTCTAACATCGCTTCTTTAGCAATAAAACCGAAAACCGGTGGAATACCCGCTAAAGCTAACGCCGCCAGCGACATAAAAATCGCCGTCTGTGGCATGCTGCGCCGTAAACCACTCAACTGACGAATGTCTTTAGTTCCTGTCTCATGGTCAACCGTACCTGCGGCCATAAACAAAGCGCCCTTGTACAGTGCATGGGCCAATAAAAACACCATGGCGGCAATTAACGCCGCTTCCGTACCAATCCCGATTAACAAGGTTAAGGTGCCTAAAGAAGCAACCGTGGTATAAGCTAAAATACGTTTGAGATCGGTACTCGTTACCGCCATCACAGAGCCAACTAACATCGTCAATCCACCGACGCTAACAAGCAACATCATCCATGTACTGTCTCCGGCCATGACGGGCTGTAAACGAGCCATCAAATAGATACCAGCTTTTACCATCGTTGCGGAATGCAAAAACGAGCTTACAGGTGTAGGAGCCGCCATAGCGTTTGGTAACCAAAAATGAAACGGCACCTGGGCAGATTTCGTGAATGCGCCCGCCAGCACCAGTAACATCATCGGTAGAAATAGGCTATGTTGCTGGATTTCCGCCCCTTGACGGACAATTTGATCCAACTGATAAGTACCAGCAATCTGACCGAGTAGTATCACTCCCGCCATTAATGCAAGGCCACCGCCCACGGTAACAAATAGCCCTTGTAGTGCAGATTTACGTGATTTCTCTTGATCATGATGAAAACCAATCAACATATATGACGTGATGCTGGTTAGTTCCCAGAAAACAAACATCGCCATGATGTTATTAGCTAACACGACACCAAGCATCGCCCCCATGAATGCACAAAGATACATCACCAGTTTACGTTGATCCGCGTGACCTGACAGGTAACTACCCGCGTAAACGACGACTAAAGTACCGATACCGCTGATCAGTAACGCGAATAATAAACTCAGTCCATCAAGCCGAATATCCAGTGAAATGCCTAATGACGGAATCCAATCGTAATAGAATAATAAACTATGCCCAGCCGTGACCTGTGGGACAAAGCCTAAGAAATACACAAACAGTAAAGCAGGAAGCAGAGCAACCCACCATACTGCACGATCACCTAATTGGCGGTACAGCCAAGGTACAAAAAAAGCAACAATAAAACCTGACATTAATGCTAATAGCATCTAATGACCTCCAAACGTCGAAATCCTGCTGTAGACAACAAGGGTTCGTTTCCCTAATGCAAGTGATTAAATGACAACCACACTAAAAATAAAGCTGAACGGCGATGGCGAACAGCATTATGTATTCCCCTACAAGGTTAATACTTTAATATAAATAACTTACATGAAGAGTAGCTTACTCTCCCTAAAACAAGAAAGCATAAAAACAAAGTTTTATGCTTTCTGAGTGTATATTGACCGTTTCAAACGGTTTTTATGTCAATCATCAAGTGCAGACACAAAGCAAAATAGAGCCGATGAATCGAGACCGATCAGCAGCTAGAGCTAACGTTACTGCTCTCACCGATAACTACGATTGAATCATCAACAAGCCCTAGTATCTCCTTAAATAAGGCTCGAATACCATAGGATAGCAATCTCTTGAAACATTAAGTCACTATCCAATCACACTATGTTTAATCCATCGATTAGACTGGCAAAAAGCTCAGTGATTAGTACTTCGCTTTTATCTCCTCAATCAAAATAGGCTCATCAAGCAATACTTTTTTCGGAAGCGTAGCACGTAACATAATATACCCAGCCAGTGCCGCCGCCGTTGAGCCAATCAAGATACCTAAACGGGCATAATTATCCAAAATAAGATGAGCGTGACCGAACGCTAACGATGAGATAAAGATCGACATCGTAAAGCCAATACCACATAACACCGAGACAGCAAAAATATGGCGAGTATCAATGCCTTCGGGTAACTTTGTCATCCCTAATTTGACGGAGATCCAGCTAAAGGTAAAGATGCCCAGCGGTTTACCGACGAAAAGCCCTAACGCCACACCAACAGGCAGCGTTGATGTTAATCCCGCTAACGATATTCCTTCTAGCGAAATCCCCGCATTTACAAAAGCAAACAATGGCAAAATAGCGAACGTTGACCATGGATGTAATCGATGTTCCAAGTGCTTTAATGGTGATGAAGATCCGGCTTGTTTACCCCGTAAAGGAATCGCAAAACCAATCATTACCCCAGCAAGAGTCGCATGAATACCCGATTGTAGAACGGCGAACCATAATATCGCACCCAGTATCAAGTATGGCGGCAATGAGGTGACGTTGTAACGATTGAGCAAGTATAAACCTCCCGCCGTCAGTAGGCCCAATCCTAATGCTAAACTCGACAATTCGCTGGTATAGAACAGGGCAATGATAATAATCACCCCTAAGTCATCAATAATCGCTAACGCTAATAAAAAAGCTTTCAAGCTGACAGGCACTCGATTACCCAGTAACGCCATGATCCCCAAAGCAAAAGCAATATCAGTTGCCGCGGGAATCGCCCAACCTTGGCTTGCAGTAGGATCGGCAGAGTTAAACCAAGTATAAACCAGAGCTGGAGCTAACATTCCTCCTAGAGCAGCAATGGCTGGGAATAAAGCCTGCTCTTTTGATTTTAGCGATCCTTCAATTAATTCGCGTTTTACTTCCAGGCCAATTAATAAAAAGAAAATCGCCATGAGCCCATCATTGACCCAATGAGAGAGAGACATACCGAAGACATAAGCATGCAAAGCATGCTGATAAAGCTCATTAACAGGTGAATTGGCGATCAACATAGCCGCAATCGCAGCCATAACTAATAACACTCCACCCGCGGCTTCTGTTTTAAAGAAACTACGAATCATGCGTATCATGGGGATATCGTCCTTTGTGATGATAAGAATCAACGATGAAATGCACCTAGTGACACTAAACCAACTAAATCAGGTACAAGAAGATAAGATTGAGTCTACCCACTCACTGCTCGGTTGAAAAATCGCTTCTAGTGAAATTACACATCGGAAAATCCGATCTATAAAGACAAAAGTAACGTAATTTCCGTTGTTAATTCATTCATAAAGAGTGTAATAAAATATGTTTAATAAGAAACAATCCATTAGCTATAAAATAAAAACACTTATTTATCATGAAATTGAAATAACAGAATTAACATAAAACCAAGAATTTCCGAATATCGTAAAAGTCAAGGCGCCATGAAATGAACAGATAGCCTTATAGCGACCAATACAAGGCAAAACTAGAAGATGGAGAAAGAACTAGAAGACTGGCTAACCAAAGGATGACACTCTGGGCATGAAATAACTCATCAAGCTGTCAATAACAATGCGCCACTGATAACCAAGCTAATATCCGGTTAACTGCATAAATCCACGAGCCGAATGTGAGCCTTGAGAATGGATAGCGCCTTGCCAATAAGGCTGAGTAAAATCCAACCAAAGATTCGCGTTCAGTGGGCTCACGGTGATATCAATATTTTCTTGATCAATCACAACCTGCCACTGTAAAGGTAACGTTTTTCCATTAGCAAGCTTACGTGAAGGAAGTGGTATCATCTTGATCTCTTGTTCGGTTAAATGAGTCACTTTTCCTTCTTTCGTCGCCAAGGTGCCATAAATGTGAGGTCTTTGATTCGGATAACGATGTCGAGTGATACTTAAGGTACGCTGCGGATCAAGATACAGTACAAACCAGTCTAAACCTTGTTGCTCTTGGTCTATTAACCGGCTACCCCACTCTTTACTGATCCAAGCCTGACCACGAACAGCGATCGATTGTGTATTCGGTGTTAAGCGTAATGTCCCTTGAATCGACACAAATGGAGCATACACCGAGTAAGAAGCGAGTGCTGAATCATGATTCTGTCGGCGCTGATACCCTTGTTGACCTGGTAGAATATAAGGGCCTTTCGGTGCCATATGCATGGATAACTCGAAGGTATCGGTTGCAATATCTAACTGACTCGGTAATGGTCCAGCACTGAGTGATCGCCAGTGCCAATTATCGATCCACATACGGAATGGCGGAGTCGTTACATCAGCTTGACCAATACCTCCACGAGCAATACGCTGCTCCTTCCAAACTTGATAAGCATTAGCCACCACAACGTGCGATAAAAATAGCTGTGAATTTTGCCACCCTACTCCTTGCTCGGAATCGTTCGCCAACTTAAAGAAATTCCATACTATCCCGTACTCTTGTCCCTGTTCATCTTGTACATTAGCAAAAACATGCCACCATTCATGTTGATACTGGGGATGCAAAGCGAAATCTTGTGGCAAACGCACGGGATTATCGGCAGAGGGAAAAGCAAAAGCCTGTTGCTCATCGATGAAATGAGTCACTGATGACAAACGGTCAGTCGATGAGGTCAAAAAATGACTGACAAGGAATCCAATCAATGAACCAAGTGCGACCAAAACAACCACTATCAGCCATCGCTTGTGATTCATAGTATTACTCATAATGCGTCTCTTAATGATTTAATCGCAGACTGACGAACCAAACGCATCACGGGAAGCGCTCCAGAAATAATCAACGCCAACATCGATAACATAGCCGTTTTTGCATAAGCCGCTGGCATCATTTGCAGTTCAATACTCCATCCAAATGAGTAACGGATCACCACATCAATCACTAAGGTTGCCAATGCTAAACCGAGCGGTAAAGCGATCAACAACGCTATTATTCCAAAC
Organism: Vibrio sp. 11986-1-5; assembly: GCF_963878025.1. Classification (NCBI taxonomy): domain Bacteria; kingdom Pseudomonadati; phylum Pseudomonadota; class Gammaproteobacteria; order Vibrionales; family Vibrionaceae; genus Vibrio; species Vibrio sp. 11986-1-5. The sequence goes on from NZ_CAWNVW010000022.1 coordinate 432,031, forward strand.
ACCAATAGCTGTAATGCACCAATCACCACTAATTCTTTTCCGGATACGCCTAAACAACGCAGAAGGGAGATATGCCGCTGACGGGAAACTTCACCCGCTAAGGTTGCAAAGAAAATCCCGCACACCGCAATAAACAGCGTAATACTACTCAAACTATCGGCAATGGCAAAAGTACGATCAAACACCTTCATGGCTTGATGATGAATAGAGCTGTTATCAAACACACGTTCAGAATTAAGACGAAAGACATTGTTTAAACGCTTTAGTAATGCCTCGCCTTCCGTCGCCTTTTCAGAGTGTAGCGTCACCGCCAAAGAGACGTTGCCACTGCTCATGAAGCCGTGCAACCAACTTTGGTGAGACATCATGACTTGATGGTAAGGATTACCATAATCGTAATACACGCCGACCACTAGCCAATGTTGCCCTAAAGGCATCGATAAATCGAGATAATCACCCGGCCGAATGCCAAGCCGTAACGCCATCGATTCACTGATCATTACACTGCGAGATTGATGAAGAAGATACCAATAATCCGGAACCCCTACTTTAATCGTTAATGATTGCCGCTCCCCCTCAGAAGCACCTGTACTAACAATTTGCAGCATGCCTTTATCACTGGCGAGATCTTTTTCCCAACGATGCCACACCTCTTGCACTTCCGGTTGCTGAGTTAACCACTGTGTCATTCGTACCGCAGCACTATTAGTTGGATAGAGATAAATGTCTGCAGCTAATCGCTGATTCAACCACTTATCCGTGGTATCTCTAAAACTACCCACCATGGTTTCTACACCAATATTCGCCGTCATCGCTAGCATGAACGCCATCGTCGCCACCCCTCGATAACTCATACTCGCTGCTGCATCAGCAAAAAACCAGCGTGCTTTTACTCCCCGTAAAGTATAAGAAAAGCTGATAAATAGTTTCCAAATAAAATAAGGCGTTAACAACGCGGCACTCAATAGCATTAAAGTGATGATCACAAACCCAGAGGTTTGACTTTTCGGCGCCTGATAAATCGCAATCGCTGAAACAAGCAAGCCACAAGCAACGAATCCTTGCAAAGTAAATTCTGCACCAGCAAAACGAACCATGGATAAACGCGTGGTTAAACGGATAGGTTGAGACTTGAGCAAACGAATTAACGGCCAAGCACAAGACGCTAAAGCGGCGCAAGTCGCCATCAATAAACTATAGCTACTCCAGCGCCAGTCCCACCCAACAGAAAGACCAACATTCGCGTCATACAGATTACTTAAGCTAGCAGACACTGAAGGTAATAATTGATTAGCCAGTACCAAACCTAAGACATTACCACAAGCCCAACTGATTAAAATCAAACCAAACAATTCAATCGATAATGCTTGTGCTAATTGCCAGCCCGACACTCCCGTTTGCCTTAAGGTGCCAACAAGTGGTTGACGTTGAATCAATGATAACGACATGGCTTGATAAAAAATAAACATACCGACGATAAAAGAGAGCATCCCTAACGCCGTTAAATTCATATGAAAAGCTCGTGTTAGTGACTCTAACTCACTGCGCGTTGTACGTACCAACGCCATGCCATTAGGCAAACTATCGGTTAATGTCTGCAATTTCTCTTTCGGCATATCACCGCATGCAATCACCGATAAACCGGAACTTTGGCGGATGCTGCGCACCAATGACAAGTCAGCAACGACTCGTGTGCCATTGATCAAGCCATTAGTATCAATTAATAGCGGACCGAGCAAACTACCATCCTGTAATGGAATGTAGTCTCCATTGCTCCAACCTTGTAACGTTGCAAAACCATCGCTGACTAAAATCGGATGTGGTGGTTTAAATAAGGCTAACGTACTAATTTCATTGAATGGTTGACGATTATTAAGAGGTAACATCGCCACCGGATCAATCCCTAAAAGAGTGAATTCTGTCCCGGTTGCTGTGGTTAAGCGATAATGGTCGATAGGTACACATTGATGAAAGCCTTCCCGACGTAACTGAACATAAAAGCCTTGAGGAATTTTGTTAGCAATGTGTTTAGGACGAATGCGATAAGGAAGAGGATGAGTAAACAGCTTTTCACCATGCTGATAACTTTGTTTTGCATGATGATTAATAGCAGTAACGCCAACTAATAGAGAAACGCTGAGTGTTAATCCCAGCCAAACGAGGAATATTTGTAACGGATAGCGCCGATAATGCCCAAGTAACGCTTTAACTACGGGCAATAACATGCAACCTTCCTCCTTGTAGGCGAATGCAACCTTCCATGTGCTGCGCTACTTTTTCACTGTGAGTGACCAACAATAAGGTACATTTTAACTGTCGAGTTAATGAAGTCAGTAAACGCATCACCGCTTCAGCATTGCGTTCATCAAGGCTACCGGTTGGCTCGTCCGCTAAAAGAATTTTTGGTTCCATATACAAAGCACGAGCAATGGCTGCACGTTGCTGTTGCCCACCCGACACCTCTTCAGGATAACGCCCCAATAATGGCATTAAATCTAATGATGAGAGAATTTGTCTTAGCAACTCTTGATCTTCGGGTAGCCCTTTGAGCTGACGACAGAAGCGAATATTGTCGGCGACATTTAAGGTCGGCAACAGATTAAACTGTTGGAAAATGTGACCAATATTATTACGACGAAAAGCGGTACGTTTATGCTCCGATGTATTATGCATAGCAAAGCCGGGAAACCAAATCTCTCCCGAGTCGACACTATCTAAACCAGCGATCAAATTAAGCAAGGTGCTTTTTCCAGAGCCACTCTCACCCATTAATGCCAACTGATCTCCTTGATTTAACGTCAACTCTGCACCTTGTAACACAGGGTGGAACTCATCACCATCCACAAAACCCTTGCTCAGGTCTATCAGCTGTAACATTAAACCGCTCACACCGTTGCTTAAAATAGGATTGAGAATCTACACTAAATCCCTTCAGGTAGGAAGTATTTTGGCTACAGATCACATAATATGAATACAATTGCACCAACTTGTTGTTATGTGTCTAGTTTCCGATCAAATTTCGCATCCATTTTTTACTGATCATTCGCCATAATGACCCCGCCCATTTAATCACTTCCTCAACTAGAAATAACAAATAAATCCATTCAGGTTTGACGTTAAAATAAATAGCGGCAATCGCCGCGAGAGGAATCCCAATAATCCACTGCGCCACTACATCTTGGCCAAGGCAAAATTTGACGTCGCCACCAGCACGAAGCACCCCCACAATCACCGTCATCGGAACGGAGCGCAAGATAATACCAAGGCTTAAAATAACAATGAATTTTTCTGCCAACAGACGAGTTTCTTCGGTCAAGGCACTAAAAGCATTTAAGATAGGGATCTGCACAATAAATAAGACCATCGCCACCAGTATACCTGACAGTAAACTGAGCACCGTGACGCCAATCGCTTGATAATAGACCGCATAATATTGCTTCGCACCCAACTGGTTACCAATAAGTACCGCGGCTGCATTGGACATCCCAATCAAAAAACTCAAAGAGATGGATTCGACAGGCGTCATGACCGATAAAGCAGCCAGACCTTGCACTCCACTTTGACCCATGATGGCGTGATAAACAAATAACCCTCCGGCCCATGCCAAAAAGTTAAACGTTGTTGGTAGTGATAGACGCAAAAATCGTTCAATGGTCTGCCAAACCATGACCGCTTTTACATCACGTAATCCAAAAGCTAATAGATGATTTTTCCAATATAGGTAACCATACAAACAGCCAACTTCAAGAAAACCGCTGAGTAAGGTTGCTATCGCTGCCCCTTGAATACCGAGAGCGGGAAAACCTAATTTGCCGAAAATCAGTACCCAATTCAAAAATACGTTGGCCAAAATACCAATACCACTGAAAAAGGTACTAATGCCAGGCTTATGCATCGCACGTAGGCCAACGGCCATGCTACTGACACAGGCAACCGCTAACATGCTAAAAGAGGTAATAATCAGATATTGACTGCCCAACTGGTTAACCAAATCCGAATCGGTGGTCAATGCCATAATTTGCTGTGGGAAAAACAAAAATAAACCCACCGTCAATACCGCAAACAGCATCGAAACCAACCAAGTCAAAGCCGTACTTTCTCTCACTCCTTGTTTATTCGCCGCGCCCCAATACTGAGCAGTTAACAGCGCACCTCCTGTCGTGACTCCCACGAGCATAATCGTGGTCACAAACGTCGCTCTTGCTGCTACACCAACCGCCGCTATTTCTGCTTCACCCAGTTGCCCCAGCATCAACACATCCACTAAGCCACGGCTTGAAAACATGATGCTTTGCAAAGTAATCGGTAAAGCAATCGCTATCAGGCGACGAAGAAAGTCACCTTTGGTGTAATATATCACTTGTGAAACAACGGACAACGGAGCACCTCAATGGCAAACATGGATCAAAAAAGGCAAACTCAGTCGTATCAATCACCATCATGGCTCACCGTCTGAGTAAACACAATGCACCAAGTGGTATCGCTACAACGTCGAGTAAGAAAGGTTTAGCAATATGGTCGAGGATTATACGCTCAAGCCTTAACCTATCCAAAGGAATAAAAATGAAAAAAGTATTAGTATTAGGTGCTTCAGGTTATGTCGGCTCCCAACTTATCCCTTTATTGCTGGCACAAGGTTATCAGGTCACTGCGGCGGCTCGGCAGGTCGATTATTTTACTGACCGTACTCCTAAGCACGACAATTTAACCATTATTTATCTTGATTTAGCCGACCCACAACAAACTTGCCACTGGGTCAAACAAGCAGATTTAGTCTATTTTTTGGTGCACGGCATGGCTCAAGGCGACGATTTCATTAACTACGAATTATCGCTGGCCACGAATATGCGCGATGCTTTACAACAGAGCCAAGTAAAACACGTCATTTATCTTAGTGCCTTGCAACCCCTATCCGGCCATTCTGACCATTTAGCCGCTCGACAAAAAACCGGCGAAATTTTACGGCAAAGTCACGTCCCCATTACCGAATTAAGAGCAGGAGTCATTATTGGCCCGGGATCGGCGGCTTTCGAGATCATGCGTGATTTTGTTTATAACTTACCCATTCTGATCACACCACGATGGGTTGATTCAAAAGCCAATCCGATTGCGTTAAGCAATCTTAATCATTATCTGCTGGCTCTTGCTCAAGAAACGCCCACTCAGCATCAACAATTTGAAGCTGGTGGCCCCGATACCCTCACCTACCGCCAACAGTTTGAGATTATTTGTCAATTAGCCAATAAACCTTTTCGGCTTTGGTCTACCAGCTTACTCACTCCGAGAATGGCTTCATACTGGCTTGGTTTAGTCACCTCGGTGCCTTCAAGCATTGGACGAGCCCTATTAGATGGCCTTGCCCATGATTTTATTGCGAATAACGAGGCTATTGAGCAGCGCTATCCACAAACGATGATCCATTTCTACGATGCGGTGAAATCCACCATCGAACAAGAAGGCACTTTTGTACGCAGTAACGTCTGGGGATTTGATCCCGGCGCTATGCAGCGCTGGCAACCGGGATTTGGATTTTACCCGAAGCACACTGGCGCTACGATAACCACCGATGCCAGTTCAGAACAGTTATGGGCCGTGGTCAAAACCATGGGGCAGCGCCACCAAGGCTATTTTTTTGCTAATCCATTATGGCGAACCCGTGAATGGCTCGATGTATTCTTTGGTGGAGGAAAGCCGATTCGACGCACCCCACAAGGAACCGAGTTGCAAGTCGGTGATTTTATTGATTCATGGAAGGTCATTCGCTGTCAACCGCCACGCTTTTTATCTTTATTGTTTGGTATGAAAGGACCAGGATTAGGCCGCTTAGAGTTTGCAATTAAAGATCTTGGTCAGCAACGTGAATTGACCATTACCGCTTGGTGGCATCCACAAGGTTTTCTCGGTCTTCTCTATTGGTTTGTCATGATGCCTGCGCATCTATTTATTTTTAAAGGCATGGTTCGTGCGATCGTTAAAAAAGCGACCAAATAAGCTCATGAGAACCACTCAGAAAATGACGAGTTATCAGCGTCACAATCACAGCGAAAACCCTCGACAGAGTGAGAAATTGAAACTATTTTACATTGATAAAATCAATGCCAACTAAAAAACAAATAACATAAGGATATCAATGTGAACGTCATATATCGATGGATAGGTATACTCTGTATTGGACTATTTTCCCTTCATGCCCCAGCGACATTAGCCAATAGTGGTTATACCGAAACTCGCTACCCATTAGTACTCGTCCATGGCATTTTCGGCTTTGATAGCATCGCCAAAATAGACTATTTCTACGGTATTCCCCATGCACTAAGCAAAGATGGCGCTACCGTATTTACCGCGCAAGTGGCTGCCGCTAACCGCTCAGAAGTACGAGGCGAGCAACTACTGGCGCAAGTTGAAACCATCTTAGCCTTGACTGGCAAAGAGAAAGTCAATCTTATTGGTCATAGCCAAGGCAGCCCAACCGCTCGCTATGTTGCCTCAGTTCGCCCGGATCTGGTTGCCTCTGTCACCAGTGTTGGTGGCGTTAATTGGGGTTCACGAGTTGCTGATATCGTGAGAAATACCGTGCCGGAAGACTCCATTTCTGAAGCCTTAGCGGTCAAAATAACCGATAGCTTTGTTGCGTTGATCAACTTACTCTCCGGTGGCAAAGGTTTAGAACAAGATGCCTTAGCCGCACTCGATACTTTAACCACCGAAGGCTCACTGGCTTTTAATCGCCATTATCCAGAGGGTGTACCAACAACCTATTGTGGACAGGGTGAAGCCGTCGCCAGTAATGGGGTCCACTATTTTTCTTGGACAGGCTCATCAGCGATCACTAATTTGCTGGATCCAACTGACATCCCTATAGGTATTCTAAGCCTCGCTTTTGATGAGCCCAATGATGGCCTCGTCTCCGTCTGTAGTAGCCATCTTGGTCAAGTGATTGGTACTCACTATAAAATGAATCATCTCGATGAAGTTAATGGACTGTTAGGCATTCGCCATCTTTTTGAAATTTCACCTGTTACTCTTTATCGCCAACATGCCAATCGTTTACAACAACTTGGACTGTAGTCATGCGCTATAAACGAATGACCTTTATTTTATTACTCGGAGCACTGACAGTGACGCTGTCACTATCACTGTTCCGTGATAATAATAAACCCGCGGATAAACAACCACCGATGGTACTGAAAAGCGAAGTCGATCTTTCCTCCCCTCGCGATTTGCTGAATTATCTGGTGTCGGAGATGGAGCAGGTTGATCTTAACTTATTACAACAGCAATTTACCGATTATATTGACGAAAACATCAGTATTGATGCGCCGCTATTTCATCAATTAACCGCCTACCAACAGGCTCTGGATAAGTTAAGCTTTTCATCATTAAACGGATTGGCCGCCGATTGGCAGCGTCTGCATGACAAAATCGTTCATCTACAAGATGTTCATTTTTCTAGCGAACAACAATCTTTATTTATAGAAGAAAACCGCATCCGTCAGCTTGCGATTGATAAGAAAAAACTGTTTGAAATCTATTCACAACAAAAAGCACAACGCTTATGGGATGAACAGATAAAACAACAACCGGACTACATTCAACGTAATGAACATAACCACCGTTTATTAACCGCAGTCCTTACACTGGACAAACAAGACCCACAAGATCACTATCTGGCTTTGAAGGAGTTAGTGGATGAAGAAACCATTCAGCGTCTTAATCACCTTGGCCAGTCAAGGCAGCAGTTTGAACAGCAATGGCAATATTATCTTGAGCAGAGGAAAACTATCGTTAAGCGCCTAGCCGCTCACCCTGAGCAACAGCACGCCCAACTGGACGAACTGCGGCGCAACTCATTCTCCGAACGAGATTTACGACGTGTAGAAAGTTTAGAACGAATCCACTTTAGTCAATAAAGTCGCAGCTGGTTGGTCTCAATGAACCGAGATAGAGCAGTGATTGGTGTCAGATAATTAAAGCAGATTTTATGCTTTGCAAAGCGACGGCCTAGCCGTCGCTTTCGTTTAGGCTAAAAAGCGCACAATTAGGCCACTTGAAATGAAAGGGGAATTTCCGCTAATTGTGTTCCCTGATTTCCCGGAAAAATCAGATATTCTCCGTGGTATTTAACATTCGATTTATAATCCGTACGTTTATGAACCATAAACCCTGCGGCAGAAGCTTTTTCAACAAATTCAGCATGAAAACCACGCACAAACCAGCTCATCGGTTTAACCAGCATTTCACCGTCAAAACAGGCATCACATTGAACCGAACACAGCGCTAAAGAGTTCTGACCATCGGTAAAAATTTGTATTTTTCCACAGCCAACCAGCGGCTCAGAAGTCGAGACCTCCCAACCTGCTTGTTCCATCTCATCCAAAAAGGCTTCAATTTTCTTATCGGTCAAATCGTTATCAGCATGATCATTAAAGAACCGTGCATAAAACGCGGAAATACGTCGAAATTGGAGCAATAACCCCGACTGATTTCCCTTCGAACGTCCGGCTTTTTGCCAAGCGGTTAAGTCATCGCCAACACAACGTTGAAAACGTTGGCTTTTTAACGCCTTCGAGACCCAATGTACTAAAAAGTGGTTGTTTGCTACTGGAGCATCCGCTAATTTTCCTGCGGCATGTTCTTGTGCTAATTCTTGCAAAGCACTATTAACAACTTTCTGAATTTCTAAATGATAACTCGACACTATGCGTTTCTTCCCAACGTCCAATAAAAACCAGCCGACAAAACCGAGCATGCCGCCATCACTAAAATCATTGGCCAAGTGACATCACTTGGCATTGAGGCAACGACGGCACCAATCAATGAGCCAGTGCCAAAACGCAATGTCCCCGCCAAAGAGGAAGCCGTACCCGCGATTCGAGAATACCCACTCAACAATAGCCCCATTGCATTACTACCAATGGTTGAAATAGTACCAATAAATAATACAACAAAAGGAACGGTTCCCCATAAACCCCAATCGAGAGTCCAGCCGACAAATAGACCGACACCGGCCAATAACTGAATGAACAAACCAAAGCGTAACATGGCATGAGAACCAACGCGTCGTACAAATCGACCATTGATACTGGTCATCGCGATCATCGCAATAATATTGAGTGCAAACAGATAACCAAACTGGTTTGGAGTTACACCAAAAATATCAATATAAACAAAAGAGCCTGCTGTCAAAAAAGCAAACATCCCAGAGAATGAAAAAGCTCCCGCAAAAATCAGCCCCATAGCCTGCCCATTACGACACAGTTGGGCATAGTTTTTCATCGTGCTCATGAAACGCAATGGCTGACGATTTTCTACCGCGAGTGTCTCTGGCACTTTCCAAACAACCATCGCCATGACGACCACAGCAAACATTGCTAACACCCAGAAAATGGATCGCCAACCAAACCAAACGGCTAAGTGTCCACCAATCAATGGGGCGACTAATGGCGCGAGTGTGACCACCAGAGTGACAAAAGACATCGCGCGAGCAAAATCTTCCCGATCAAACATATCGCGCACCACCGCCTGAATCACGACTGCAGCCGCCGCACCAGCAAACCCTTGAGCAGCACGAATATAAGTTAATGCTTCAATTCCATGCGTTGTGGCACTAAACACGGACGCAACCGCAAATAAAAATATCCCTAACAACATCACGGGGCGACGTCCATAGCTGTCCGCTAATGGACCGTGTAATAATTGCCCGATGGCAAAACCCGCTGTATAAGCCGTTAACGTTAATTGTACTGAGCCAGCAGTCGTCCCTAAATCTCTGGCGATAGCGGGCATCGCAGGCAAATACATGTCGATAGCCAGCGGGGTTAATGCGCCGATAGCACCCAGCACAATAAACAGCAAGAAGCCAAGGCTAGTAGCATCATATTTAGCAGGGGCATTATTGGAAGTCATAAGTCTCCGTTCGTTTTATCAATAAATAGGATTGAATCCTTGTCAATAAGGTTTCTGTATCCACCCTATTGACGTTGCTGATCTGCAGCATATGTCTACACTCAGCAAAATAGAAGGTCTCGAGTACACGTTTGCTCATCAGAAATGCAGAGCAGAAAAGTGGTTCAGTTCCAGACAGAAGCGATTTCGGACTCGGTCAAATAGCGAGATTCTCCCGGTTCAAGAGAAGGATCTAATACAATATCCCCTACCCGTTCACGATGTAACCCGACCACCTTATTGCCTAGAGCAGCAAACATGCGTTTCACTTGATGGTATTTACCTTCGTGAATAGTCAATAAAACCTGTTTTTGATCAATCACTTCAAGCTGAGCAGGTCGAGTTAAAGCTCGCTCACCGCGTAACTCAATCCCCTTAGCAAACTGTTCAGTATACTCGTCGGTAATCGGATCCGCGAGCCAAACACGATAGGTTTTTTCACAATGGTGTTTAGGAGAAGTGACCCGATGTGACCATTGCCCATCATCGGTAATTAACACTAATCCCGTCGTATCAACATCTAGCCTGCCGGCAAAATGCAAATCACGTTGATTGGCTTCATCGAGTAACACAAAGGCCGTTTGATTGAAGCTATCTTCATGAGAGCATACATAACCTTGTGGTTTATGCAGCATAATATAACGAGGGCCACTTAACGTCAGCGCTCGGCCTTGCCACTCCACTTGCGACAATTCCGTGGCTTGACATGAACCACTTTTACGAACGATACCATCGACCGTTACATCGCCACTTTTTAAAAGTTGAGTCGACTCTTTACGTGTGGTACCGAGCGCATCACACAAAAATTTATCTAAACGCATGAATACCTCATCTGCTTGAAGTCAGGTATTATACAAGCCTCACTCAAAATAGTTGAACTATTTCACATAATTAATCCTTGCCTTTATGTATACCTTACGACCTTACCAAGCCGATTCCGTCAAAGCGGTCATCCATTATTTTCGCCAACACAGCACGCCTGCGGTGATTGTTCTGCCTACCGGTGCTGGGAAAAGCTTAGTGATTGCTGAATTAGCACGTTTAGCCAAAGGACGAGTATTGGTCCTTGCTCACGTTAAAGAACTGGTAGAACAAAACCACGCTAAATATGAAGGGTATGGACTGACTGGCGGAATATTTTCTGCTGGGCTGGGACGAAAAGAAAACGATCACTCTGTCGTTTTTGCATCAGTGCAATCTGTGGTACGAAATTTATCCGCTTTTCAACAGCAATATTCATTACTCGTCATTGATGAGTGCCATCGAGTACCCGATGATAAAGACAGTAGCTATCAAAAAGTGATCAGTCACCTATTAGCACTTAATCCTAATATGAAAGTACTCGGCCTAACGGCGACTCCTTATCGGCTGGGCATGGGATGGATCTACCAATACCACACTCGTGGTTTAGTACGCAGTGAAGAGACCCGTTTTTTCAAAGACTGCATCTTTGAGTTACCCATTCATTATTTATTGGATGAAGGGTTCTTGACGCCAGCAAGACTCATTGATGCGCCCATTCTTAGTTACGATTTTTCTCAGCTAAGCCCAACGAGTACTGGACGATATAAAGAATCTGAACTCGATCTGGTTATCGAGCAATCAAAGCGTGCGACACCGCAAATTGTTCAACAAATTATTCAGTTAGCGGAGAACAAGAAAGGCGTGATGATTTTTGCTGCAACCGTTCGTCACGCCCAAGAGATCCTCAGTTTACTGCCTGAACAACAATCCGCCTTAGTCATTGGCGATACTTCATCACAAGAGCGTGATCGAATCATCCACAGTTTCAAACAGCAAGAGATCCGATTCTTAGTCAACGTTTCAGTATTGACCACCGGCTTTGATGCCCCACATGTCGATTTAATTGCTATTTTAAGGCCCACCGAGTCGGTGAGCTTATATCAGCAAATCGTTGGTCGAGGTTTACGTCTCGCTCCGGGAAAAACCGAATGTTTGGTACTCGATTATGCAGGTAACCAGTACGACCTGTATCAGCCTGAAGTCGGCGACCCGAAACCCGACTCCAATAGTGAAATCATTACTATTCCTTGCCCTGCCTGTGGCTTTAATAATAACTTTTGGGGGAAACTGGACGCTAACGGTTTTCTTCTCGAACACTATGGACGACGCTGCCAAGGCTATTTTGAAGATAAAGAGACCGCAGAGCGTGAACATTGTGGTTATCGTTTCCGAGCCAAATATTGTAACGAATGTGGCGCTGATAACGATATCGCGGCGCGAATTTGTCACGAATGCCAAGCGACTTTAGTGGATCCTGATAAAAAACTTAAAGAGGCATTAAACTTAAAAGATGCATTAGTATTTGAATGCCTCTCCATGACATTCAGCATTCATAAAGACAGCAAAGGAAAAAACCACCTTCGCGTTACTTACCTCGGTGAAAATAACGCTCAAGTGCACGAATTTTGGTCACTCACAACCCCAAAACAAAAAGCTATTTTCAAGCAGCGTTTTGTACGCCCTCATCTGGCCGATAAACATCGAACCTTTGAAGCCGCATCGCCAAATAAAGTTGTCGATCATCAACACCGTTTTCGACCACCACAATTCGTCATCGCACGAAAAAACGGCCGATTTTGGACGCTAAGAGATAAAATTTTTGCTGATGAACTCAGCAATTAGTCACACAGGTGATTGTCGAGTATAACGCATCATTTTTATTGCTCATCCTAACGTAGAATGTTAGTATCCGCGCTCGTTTTGGGAATGATTATTTATCGCTAACAAAACGCTACGACAGCACAAGGTCGCATTGATGCTGTCACACTGATTATTTTTTTACTAATTTGAGAGTAAATACTATGAAATTCAATGCAGTAGTGCGTACTGAACTAGGTAAAGGTGCGAGCCGCCGCCTACGTCACGCTGGTCTATTTCCTGCTATCGTTTACGGTGGTGAAGCTGCGCCAGTATCTATCGCACTAAAACACGATGACGTCATCAACCAAATGGATAAGCCAGAGTTCTACGAAGCAATTACTCTAGTTATCGATGGTGCTGAAGTTAAAGTTAAGCCTCAAGACGTTCAGCGTCACGTGTTCAAGCCAAAAGTTGAGCACATGGACTTCATCCGTATCTAATTCCCTACCAAGGAATTAATTGGATAAAATCCACCCTTTTGCATAAATAAGATTTTTTGGCCTTACCATCCAAATCATCTAAAAAATTAGAAACCCCGATGCTACCAACATCGGGGTTTCGCCGTTTTAAATGCCATAAAAAGCTATTTTAACTATAAATTACATGCACTTATAATACCTGAGTATTTTGTGGGTGTAATTAGGGTGGCATTAAGGTGGTATTATACAGTAAGTTTTTGAGGGATCATTTAAGACCGATTAAACACAAACTTCAATATCAAAGGCGTGAATAGTATCGCTAACTTTCTATTATCGTTCTAATTACGGAAACCTAATTGAATCCCAATATGTCGTAAGTTTAGGTTTTGAGGTTGCGCTTCAATTAACTTATTCAAGACCTCTTTATCCACCCCCTGAACCAAGCTTGTGTTTGGTGTATCAAATACACCTATACCTTGATAGTATTTTAACTTTTCTTTCGCCCCAAGCTTTTCTAACTGTGATCTGAAATCAACAGTTTTCTGAGAGTGGCAAGCGTAAAAATTGGTTTGGTAAACGTACAAAGCGACCTGCTTTTGAGTTTCAAGATCAAGTTCATCAAACCAAGATGTAGTCACAAAGTCTGCCTCGTTACCAAGCTCTAGGTCAGTACAATGGTTGTAGACTGATTCCCAGTCTTGGCTTAGCTGCTGAACTGATGAATTGCACCCAAACAAAAATATAACCAATAAAACTATGAAATATTTATAACGCTGAATCACTGACACATCTCCAAAATTCTTGCTCCTTACCAGACGTATACCATGTTAAAGGCTCTGCCACTCGATAAATCTGACTACGGACTAGTTTGGGAGCAGCACCTAATGCGTCAGCAAATAACTCCCAATCATACTCACGAATGGTCACTCCCGTTTCGAAGGCACTTTTCGTAACAGAGGGCGTCATAAATATCTGATAAATAGGAATAGAAGCTAAAGCAGTAGCGAATAGATTACCTTGTTCAATGATACTTCTAATTTCCTCAATACCCCTCCTGCTCTTAGAGGATAGTTTTGTCGGACCAATGGAACAAAAACCTATATTCGCCATTTTAAGAGCCTATATTCAAAGAGTGTAATCATAATTAATGGTATTTGACTTGAGATGCAGAACCGTTCTACGCCTTTTTCTAAATCAGATTAGTCGCACTCATCATTTTCTCGGTGGGACTACCCTATAGACCATAAATTAATGCATCGTTACGCATCACGTATCGTATCAAATATTCAAATACATGCCCTAACATCAACCTTGGCGGTGGTGACTTAGATCACCAAAAAATTTTCATTTCCCGTGGGTTGCCCTCGTTTGCATGGGATTGGGGCTGGAAAGTACCTTTTACCCTAATGATATAGGGATGAATGAAGCGAATACACGAACTCAACACCTCCGCACTGCCGAGTACAGCCTCGCCGACTAAGAAACAATTTGCGGTTTAATTCTTTCAGAAGTGTGCTTGCCCAACTATCAGAAAGATCCAATCTGCTTGCTATTTGTGATGTTGTAACGCTTTCACCACGACGAATCGAGTACAACACTTAGTAGATATTCAAAAAATGGTTTGTATTAAATGATGACTTACCGGGATTTTTTTGGGAAAAAGTATGATGCTTTACTTAAGCAGGCAGCCTTTTTATCTCTGATTGGAGTCTGTGAATGGTCATACTATTCGAGTCTTATATGAAGTTGGCTCTACCAAGGTCAAGAGTGTTTTTTTATCGATAACATATACCTTCAAACTGGTGTATAGAAGCAAAAAAGAATGGGGAGCGTGATGCTCCCCATTGTTATTTTTACCTCTGCTGGTGAAGTTACTTTTCTTTGCTGGCTTCACTGGAGAGGCTTAGTTCGGGCGGTGGTTCTGTTTTTCTAAGCTGCCTGTGCGGCAGTGAACTCAAAGGTCTTACTAACGAAGCGGTCGCTCTATTTCTAAGCTGCCTGTGCGGCAGTGAACCCGTGAATATCGACTTCGAAGCCGATAGCCACTTTCTAAGCTGCCTGTGCGGCAGTGAACTTTTGACGTTGGAAGCCCACGACCCCAAAACATTTCTAAGCTGCCTGTGCGGCAGTGAACTTTGGTTCGAAGTCGTTCCTGCGCTTCGTGAGTTTCTAAGCTGCCTGTGCGGCAGTGAACTTTTGACGTTGGAAGCCCATGACCCCAAGACATTTCTAAGCTGCCTGTGCGGCAGTGAACAATCATCGGCCCCCAAAAAAAGGACGTCAAATTTTCTAAGCTGCCTGTGCGGCAGTGAACTATAGAATAAATCAATAAAAATAAGTTACAACAGTTAGTTAGGATAAAAATTGCATTTTTACCTTATTAAAAAGCGCCTATTGTAACTCATTGTATTTAAAGCTTATTTTTAAAGAGCAAAAATAAAGGGTAAAAATGCCTTTTTTACGTAGTAAAAATAAATTTAACGAAAGCTTCCCTCGACAACATTAAAACCAAGGAACGGTAGCTGACTGACTTAATCCATAGGAATCAAACTTTCCAGATATTGGTATTGACCGCATTTCACCAAACTCAAAGAATTTACGATACTTTTGCCCTGTAGAGCCACTCTGTAAGTCAAGATAAGGTGCTTTAATACTCTGGCTCAGCATCTTCTCTTTATAGCGCTGCTCACCTTCTTTATTGATACTCCCTCGTGCAATTAAACGGCGCAGCTTCGCAGCACTTAAATTACGCCGCTTAGCTGAGATCACCCGGTATTGAACTTGCTCAGGAACGCTTAACACTTCACTGATTTGGCAATAACCGACGAGAGGCCCTAACCAGCATAAACTTTGTAGATCATTCAATAAGCTTACCGAACCATGCACACGAAACAACTGCCCAAGCTTTAGGTTTGCTTCTGGAAAGCTAATTGCAATTTTATTGGTATTTAACTTAACCAATGCTTTGTGAAACTTCGTATACACTTTACTGCCCAATTCAGCTTCATTCATCTCCGCATCAGGTCGCAAATGTATGTCAATATATGAATCCATAGCTACTCCGTGATTCTAGGTGTTAGAACCGTTCTCGCATTCAGTGCCAAACTGCTCCATTTCTGCATCAGTACAATCCACAATAAAGGATTGCGAGCCTTTACTCTTAATTGTTTTCAAAATATTTTCGCCAAATTTTGGTGTTTTCAAACTGGCAATTTCAAAGCGTTGCGCACCACTGCGCATTCCAATGTAACCGAGCACTTCGGCACGACTGAAATCTTTTCTTGGCATTGGCGAACATTTTATATCTTTGCCAGTCTCAGATCGTAAAATGACCGTGATATCATCACTCTCACGATAATCAGAGGTAAACTGTTTAAACTCATCTTCAGTACACGTTATTACGAGTTCATCATTACCCTTGCCCTGCTGGATTTCTAAGATACGCCTACCAAATTCTGGTTTCTTCATGGAATTCAGTGTAAAACGCTCTGGCCCCCCCAACATACCAAGATACCCAAGAACTTCTTGACGACAGAAATCTTTACGACTCATTGGCGGACATTTTTTTTCTGTTCCCTTATCCGTCCTCAAAATAACCGTAATCACTTCATCATGTGCCAACAATTCACGTAATTTTTTGTCAATAAAGAGGTAAACAATCCCTGCCGCAATCAAACTGGTCGATATGGAAATCACTAATGTCCGTATAAATTCACCATTGAAATAATAGTTAACTCCATCATTAATCGACTGAATGACAATATGATTCCCATACTTTCCAGAAATAAAAATAGCCACTAAAGGTAAAAGAAACACAACTAGCCAAAAAGGCCAAGTTCGTTTTAAATAACTCATTCTTGCTCCCCTTTTAAAAATTGATAGGCTTTATAACGATTTTTAGAGCTATTCTTGGTTTCATTTTTCCATGACTCAATAACCTCGCAATGGTGTTGCTTTACCTTTTCTATTAAGTCTTGCAAATCATCACGCTCTTGTGTCTTCTTCAAATCCTTACTAAACATCTGTATAAGCTGATTTTCTGTCAGCTGACTAATACCTTTGGACCACTCCTCTTCAACAGCTTTCTGTTTCTGTGCTTCTCTTTGAGCACGAATCTTTGAGCTTAAATTAGGCCGTTTTAATGAGTCATCAATTAGCCTCTCTAAAAGTTCAGTGTTATCTTTGCAATACCCATAACCCGCCGCTGTCTTGGCACCGATACCATTGCTCTCTAATGCTTTGATCAACATGCTCTGGCAGAGCTTGATATGTTCTGGCTCACCTTCGAGCACAAATAAAAAACTGCCTTTCACGGCCAATAAATGATTCGGGATCGGGCTGTCTTTATCAGATGGTTCCGCCTGATTGCCGTTGTAATAGGCTTGATGATGTGTGGTGACTACATCGAGCACAAAAGGTTTAGCCCCCTCTGCAGGTATCCACCACGCATCATGAAAAGTGACTAAGCCCGATACTCGATAAAGCTGCTCACTATCGGCGGTACCAAACAGTTGTTCGAATTCATCGCTATGCCCTGCCAAATGTTGATTTGCCCACGCTCTAACAACGCCTTTCACACTCGAACCCGGAATATACGGCATGCCGTAGTTACGGCTTAAGCTACAGCCGGTTTCTAATGTAGCATTGCCCGTTAAGCCAATTAATAAGCGGTTTTCTAGCGTCATGGCGGTTTGGCTAAAGCGATTTTCGTCTTGGATGAGGTCAAACCAGCGGTTAAAGGCGCTTTTGTACTCAGATGAAGCGGGCAGTTTTACGATTTCTTCTAAATGCGCTGTCTTCTGATTAGCGTCAAGCTGGCCTTTTTGCAGTAAAAGACTCGGATTTACATTTTCCCTTTGGCTAAAAGCAACTTTTATGTCATTACGAACTAAACAGGTCATCGCTGTACCTCCTGTTTTTTCACACACTCTTCCAAAGGATTGCCATCTGGCCCTATTTTTAAGATTCCTTGAACATAACGGCGCAGCCAGCCTGCAATTTCCAGTGCTTCACGGGTATAGCGCATAATCTGCGTGAGATTAGATTCAATGATTGTTTTATGAAATTTTTCGTTGTTTTGCACATGTTTGAAGTCCCCATCAATTTCTTGAAACGCTGCTAGTAAGTGCTTGAGCATTTCTGTATGGGCCTTTTCTTTTACTGACTCCTCTTTTGCTGACTTTGCCAACAAAAAACCAGTAGCTTGGGCTAAGCCATTTTGCAAAATCATGGTAGGCAGTTTATGAGCAATGGTGGCGTAATTTTTAAGCAACTCTTCTCGCTCTTTTTTCTCATTTTCTGGGCCTTTAATGGCAACCACTGAGGAATAGGCTGATTGGGCAATGACTTGGTTTCTTAATATCATTTTTTTGCCTCCTGCATAATCAATTGCACTAAGCCATTTCCTACCCCTGCATTGCCACCCATTTGCAATAGAACGGAATTTGCCTGTTTATTGAACTCGTCGGCGTGTTCTACCGAATAACCTTGGGCACGTTCATTCAAGCTATAACGGCCCCACAAAACGCTCTCGGCAGGCAGGCTTTCTTCTGTCCATAATGCGCCACCGTCTACCACACCGGTTTCTAGGTTTATACGAATACGGGTGCGAATTTCAGTGGCAGTTTCAGCTAAATAGGCAAACACATCATCGGGCACAATGACAAAATGTTGTTGGAAATCGGTTTTAGCCGTTTCATCTTTGTCATAGATGATTTCTGATAACTGCTTGGCCCATTGTTGCGCCTTGTCACACTTCACAGCCTCAATATCCAGCTCTTCAAACACCACCTTATCTGAGGCGACGTTTTTGTTTTCATTAGCATAACGTGCTTTTGCTGTGTCTGTAGCAGGCAGTTCAATAGGTAACTTAAGCTCTTTTTTATAGCGTCGTAAAATAAAGGGGCAAGTAATATAGGCCACAATGCCATACAAACTGCGCACAGGCAGTAGTAACAGATGCGCATCAGTAATAGACATAGCTCCTACAAAACTTTCCGAACCGTCCTTACTGTTTGGACCAAATAACGACTTTATCAACGCTGACTCTTTACCATCAGTAGATAAATGCGCCCGTAATACACCTCGAATGGTCGCACCTGGGACTATCGGCAGGTTGGTCGCACGTTCGCGAATAATCGGCTGATCGACAATCCCAACGGATTGGCCAGAGCCACAGTGCAAATTGGTTTGTGTCACAAGGTGATAGTGTTTAAAAGACATGTCATTATCCTTACTGAATTCTATTGTTCGTTCCATGAGTACGCCATGGGAAGAGTGAGTCCAAAGCCATTTAAGTTGTGCTGTTTGTCATCGCACAAGTGCGCCATCCACAGTCGTTGTATATCTTGCTCTGTCACGTTTTCTTGAATTATTTCAAACCAATAGGTTGCCCCTGCGGGGATCATGCGCTCGCTGGCGCGGGGTTTATTACTGGCGAGATCCCAGCCAGATTGCGGTTGCCAGCGTTCTAACGCGGCAGCTTTGAGTGTTAACTGCAATGTTTCACACCCTGGCGGCGTACCCGTTAGGGTATTTTCATCGATCCAAGCCGGACGCCAGCCCGCGTTAAAAATCGTTGGGGTAAGAAATGTCAGAGTTAATCCGCCCGCGTTGATGATGCCTTTGGCAAAGTCTTGTGGATGTTCAGGCCATAAGTCACACGTTGAAACCTCGGCTAAGCGGCGCTCGCCGCCTAAGTTCATTGCCGTGAGCGATACCTTGCCATTAATCCCAGCCAAAATACTCACTTGCTCACAAGGAAAGGCCTCATTTGCGCTTGGCTGCTGCCACATGGTGAGGCCCGTGGTTTGAAATATTTGCCCTTCTAGCGAATTTAAGGTGATGTTATCACGCTCAATATGGGTGCGAATATCGGGTTCGGTCGGTGTCCAACCATTCGCTTTCACATCTGAAAATACGATTTTTTCGCCTCTTCGCCATGCCAGCAAGTCTTCCAACGCCCACCATTTCGGGCCACTAACAGGTTTACCTTGAATATCTTGTGACAAAAATAGCGGGAGTAAACCATTTGGTAGATCGCACCCTTCGTCTTCATTCGGCTGCGCAGGTTGCAGCCCAACAATTGTATTATTACCGTCAACCGAAAAATACTGCGCATCCGCAGGTTTCGGTACCAAAATATGTTTTTGTTCAAGGTTAGCGGTTGATTGGTCAATTGGGGTTTTCACTGCTAATGGACCAGTCACTGGCACCTCAAGTAGTGCTTTCAGCTTATCGTTATTCGTGAAGTCAATGCCAATTGTGCGTCCATACAGATTCCGCAGTGCCCCGGCAATAGTCGAAGGAGGCGGAAATTTTGCCGCTTCGGAATCTGAGATTGCCTCAAACGGACGGCTAGAGCGAATAATCAATGGATCGCGAGGGCTTAATACAAAGTAGTTCATGAGATTTCTTCCTTGCCTAAATCAGCCACTGTTTTCGCGGCCAGCCAACGTGCAATACGCAGCATATTTGCGAGCTCATCTAATGACTGAGCCTGCGCCTGCTCACGTAATTGTTGCTTTAACGATGCCAATTGGTCTTTAAATGTGCGTTTGCTATTACCTTCTGACGGCTCGTCCTCTTCATCAGTTTGTTCGAGTTGCTCTTTTGAATAGGAGTGTGCAAAGGAGGCTCGTGCGAGCATACGCTCCATTTCACTCAAGCGAATGCCAACCCCAACCTCACTCTCAACGTCTTTACAATTCGTCCACTTGAGGGCTTGGGACATGGCCAACACCTCTTGCATTATGCGAGTCGGCAGCAAGCCTTTTCTAAAGCCAGCCACAAATGCTTGCAAAGCATCCAACGTTGGTTTGTCATCCCAGCGGCAGCGCCATGAAATCTCATAACCAGAGCGAATCCCCAACTGAATCGCTAATGCGTTACGGGGATTAGCAAGACCATTTCCTTTCGCCAATTTTTCCGCTTGAATAGCACGTTGACGCAGTTGTCGCATGGGCTGGACGAAATGACCAATGGCAAGACCAACGGATAATGTGGGTGGCGTTTCAACGACTAGATTCAGTTCAGCATTCACAGCCGACATTTTATTTGCAAACAATTCAGCAAGCATTTTTGCACAAACCAAGGAGGTATTAAGAGGAACAAAAGCGAGAATATCATCACCGCCAGTATAAATGGCATGACCGCCCTGTTTACGCACCACACAGCGCACTTCGGTGGCAAATTGATGCAACGCTTTTGAAATCGCGATTGAATCCTTTGTTTGATTCGCCTTTGATAATAGCTCGCCCATGCGGTCGCCATCCGCTTTAAGCAACACACCGTAGGTCATTGGCGAGCCTGACTCTTTGCCAATAGTCGATAAACAGTCAAGCAGCGCCTTTTTTGAATCTTTATCTAGGCCTTTTTCTTGATCAATACGGCTGGCAAACAAGTATTCGCCATCATACGGGAAAGCCTGATACCTATCCTCATTACCCTTAACGGTTGTGGCTAGGCCTGCTTTTACAAATGGCTGATAATCAGATTGAAGGGTATTGAGTTGTTCAGGGCTCAAAGAGGATAACCAAGGTTCTGCGACCACACGCGAAAACGGCGTAAATTGCTCAAACTGACCGGATTGACGTTTGGCAAGCCCTAAAATATCCAGTTCTTCACGCTCGCTCAGCCTTAATTGATGCCGCCGTTCATTCTGTTTAATACGCTCAGTCAGGGTATTATTGGCGCCATCCAAGGTGGATTTAAACAAGCCAGTAGCCATATCTTGGATAGGCATAAAGTCTTTGGTTTGCTTGCGTGCAGCAAGCAACGTTCTGAGGAATCCCCTAATGATTTTGATAAAAATCATCAAGTTAAGGTAGATACACATCTTGTCGTATGATCAAATGGTTTCGCCAAAAATCAATAACCAGACAACAAGATGTGCGAACTCGATATTTT